>NZ_JBPRKH010000015.1:0-79220 GCF_051417515.1 Capnocytophaga sp. G1920
TAAAAGGCGATTTTGTTATGGTTTACAAGATGAAATAATTAAAGAAATTGTAATCCATTGCGGAGGAGATCCTTCAAAAATGTATTCTTATTCAGATAGTTAAAAATGTTCCTTACAACCTTAGTTTGAAACTTTGGCAAAGTTGAAATCTACTAATAACATTCTTCTTATTTATATCTTAGTTTTAACTTACCCCCACTTTTCCTCCGCCTTTTGTTCGTTCTTTGTTCGTTCTTTGTTCGTTCTTTGTTCGTTCTTTGTTCGTTCTTTGTTCGTTCTTTGTTCGTTCTTTGTTCGTTCTTTGTTCGTTCTTTGTTCGTTCTTTGTTCGTCTTTTGTTCGTCTTTTGTTCGTCTTTTGTTCGTCTTTTGTTCGTCTTTCCTATAAGCTCTTTATATCTACATTATTTTATTCTCCCGTCCCCATTTGCTAATTGACTCATTTACTAATTTACTAATTTACTAATTTTATCTGTCTGTTGCGCTACGAGCTCACACTTTACCTTTTACCTTTTACCTTTTACCTTTTACCTTTTATCTTTTACCTTCAACAATTGGCATTATAGTATTAATTATGGATATAGTAAATATTTCTTTCTCACCTCCTTAAACTGCTCTATATCCTTTTGCCACGATTGGCGTATTTCGTCTTCGGTCTTCCCTTCGCTGATTTGCTTCTTTAATATCTCATTACCAGCAATCTTATTGAACGATGAAGTAAAGAAAGGTGTTTTCACTCCTTTGCCCTGTTCAAAAGCTTTTTTAAGCCAAGTGAGATTTAGTTTATCCAAACGAGGCGTTTTTCTCAAGTCCTCACCGTAACATAGTTCACCATTAAACTTCGGATTCTTGTCGCCTGCATTAGGGTGTGGCGTAAAGCTAAAAGCCGTCTTATCAAAATAAGGAGAGCCATAAATCTGAAACTGCATATCGGTACCGCGCCCCATACTTACATTTGTCCCTTCAAAAAAACACAAACTTGGGTACAAGTTCACCGATACATCATTAGGTAAGTTAGGCGAAGGTTTTACTGGTAAGCTATAAGACGTTTGATGTGTATAATAGGCAAGAGGAATCACTTTAAGGTCAGCAGTAACGCCTGCTTGCAACCACTTTTCACCATTTATCATCTGAGCGTATTCGCCAATAGTCATTCCATAAACCACGGGCACAGGGTGCATCCCAATAAAACTCTTAAAGGCAGGTTGCAATACCGCTCCATCAATATAATGCGCATTAGGATTCGGACGGTCGAGTACTATTACAGGAATATGCTGTTCAGCACAAGCCTCCATCACATAATGCAAAGTAGAAATATAAGTGTAAAAGCGCACCCCTACATCTTGCAAATCAAAGAGTACAAGGTCTACACCTTTCAGTTGCTCAGCAGTAGGTTTTTTGTTTTTACCATAGAGCGATACAATAGGCAAGCCCGTTTTAGTGTCTTTGCCGTCTTTCACCACTTCACCTGCATCGGCTTCCCCTCTGAATCCGTGTTCAGGAGCAAAAACCTTACTGATAGATACTTTCTTCTTTAATAACGTATCCACCAAATGCACATAATTCCCTTTTTCGGCTTTCACAATTCCAGTCTGATTCGTAACGATAGCTATATTTTTAGCGCGTAAATCCTTAATGTAAAGATACATTCGGTTAGCGCCTACCACCACTTCTTTCGTCTGCTTTTCAGTGTTTTGCACAGAGGCATTACCTTGTGTCTGTCCATTATTTTTGCACGATATAAGCGTACATAAGAAAAAAAGTGTAACTTTGGCACTTCTAAAAGGCATTATTGTTTTGAATGTTGAATATTTCATAGCAAAAAGAGTTATTTTTTCGAAAGGGGACAAAGGTACAATTTCTTCCCCAATTATCAAAATGGCAATAGCTGCCATTGCTGTGGGTATGGTGATGATGCTCATTGCCATTGCTACGGGTATTGGCTTGCAACGCAAGATTAGGGAGAAGTTGGTAGTCTTTCACGGGCACATTCAGATTTTTGATTACAGCAATAATATATCAGAAGTTAGTACCAAACCTATTAAGTTACAACAAGATTTTTACCCTACTTTTTCAGCAGTACCCGAAGTTACCCATATTCAGGCAGTGGCTACCAAAGGTGGTATTATCCGTACTGAAACCACTTATGAGTCGATTCTTGCTAAAGGTGTAGGAAAAGACTACAATTGGTCGCTTATTCGCGACTTTATTACCGAAGGGCACACCCCTAATGTAGCGAGTGAAGAAGTAACCGATGAGGTGCTAATGTCTACCTATTTAGCCAACAGATTGCACCTAAAACTGGGCGACCGTTGCCAAGCTATCTTTTTAAAAGACGAAGCTGCTCAAGCTCCTAACCAACGTAGTTTTAAAATTGTAGGGCTTTACAATAGTGGCTTTCAAGAATTTGATGCGTCGTACGTCTTCACTGATATACGTCATATTCAGAAAATCAATAAATGGCAACCTGACCAAATAGGCAATTTCGAGCTTTTTATCAAAGATTTTGACCGTATAGAAGAAGTAGGCAAACAAGTGTACGGCAAGGTAGGTTCATTCCTCGATTCGCAAACTATCATTCAGAAGTTTCCTTTTATCTTCGAATGGCTTGGTATGTTCGATTTCAATATTTACCTTATCATCGGGATAATGATAGTGGTAGGTGGATTTAATATGATTACGGCTATTCTCGTGCTCATATTGGAGAAAACACCAATGATAGGTACTTTAAAGAGCTTAGGTGCTTCTGACCGCAGTATCCGCAAGATATTTTTGTATAATGCTACCTATATCATAGGCTTGGGACTCTTATGGGGGAATGTTTTGGGATTCTTATTGCTCTGGTTACAACAGCGTTACAGCCTTATCAAGTTAGACCCTGCCACCTATTATGTAACCGAAGTACCGATTGCTTTCACTCCTCTGTGGGTGTTATTGCTCAATATAGGCGTTTTGCTATTGTGCTTGCTGATGCTACTCATTCCTACCTATGTGATTACCAAAATATCACCTACTAAATCTATGAAGTTTGCGTAAATAATTTGAGATAGCGCAAAAGTGAGAGTATAATTATTTAAAATCTTTGTTTTATTCAAAATAAAGAAGTACATTTGCCACAAATTAAAAAATGTGACTATATGAAAAGAAATATTAGTACTTTGGATAAGAATATCCGTTTGCTCATTATCGTTATCACTGCGATATTGGGGTATTTTAACGAGTTTTCTATTACCATTGCTTCCGTGTTATCAGGCGTTTCTATATTGCTTTTGGTAACCATTCTGATTAATTTCTCACCCATTTACGCACTTTTAGGTATCAGTACCTATAAGCCTAAAGAAAAATAATTATTATGACTTCTTTTTTTAACGAAACTCCCTTTGTCTTCCCTTTTAAGAAAAACGAAGTAAAACGTTGGGTGAAACGCGTAGCCCAATCCGAAGGTAAAGAGGCAGGTAATATCAACTATATTTTTTGCGATGATGAGTATTTGCACAAAATAAATGTAGAGTACTTGCAACACGACACCCTTACCGATATCATCACCTTTGATTATTCTGAGGGAAAGGTACTCCATTCGGATATTTATATTTCGGTAGAGCGCGTAAAGGAGAATGCTAACATCTTTAAAGTGCCGTTCCAAAGAGAGCTCCTGCGGGTATTGTCACACGGCTTGTTACACCTCTGCGGTTATAAGGATAAAACACCGGAAGACAGTGCGCTAATGCACAACAAAGAAGAAGAAAAGATGAACCTTTTTACGGTTGTTTAGGAAGAGTAGATTTGAGCTTTATAGTAAAACTCGCTAAATAACCATAAATAAGCAAAAGTAAGGTGCCTATGTAGATACTATTGTCAAAAGCATAAAAATTTACAAATGAGAAAACAACACTCATTCCAAGGAAGATTTTTATCTTCCTTTTTTTATAGGGTATCGGATAGTATTTTTGTCCGTAGTAATACGAAATAAACATCATCGCCCCATAGGTAATAAGTGTTGCTAAAGCCGCTCCTTTATAACTGAGCCAAGGAATAAGTGCAAAGTTAAACACTACTGTGATAGCCATTCCTATCAAGGATACGATAGCCCCGAAGCTGGTGCGGTCGGTGACTTTGTACCATACCGAAAGACTATGGTAAATACCTAAACATAGGTTAGCTAACAAGATAATAGGCACTATCCAAAGAGCTTCCCAATAGGCTTTGTTAGGTATCAAAATAAGTTTAAAAACATCGGTGAACACGGTAATAAAGAGCAAAATAAAGCCTCCACACACAATGAAGTATTCGGTGATACGAGCATAGGTTTTAGGTGCATTCTTATCCTGTGCACTGCTGAAAAAGAAAGGTTCTATGCCAAGTTTATAAGCAGTGACAAAAAGGTTCATAAATACCCCCATTTTGTAACAAGCTGAGTAGATACCTATAGTTCCATCGGCAGTATCAGCGGGAAGGAGCATACGCAAGAACACTCGGTCAAAACCTTCATTTACCGCAAAAGCAATACCTGCCAATAATACAGGGAAAGCATAAACCATCATCTCTTTCCAAAGTCGATAATCAAAATGGAAATGTATTTTGAAATAGATAGGCAGTAAGACAATGAAAGTCGCTAAACTCGCTATTACGTTGGCTAAAAAGATATAATATACACCACCGTTGGTAGCAAGAGCTTCATCAGGTAAATAGTTCAGGTAGTAAATGTTCAGAGCTAAATTCACTGCTGTATTCCCTATTTTAACAATAGCATAAAGTTTGGCTTTGCCTTTGTTCCTGAGCCACGCAAACGGAATCACCACTAAGGCATCAAGTACTAATATATAAATGGCAAAGACAATATACTGTACATCGTAGTTCAGCCAGGAGGCAATAAAGTGTCGCAATAAGTAAGCAATCAGCAGGAAAAACAAAGAGCTGACTGTAAGAGAAGTAAGCGCGGTAGATTGTACCTTCTTCTTCTGTTCGCCTTTGTTCATAAAACGGAAGAAAGCTGTTTCCATACCGTATGATAGCAGTACGTTCCCCAAAATAAGATAGACAAACAACCCTGAATAAATACCAAAATCGGCAGTATCGAGTTTATTCACGTACAACCTTGTGAGCAATAGGGTAAGCACACGAGGGAGTACAGTAGCAATGCCGTAGATAATGGTATCTTTAAAAAGTTTTTTCAACATAAGGCGTTTTTATTATCCAAATAGTTCTTGTATTGCATCTTCTATTTTGGCAACTTTTACAATCCTAATTTTAGTATTTTTAAGGGCTATTTTGTTATATTTTGATACAAAAATGGTGTTGAAGCCTAATTTCTCAGCTTCAGTAATGCGTTGCTCTACGCGTTGTACAGGGCGTATTTCACCGCCTAATCCTACTTCGCCGGCAAAACAGACGTCCTTTTCAATCGCTATATCTTCGTTAGAAGATAAGATAGCCATCGCCACTCCTAAGTCAGTGGCGGGGTCGTCGATAGTAATGCCTCCGGTAATATTAAGGAAGACGTCCTTAGCTCCTAAGCGGAATCCTGCGCGTTTCTCAAGCACTGCCAAAAGCATATTGAGGCGTTTGGCATTGAAGCCCGTAGTACTGCGTTGTGGTGTTCCATATACCGCTGTACTTACGAGTGCTTGTATTTCAATCATCAGCGGACGCATACCTTCCAAAGTGGCAGCTATGGAGGTACCGCTAATCGTCTCATCGGTTTTGGAAATGAGAATCTCCGAAGGATTATTTACCTCACGCAATCCGTTGCTAAGCATTTCGTAAATACCCAATTCGGAAGTAGAGCCAAAGCGGTTTTTCAGTGAACGCAAGATACGGTACACGTGGTTGCGATCGCCTTCAAACTGCAGAACGGTATCGACCATATGCTCTAATATCTTAGGCCCCGCTATTTGTCCGTCCTTAGTGATATGCCCAATGAGTATTACAGGAGTGTGAGTAGTTTTAGCAAACTTAATCAGTTCGGAGGCACATTCCCTAATTTGAGAAATACTCCCCGCCGAAGCCTCAATATAATCGGATTGTAGGGTTTGAATAGAGTCGATAATCACGATTTCGGGTAAGAGTTCTTTTATCTGCTGAAAGATATTTTGCGTCTTAATTTCAGTGAGGATAAAGCAATTATCGAGCTTATGCGGAATGCGGTCGGCGCGCATTTTTATCTGTTTCTCACTTTCCTCCCCCGATACGTAGAGCGTACGATAAGGCAAGTTAAGAGCTATTTGCAACAATAGCGTACTCTTGCCTATCCCTGGTTCACCTCCTAAAAGAGTAACCGACCCCGGTACAATTCCCCCACCCAAAACGTTATTCAATTCGTGGTTGTTGCTGTTGAGGCGCGCCTCCTGTTGTGTATCGATTTGCGAAATAGAGATATACTTAGGAGCTTTACTCTTGATAGGTGATTCTTTCTCTTGCCAAGCAGGAGCAGTGTCTTTCTGTACGACTTCTTCCACAATGGTATTCCACTGCTTGCAGACGTAACACTGTCCTTGCCATTTGCTATATTGTGCTCCGCAATTCTGACAGAAATATGCTGTTTTTAGTTTTGCCATTTTTTAGGAGATTAGATGTTAGGAGGCACGAGCTACAAGCTCACGCCAGCATAGATTAGGTTTTAGCGTTAGATTATTTGGAAAAGCAAATTATCTATTGTTCATCGTTAATTGCAAAAGGTATTGCCCGTATTGGTTTTTGAGCATTGGTTTTGCTAACTCTTGCAACTTTTCAGCAGTAATCCAACCCTTGCGATAGGCTATTTCTTCCAAACAAGAGATTTTGAGTCCTTGACGTTTCTCTAAGGTTTCTACGAAGTTTGATGCTTCGCTAAGCGAATCGTGGGTGCCGGTATCAAGCCACGCAAAACCGCGCCCTAAGAGTTGTACTTTTAATTCGCCGTCGTTTAGAAACTCTTGATTCACCGTAGTAATCTCCAATTCACCTCGTGCTGAGGGTTTGATACTTTTGGCTACTTTCACTACTTTATTGGGGTAAAAATAGAGTCCTACTACCGCATAGTTAGATTTAGGCTGTGTGGGTTTTTCTTCAATGCTAAGCACATTGCCCTCGGTGTCAAATTCAGCTACCCCATAACGTTCAGGGTCTTTTACGTAATAACCAAAGACAGTAGCTTTGCGTTCTTTCTTTACATTCTCTACCGCTTGAGCGAGCATTTTCGAGAAACTCTGTCCGTAGAAAATATTATCTCCTAATACCAGGCATACATCGTCATCGCCTATAAACTCTTCGCCTATGATAAAAGCTTGAGCTAAACCATCGGGACTGGGTTGCTCGGCATAGCTAAGGCGAATACCGAAGTCGGAACCGTCACCTAAGAGGCGCTCAAAACCTGGTAAGTCCTGAGGAGTAGAAATTACCAATATCTCGCGAATACCCGAAAGCATCAGCACTGATAATGGGTAGTAAATCATTGGTTTATCGTAAATAGGGAGTAATTGTTTAGAAACTCCCTTAGTAATGGGGTAAAGGCGTGTACCTGAACCGCCTGCTAATATAATTCCTTTCATCGGTTGTTAGTTTTCTAGACGTTAGTAATTACTATAACTTTCATATTATATTGAGCATTGCCCAAAGTTGTTATACGACAAGCTATCAAAAAAACTTTGGCAAAGGTACAGTATTTATTTGAAATTAGCAAATGTGTTATTAATACCACAATGCCAATTGTTGAAGGTAAAAGATAAAAGATAAAAGGTAAAAGGTAAAGTGTGAGCTCGTAGCGCAACAGACAGATAAAATTAGTAAATTAGTAAATGAGTCAATTAGCAAATGGGGACGGGAGAATAAAATAATGTAGATATAAAGAGCTTATAGGAAAGACGAACAATGAACGAACAAAAGACGGTGCGAGCCGCACGGGCAGATAATGAAAAGACGAACAAAAGACGAACAAAAGACGAACAAAAGACGAACAAAAGACGAACAAAGAACGAACAAAGAACGAAGAAAAGACGAAGAAAAGACGAACAATGAACGAACAATGAACGAACAAAAGACGGTGCGAGCCGCACGGGCAGATAATGAAAAGACGAACAAAAGACGAACAAAAGACGAACAAAAGACGAACAAAAGACGAACAAAGAACGAACAAAGAACGAACAAAAGACGAACAAAAGACGAACAAAAGACGAACAAAAGACGAACAAAGAACGAACAAAGAACGAACAAAAGACGAAGAAAAGACGAACAATGAACGAACAATGAACGAACAAATGAAGAAGAAAAAATGAAGGTAAGTTAAAGCTAAGATAGAAATAAAAAGAGGGTTATTAGTAGATTTCAACTTTGGCAAATTTTGAAACTTTGGCAAAGTTCGTACATATAAACGAATAAATGACGGTGCGAGCCACACGGCAGATAAACAATGAACAAAGGAAAAGTAGAGACAAGGTGGTGAAAAAGCGGAGAGCAAACGGAGGAAAATGACTGGAAAAATAAATTAGAAAATAATTTTGGGTAAATGAAAATAAATTCCTATCTTTGCCAAATTAACACATAAATAAGATTAAAGATTATGAAGAAATTACTAGCCTTAATAGCTTTTTTATGGGTAATGACTGCCTGTGAAAAATCAGGGGAAGATACGCCCCAAAATACGCAAACTCAAATACCTTATGATTGGGATTTTTATTTGAAGCCTTCTCGGTTATATGCAGTAAAAAATGAAAAAAATGCCGAGTTGAAAAAACTGTATTACCAAGTATATGGTACGCCCTGCGGAGATTGGTATGATGGAATTAACCCAAACAGTAAGGATAGCGACCTCTATCTAAAGAATTTTGTTGAAGGAGCTGAACACGCTCGCAAAACGCCTATTGTGGTGATTTACGGTATCCCCAATCGCGATTGTGGGTCGTTCTCAGGAGGCGGACACCCTAATGCTGCTTCTTACAGAGCGTGGATAGATCGTGTAAGTGCCATTATTGGACAACGCCGTGCAGTAGTAATTATAGAACCAGATGCCATTAACTACTGCGGACATAAAAAGGGCTCGGCTGAATACAAAGAACGCGCTGATTTGCTTACTTATTGTGCAAGAAAGCTAAAAGAGAATAACCCTAATGTAGCGAGCTATATTCACGCTGGGAATTCTGATTTGGTCACAAAACACCCTGAAGCTGTTGCCAATGCCATTATAGATGGAGGCTTACAATATATGCGTGGTTTCGCACTGAATGTTTCGGGCTTAGGAGGCACTGCTGAAGAACAAGCAGGAGCCGAGAAATTTGTAACTTACTTAGCTTCTAAAGGTTTTGACAAAGTGCGTTACGTGATTGACACAGGGCGCAGTGGTATCAATAGACCTAAACACCAAAATGCAAATGCTCCTTATAACTCTTGTAATAACTTTAATGCAGCTTTAGGCCCGCGTAGCACTACCAAAACCACAGGTGCACACGCCGATGCTTATTTGTGGATTAACGGAGGAGGTGGCTCTGACGGTGAATGTAATATGGGAGCCCCAAAAGCGGGAAAGCCTTATCCTGAATATACGAGACACTTGGTGCAAAACGCTATGAGAGTGAAAAGTATAGAGATTTTGGAAGTACCTCAAAACTTAAAATAGTCGTAGCACGACAAGCAATTATAAAATAACCTTTATCATTGCAAAAATAAGAATAATACAGATAAATAAGATTAAAGATTATGAATAAATTACTATCCTTAGTAGCTTTTTTATGGGTAATGACCGCCTGTGAAAAATCAGGGGAAGAGAGCGACCCCTCTACACAGACTCCAACAACGCAAACCTCTACTACACAAACTCCTACTACTCAGACCCCTACTACACCTCCTATTACGCCTCCGGTTACTCCTCCTATTCCACCTAACCCACCACAAGGTAAAAAGCCGGTAGCTTATGACTGGGATTTTTACTTGGAGCCTTCTCGGTTAAATACAGTAAAAAATGAAAAAAATGCCGAGTTGAAAAAGCTGTATTACCAAGTGTATGGTACGCCCTGCGGAGGTTGGTATGACGGCGGTGTTAGTCCTGGTAGTGGTGGTAAAGAGAAAAATGACCGTTGGCTTAAAAACTTCGTTGAGGGAGCAGAACGCGCTCGCAAAACACCTATTGTGGTGCTTTACGGTATCCCCAATCGTGATTGTGGGTCGTTTTCAAAAGGTGGACATCCTAATGCTACTTCTTACAAAGAGTGGATAGACCGCGTAAGTGCCATTATTGGACAACGCCGGGCGGTGGTTATTATTGAGCCTGATGCCATTAACTACTGCGGTCACCCAAGAGGCTCAGCTAAATACAATGAGCGTGCTGAACTGCTTAGTTACGCCGCTGAAAAACTAAATAAGAACAACCCTAATGTAGCGAGTTATATTCACGCTGGGAATTCTGTTTTGGTTACAAAAGACCCTGAAGCTGTTGCCAATGCTATTATAGATGGAGGTTTAAAATATATGCGTGGTTTCGCACTGAATGTTTCGGGCTTAGGAGGCACTGCCGAAGAACAAGCAGGAGCAGAAAGATTTGTAACTTACTTAGCTTCTAAAGG
Organism: Capnocytophaga sp. G1920; assembly: GCF_051417515.1. Lineage (NCBI taxonomy): Bacteria > Pseudomonadati > Bacteroidota > Flavobacteriia > Flavobacteriales > Flavobacteriaceae > Capnocytophaga > Capnocytophaga sp. G1920. The sequence continues at coordinate 10,528 of NZ_JBPRKH010000015.1, forward strand.
TTTTAAAGATGTGCATTACGTGATTGACACAGGGCGCAGTGGTATCAATAGACCTAAACACCAGAATGCACACCCTCCTTATAACTCTTGCAATAACTTTAATGCAGCTTTAGGCCCACGTAGCACTACCAAAACCACAGGTGCACACGCCGATGCTTATTTGTGGATTAACGGAGGAGGTGGCTCTGACGGTGAATGTAATATGGGAGCTCCCGCAGCGGGACTTCCTTATCCTGAATATACGAGACACTTGGTGCAAAACGCTATGAGAGTAAAAAGTATAGAGATTTTGGAAGTGCCTCAAAACTTAAAATAGTCGTAGCACGACAAGCAATTAGAAACTTTGGCAAAGTGTGTGAAGAGTCGTAGCACGACAGAAGAGACATTTTATTTACATTGCCATTGGAAGTCTTCGACTTTAGATTGCATTTCGGGGCGGTACTCATAGTGCCACCATTCTGAGAAAATAGATTTAAAGTTATATTTGTTGAGTACATCCTTCAACAACTTACGATTCTCAAGTACCTTTTTAGGGAGGGTCGTGCAAGTGTGATGTGCTTTTTTACCAAAGAAATCAAAAGGAGTACCCATATCTAATTCCTTGCCTTGTGCATCTACAAGGGTAAGATCGACAGCAGCCCCGCGATTGTGTTTAGAACCTTTCGCGGGGTTTGCTACGTAGTGGGTACCTGGAAGTATCTTCCACATCTTTTTCTGTACCGAAAGCGGTCGGTAGCAGTCGAACAATTTAATGCGGTATCCCAACGATTTAAACTCTTCATTAGCTTTGACCAAAGCCTTTGCAGTACTCTTGCGGAGATAACACTCACCACAATCATATACTGCTTGTTTGAGGAAATTATCGGGGGTGGCGTATTTCATATCGAATACAAAGTCATTAGAAAGGCTTCTGAGAAGCACAAAATCATTCTGCTGCGCTAAAAGTGAGGACACTGATAATAATGTAAAAAGTTGTAAGAGGTATTTCATAAGAGTGATTTTCGGCAAAAGTACAAAAAAACTTAAAAAAGGCTTGCTATATGTAACAAATTTACTACTTTTGTGCTATGATTCAGAAAACAGTACAAATACTCAACAAACGGGCAAAATTTGAATATGAAATCCTCGACAAATACACGGCGGGGATTGTACTTGTGGGTACCGAGATAAAGTCTATACGAATGGGAAAAGCCTCGATAGCTGAGAGTTTTTGCGAGTTTAACGATAAAGGAGAGCTTTTCGTAATTAACTCTACCATTGAAGCATATGACTTTGGCACCTATTACAACCACCGCCCCAAAAGCGAACGCAAACTGCTTTTGCAGAAAAAAGAACTACGCAAACTCAATAAAGAAGTGAAAAATAGCGGGCTTACTATTGTACCTCTCAAACTCTTTATTAACGAAAAGGGATTGGCTAAAATGGATATAGCCTTAGTACGCGGTAAGAAATTGTACGATAAACGCGAAACTATTAAAGACCGTGATAACAAGAGAAACTTGGATAGGCTGATGAAGAAATAATGGTTAATGATTAATGGTTAATGGTTAGCATAGAGAGCTTACCATTATCATTAGTTGCTAACTACTAAAAAGAAGTCCTTCTCTACGTTCCTTTCTAACAAGGAGAGGGGCAAACTGTGAATTAATTATTAACAATTAATCATTAGATAAGTGTATAGAGATTTTAAAGAACTCCCCGATGATGCCCGTGTGTGGGTATACCAATGCAACCGTAGCTTTACAGAAGATGAGCAAAAGCAACTGCATACACAATTAGAAGAATTTATAAACCACTGGATGGTGCACGGCAAGGATTTGCTATCATCATTTGAATTGCGCTATAACCGATTTATAGTTATAGGAGCATTACCCGATGCCCACGGTGTAGGAGGCTGTTCTCTTGATGCTTTAGCGCACTTTATTCAAGAGCTTGAAGCCCAATACAACGTTACATTGCTTGACCGTATGAATGTGAGTTACCGTCAAGGTGAACACATCGCCTATAAAAACCTTGCCGATTTCAAGAAGATGGCAAAAGAAAAAGCAGTATCGGCACAAACTATAGTGTTCAACAATTTGGTGAATACTAAAATAGAATACGAAGAGAATTGGGAAGTGCCTTTGGAAGACAGCTGGCACAACCGGTTTTTATAGCGCGAGTTGTACAGGCAATAGAAGAAGTATGAACTTTGCCAAAGTCTGAAACTTTGGCAAAGTGTAGCGACGCAAATGCGATTTTAAGACTTTTCGGACAGCCTTTTTTATTGTTAATATATTTGTCCTCTTAGTAAGTCTTCGAAGGTTTCTGCCTTTCTGATAAGTTTAGCTTCCCCATTCTGCCACAATACTTCTGCTGGACGCAAGCGTGAATTGTAGTTGCTCGCCATAGTGTAGCAATAGGCACCTGCATTGTGAAAACACAATATATCGCCCTCAGTAATCTCAGCTATTTGTCGGTTGGAGGCAAAAGTATCGGTCTCGCATATATACCCGACTACTGAATAGAAACGCTTCTTACCTTCGGGGTTAGAAATGTTTTCGATATAATGATTAGCCCCGTAGAGCATTGGTCGGATAAGATGATTGAAACCGGAGTCGATGCCTGCAAATACGGTAGAAGTGGTTTGCTTTACTACATTCACCTTTACTAAAAAGTAGCCTGCTTCACTTACCAAAAACTTACCAGGCTCGAAAGCTAATGTAAGGTTGCGACCGTACTCCTTGCAGAAATCAGCAAAGCGACTGCTGAGACGTTCGCCCAACTCTTCTATATTGGTTTGTATATCTCCCTCCTTATAAGGCACTTTAAAGCCACTGCCAAAGTCGATAAATTGTAAATCCTTAAAGTGTTTAGCGGTTTCAAAGAGTATTTCGGCAGCGTAAAGGAACACATCAATATCTAAAATATCACTACCTGTGTGCATATGAATACCGTTGATGTGCATCTTTGTATTCTGGACGATGCGCAAGATATGCGGTATTTGATGAATGCTAATACCAAACTTACTATCGATATGTCCTACCGAAATATTGCTATTACCGCCTGCCATCACGTGTGGATTGATACGAATACACACGGGTATCTCAGGGTGTTGTGTGCCAAACTGCTCCAAGAACGAAAGATTATCGATGTTGAGCTGTACTCCTAAGCGCATAGCCTCCTCAATTTCGTCCATTGAGACACCATTAGGCGTAAAAATAATTTGCTGAGGGTCAAAACCTGCCAGCAATCCCAACTGTACTTCCTGAATAGAAACGGTATCAAGACCAGCACCCAAGTCCTTCATCAATTTCAAGATAGAGATATTAGAAAGAGCTTTCATTGCATAGTTGATGCGCAACTTAGGTACTGAGGCAAAGGCATTGGTAAGTCGGTTATATTGAGAAGCAATCTTCTGGGCATCATATACATATACAGGGCTACCGTAAGTGTGTGCTATGTTTAGTAAATCGTTTATTTTCATTGAATATACTGTTGTTTAAATGATTATAGGGCACAAAAGTACAAATAATTAGCAAAATGGCAAATTTGAGAATTAGCAAATGGGGGCGGGAGAATAAAATAATGTAGATGAAAGCCTTATTTAATGATTAATGGTTAATGATTAATGATTAATGATTAATGATTAATGGTTAATGGTTAATGGTTAATTTAAAAGAAGCTTATAGGAAAGACGAACGAATGACGAACAAATGACGAATAAATGACGAATAAAAGACGAACAAAAGACGAACAATGAACGAACAATGAACGAACAAAAGACGAACAAAAGACGAACAAATGACGGTGCGAGCCACACGGGCAAATGAACAAATGACGAACAATGAACGAAGATAAGATAAAGCTAAGGTGGAAATAAGAAGAAGGTTGTTAGTAGAATTCATACTTCAACGGCGAAGGGTATATGAAGACGGGGTTGTTTTATGTGTAAAAAGCAGTAGTTTTCAGATATATAAATAATAATCTCAACTTGATTAAACACCTGGTATACAATATATAATAAATTAGTATACACAAAAACAATCTGAAAAAAGAGAAAAAAGTTTTGCTGTTTCAAAAAATAGTTATATCTTTGCGCCCTGAATATAAATAACACATTAATAAATAGAGAAAAAAATGGCAAGAGTTTGTGACTTAACAGGCAAAAAAGCATTGGTGGGCAATAACGTGTCACACGCAATGAACAAAACAAAACGTAAATTCAATGTAAACCTCCGTACAAAACGTTTCTTCATTCCAGAAGAGAATCGTTGGATTACCCTAAAAGTATCGGCAACTGCAATTAAAACTATCGACAAGAAAGGTATCTATGCAGTGCTTAAAGAAGTAGAACGTAACGGATATATTAACTAATTTAAAAGAATACTAAAATGGCTAAAAAAGGAAATAGAATTCAGGTTATTTTGGAGTGCACTGAGCACAAAGAGTCTGGTTTACCAGGAACTTCACGTTACATCACTACCAAAAACAAAAAAAATACTCCAGATAGATTAGAGCTTAAGAAGTTCAACCCTATCCTCAAGAAAGTAACTGTTCATAAAGAAATTAAATAATTAAAACATTATGGCAAAGAAAACAGTAGCAACCTTACAAGGTAAATCTAAGAAGCATACTAAAGCTATCAAAATGGTGAAATCACCTAAAACAGGTGCTTATACTTTCGTAGAAAGCGTAATGGCTCCTGAGCTTGTTGATGAATTTTTGAAGAAGAAATAATTAAATTTTCTCTATTTTTATCATATTTAAAAAAGCTGTCGTGAGACGGCTTTTTTGCATATATAAACTTTTTTACTACCTTTGCACTTATATCCTAAAATATACAATAAGCTATGGCATTGCAATTTCTGAAAAATATCTTTTCAAAAGAAAAGAAAGAAACCTTAGATAAAGGCTTAGAGAAATCTAAAAACAGCTTTTTTGACCGCTTAGGAAAGGCTCTCGTTGGGAAATCGAAAGTAGATGAAGAGGTGCTCGATGACCTTGAAGAAGTGCTTATTGCCAGCGACGTAGGGGTGAATACTACTCTTAAAATCATTGACCGTATAGAGGCTCGTGTGGCTAAAGACAAGTACTTAAATACTTCTGAACTGAATACTATCCTTCGTGAAGAAATAGCAGGACTTCTATCAGAAACTCATACAGGAGAAGCAACAGACTTTACTTTACCTACTGACAAAAAGCCTTATGTGATGATGGTTGTAGGGGTAAACGGGGCTGGAAAGACCACTACTATCGGCAAGCTAGCAAGTCAGTTTACTAAAAAAGGCTTGAAAGTAGTATTAGGTGCTGCTGATACTTTCCGCGCCGCTGCGATTGACCAGCTACAAGTGTGGGCAGACCGTACCGGAGTGCCAATGATTAAACAGCAGTTAGGTAGCGACCCTGCTTCAGTAGCCTATGATACCCTTAGTTCGGCGGTAAAACAAAATGCTGATGTAGTAATTATTGATACGGCAGGACGCTTGCACAACAAAATCAATCTAATGAACGAGCTTTCTAAAATCAAGCGCGTGATGCAAAAAGTGATTCCTGATGCTCCTCACGAAGTGCTGTTAGTACTCGATGGTTCTACTGGACAAAATGCCTTTGAGCAAGCTAAAGAATTTACCAAAGCCACTGAAGTAACCGCTTTGGCTGTTACTAAATTAGACGGTACCGCCAAGGGGGGGGTGGTAATAGGCATCTCTGACCAATTTCAGATTCCTGTAAAATACATAGGAGTAGGAGAAGGTATAGACGACTTACAAATTTTTAACAAATATGAGTTCGTAGATTCTTTCTTTAAAGAATAACAACTTCAAAACTAAAATGAGTAATTGATTAACATTGTACTAAAAGCGAACCTTTATTGTATCGGTCATCGCATAAGCTTGACAGGTAAGAATATAGCCTTGCGATACTTCTTCTTCGCTGAGGGTTTCATTCTTCGCCATTTTGGCTTCTCCTTCCTCTACCCTACCGATACAGCTACTACACACGCCGTTCAGGCAAGAGTAAGGTGCATCGTAGCCACGTAAGAGTGCCGAACTGAGAAGTGTTTGGTTGCGCGCACTCTCAAAGCTGTGCGTCTGTCCGTTAAGTTCAAGAGTAATGGCGACATTGCCTTGTAGAGTGCTGTAATCTATCTCAGCTGGCGATGCCTCAAAAAGCTCTGTAAAAATGCGGTCTTTGTCTATCCCTCTTAACAAGAGTATCTCACGGAGGTTTTTCACCAATTCCGTAGGACCACAAGCATAGTAACGCCCCCAGTTAAGATCTTTGTATTTAGCAAAAATCTCGTTTACTATTCTATCGTTGATACGCCCTGTATAGTGGTCGCCCCAAGGTTCTTGACTAAAGGTATAATGCACCAAAAAACGGTCGGGATATTGCGCTTTTAAAGCCTCAATTTCATCAAAAAACAAAGCCTCCTCTTTAGACTTATTGCCATAGACAAATACTACCTTGATATTCGTTTTAGACAAGGCTGTTTTAGCAATGCTCATCATAGGGGTTACGCCACTTCCTGCCGAGAAGAGCATAATATCGCGGTTGTCAAAGATGTCGTAGAAGAATACGAAAGAACCCTTAGGCGGCATCACTTCTAATACATCACCTGCTTTGAGTTGGGTCGTCGCATAGGTAGAGAACACACCATTAGGCACGCGCTTTACGGCTACGCTCAGTTCATCTTCGTTCACTCCAGAGCAAATAGAATAAGCACGACGCACCTTTTCTCCTCCAATCGTTTGCTGGAGAGTAAGGTATTCGCCAGCTTCAAAGTGAAATACTTTCTTCAATAACTCAGGTACTTCAAAGGTAATCATTACCGATGAAGTAGTAAGTTGTGTGATTTTAGATATGGTTAGTTCGTAAAATCGATTCATTTGTACATTTCATTCAAGCCAAAATAGCCAGAGGTAGAAGTACCAAGCTTCTCAAAGTAAAAAGTTTCTTTCGACGCTGATCGCGAAGCTCTTCCGGCAACATTCCCTGTAATCTCTTGTAAAGTGCGAGCCAAAAGAGGTTCAGTTTCGTCGCCTAATACCCCTAAATCATTTACAATCTCACTAATCTGGATATTAGATTCTAAGCCATTTACGTAATCACCCACACCTTTAGCATTTTCTATCTTCATCACCAAAGGTTGCATCGCCCATTTGTGCTTAGGGTTTTTAACTTTTCGTTGCTTATCGGTAAAGTCGTAAACAGTCACCGAGCCTTGGTTCTTACCCATTGTGGTTTCACCTATCTGCACTACATCTATGTAGGCTTTAAGACCATTGATAACCAATTCACTGGCTGAAGCTGTCCCGTCCGAAGTAATTACGTACACTTTATTAAGGCGCAAACTATTGATAGCCACCTGCCGACTGCCTTTTACCATATTAGACGTAAAATACTCTCTTTCATTCCCTCTAAAAGGTTGCAACTTGCTATTCCATTTTTCTATCGCAAACACCTGACCGTTAAACTGACCTGTAATCATCGATGCTAAGTAAGTAGCCGAATCGACACTTCCTCCTCCATTGTAGCGCAAATCAAGAATTAAGTCAGTAGCACCCTGTGCTTTAAAATCTGCAAAGGCATCGTTCAGTGCCTCATCAAAATCAGCTGTAAAGGCATTGTACATCAGGTAAGCTATTTTCTTTCCTCCCTTGTTGAATACTTTATGAATAAGTACAGGGTTTTCTGGCGTTTGAGCTTGGTGCAAAGTAAACGATTTTTCAGTAGGAGTTGCTTTGCCATTTACAATTCTATAGGTTGAAAACGAAATAGTAGCCGTATTTTGCAACAGTTGAAGATAATTAGAACGGTTAAGTGATTGCCCGTTGATAGTGGTTATCAAATCCCCCCGTTGCAAACCTTGTTGTTCTGCCTCCGATTTAGGCACTACATAACGCACTACAGCATAAACTCTAGTTTTTGTTTCGTCTACAAAACCAAAAGCGTAGTTTATACCCACACTGGCAGTAATCCCCTTGAATTGATTTTCAAGCTCAGTGTAATCATCTGTTATATAACTAAAACGGTCTATTTCTTCATATCTATTAAGTAACCCTTTATAGAAAAGGTCTTCAGGATTGCTAAAACTCTTTAAGAATTGAGTATAACTCTTATTTTTATCAGCTTTGGTATCAGATAGAGAACCAAAACGGTTGTTTTGCAAATTAGGCACATCGGCTTGCCACAAATAATACGTGTTAAGTCCCTTCCAAATAAAATCGCGTACGCGCAAATCGGTATCGTTACCGGTATAGTCAGAGCCCGTAAAAGACACCTCATTGCCATTAGTAACAGGTTCTTTAGCACAAGATAACAAGCTGATAGCTATGAATATAGAGATAAACAAGTGTTTCATATTGAAAATAATTTTCCACAAAAGTAATACTTTTTTTATATTTGCACAAATTTTGTACCAGATAAGAAGTAAAACTAAATACCGATGCGTGAAGTGTGAAAAACAAAATTTTCTGTTTTACAGCATAAAAAGTAGCTCTTTTTTTCAACTAAAATAGAAGATTTCTTCGGTTTTCATACGCTTATTGTTCGTTCATCGTTCGTCATTCGTTCATTTGCCCGTGTGGCTCGCACCGTCATTTGTTCGTCATTTGTTCGTCATTTGTTCGTCATTTGTTCGTCATTTGTTCGTCTTTTGTTCGTCTTTTGTTCGTCATTTGTTCGTCTTTTGTTCGTCTTTTGTTCGTCTTTTGTTCGTCTTTTGTTCGTCTTTTCATTATCTGCCTGTCGTGCTACGACTGTCCGTGTGGCTCACATTGCTTGCCGTGCTACGACCTCGCACTTTACCTTTTACTTTTTATCTTTTACCTAAATAAAATGTCAGATATTATAAAATTACTCCCCGATCACGTAGCCAACCAGATAGCAGCTGGCGAAGTGATTCAGCGTCCCGCCTCAGCAGTCAAAGAGCTGATGGAGAATGCTATCGATGCCGGTGCTACCGAAATAAAACTGCTCATCAAAGACGCAGGCAAAACCCTCGTGCAGGTGATTGATAACGGTGTAGGAATGAGTACTACCGATGCGCGTATGGCTTTCGAGCGTCACGCCACCTCCAAAATACAAAAAGCAGAAGACCTTTTCCATTTGCAAACTAAAGGTTTCCGCGGGGAAGCCCTTGCCTCCATAGTGGCAATTGCGCACGTAGAGATGCAAACCAAGCGCCCAGAGGACGAGTTGGGTACCGAAATACACATCGAAGGCAGTAAGATTACGCGCCAAGAGCCCTGCGTATGCCCTACCGGTACAAGCATTGCGATGAAGAACCTCTTTTTCAACATTCCAGCGCGTCGCAACTTTCTAAAATCGGATACGGTGGAGTTCCGCCATATACTCGATGAGTTTCACCGTGTTGCCTTGGCACATCCTGCCATTCATTTCTTTTTGTACAACAATGGCAACGAGCTGTTCAACCTGCCAGCTACCAATTTCCGCCAGCGTATCGTACATCTTTTTGGAAGCAAAACCAATGAAAAGTTAGTACCTATCATCGCCGAAGACACGCCTTTGGTGCAAATCAGCGGATTTATCGTAAAACCTGAGTATTTAGCAAAGACTAAAAACTTGCAGTTTTTGATGGTCAATCATAGGTTTGTGAAAAATCAATACCTCAACCACGCAATTGCTTCGGCTTACGAAGGTCTTATCCACACCGACCAGAAGGCGGAGTATTTCATCAGTTTGGAAGTAGACCCCACAACTATCGACATCAATATTCACCCTACGAAAACCGAAATTAAGTTTGAAGAAGAGCATAGTATTTATGCCCTACTGAAGTCGGCAGTAAAACACAGTTTGGGTCAGTTTAATATTGCTCCTACGCTCGATTTTAGCAAAGACCCTACTTTCGATATTCCTTATAACTACAAGGATAAAACCCCAGAGTTTCCTAAGATAGAAGTAGACCCCAATTTCAACCCATTTAAAGAAGAATATGTAAGCCGAAGCAGTGGAAGCGATAGCCATAGTAATTTCGGCTCTTACAGCAAAAAAGCACCTACGTGGGAGAGTTTGTACACGGGCATTGAATCTTCCATCAATACCTCAACTCCTGAAACTATCGTGAGTTCGCTCTTTGAAACCGAACCTACACGAAGCCAAGGTAAGAAAATCATTGCTTTGGCAAAGAAGTACCTTATAACTACTTTGGAAGGAGAGCTTATTATCATCAATATCAACAGGGCGCACCAACGCATCTTGTACGAAGATTTTATGAAGCATCTGGAATCCACACATAGTGCAAGTCAGCAACTGATGTTCCCCTACGAACTGCCTTTTGCACCTCACGAATTGGAAGTGATTGCACAACTGCGCGAGCTCTTTGAGTGCAGTGGCTTTATGTTTACCATAGAAACCGACAAGATTGTAGTAAGTGGGATTCCTCTGCACCTTACCGATAGTGAGATTCCTAATATTTTCAACGAACTCTTGCAACAGCATATCGAGGCATTACCCTCTACCGAAAACACTCAGAAAGAAGCCTTTGCTAAAGCTTTATGCAAGAGCTTAGCTGTAAAAACCGGACAAGTACTCAGTGAGGAAGAACAAGAAACTTTGATAAATAATTTGTTTAGTTGTGAAGAAGTATTAATTTCGCCTTTTGGAAAGCGAATTTATTACAACCTTTCAGTAAATGAAATAGAAAACCTATTTTAAATGCGAGTCGGATAGGCAATACAAGCATTATGAACATTGCTAATTAACCAATCTCTAATAACTAATAACTAAAGACTAAAATGGACAGAATATCTAAAACAGTACTACATCTGATTATTATCAATACGATAGTATTAATACTTACCGCATTGAATGAAAAAGGACTATTTTTACCTCAAATAAATATAGTCGGTACTTTTGCCTTACACCATTTTGAAACTCCTTCTTTTCACTGGTGGCAATATATCAGCTATATGTTTATGCACGCTGATTTTACACACCTGCTCTTTAATATGTACGCCTTATGGGCTTTCGGGACACCTTTAGAAAACATATGGGGGCGCAATAAGTTTCTATTCTTCTATTTCTCTTGTGGCGTAGGAGCAGCTTTGCTTCATACGGGAGTAAATTACTACTATGTACATCAAGCTGTCAATGCTTTAGCGGAAGCTGGTGTGCCTGCTAATGAAGTTTTAGAAATTATTGCAGAAGGTAAATACAATCCTAATTGGGGCAATATCATCAATCACAGCACCTTCCAAAGTATGTATGATGTACTTAGATCTACTACCGTAGGTGCTTCAGGTGCTATTTATGGTATATTAGTAGCTTTTGGAATGTTCTTCCCCGATGCCAAACTGATGTTGTTCTTTATCCCCTACCCTATAGCGGCTCGTTATTTTATCCCTTTACTCGTAGCCTTAGACTTAATAATGGGATTTGTAGGAGGAATTACTATTTTCGGTGGTAATATCGCTCATTTTGCACACGTAGGAGGGGCTCTCATAGGCTTCCTAATTATGTTGTACTGGAAAAAGCACAACTTTGATAAGAATAGATGGGACAGAAGATTGTAAAGAGCCTTTAAGTAGAATCCTATTTTTTAATAACAAATGATATGCAAAATATTCAAATTCCAGAAAACTGGACTGTCTATATCGGCAGATTAGAAGATAACCCCGCTGTATTCCGCCTCAATTTAGGATTAGAGGAAATTGCTCCTATCACCCAATACCCTCAAAGCGTACGCCTTACTTTTGAGCTAAAAGAACCTGATGAAAACGGTTTTTCAAATAACCGAGAACGTAACTTCCTCTATACGATAGAAGATGAAGAAATAATGCCTTTGCTTAATGAAAGTGATATCTTAGCGGGTATTGTCACTTATCAAGGCACTATCACGTGGTATTTTTATACCGAAAATACTTCTGATTTAGAAAAACGCTTGCAATCAGTAGTAACCAAACACCCTGATTATAGTACTCAAATCAAAACTACTGACGATACTGATTGGAAGATTTACTTTGAGTTTCTTTTCCCTAATATCTACGAAATGCAAAGCATTCACAATAGTAATTTGCAAGAACATTGTGAAGAAGCAGGCGACCACACCGACCAAGAACGCCCTATTGAACACTGGTTGTATTTCCAAACTGAAAAGGATATGAATAGTGCTATTACAAAAGCTGAAACCTTAGGTTTTTCAGTATATAACAGGGGTAAAATAGAGCCCGAAGAGGGTGAAAACCCTAATGAAGATTTAGGTTACCGCCTTATCCTCACCAAAGTAAATACCGTAGACAACATCGACCCCGATACGTGGGATTTGATAGACCTCGCTCTCGATACTCACGGCGAATACGACGGATGGGAAACAGTTTTAGTTAAGTAAAAATAATTAACCATTTATCATTAAACATTAATCATTATTTTGAACTTAGAAAGTAAAAAAACAATTGTAGAGAAAAGTGCTAAAGACCTCTTTGCACTCTTAGAAAATGTAGCTAATTTTGAACGACTGATGCCCGATAATATTAGTAAGTTCCAAATGCTCAGCGAGCAGTCTTTTGTGTTTGCTTTAAAAGGAATGCCTGAAATTTCTTTAGAAAAGAAAAGTAGTACCCCCAGCAGTCAGTTGGTATTAGGTGAAGCAAAAGGTAAGATTCCTTTTCAGCTTACTGCCAATATTACCGAAGTATCGAACAATGAGAGTGAGGTACAACTACTCTTCGAGGGCAACTTCAACCCCGTAATGGCAATGATGGTAAAGACACCTATCAGTAAGTTTATGGAGACCTTAGTAACCAAAATGAAAGAATTATAATGACTGGAAATAGTATAGGTACACTCTTTAGGCTCACTACCTTTGGCGAATCGCACGGCGAAGCCTTAGGAGGAATTATAGACGGCTGTCCACCTAATATAACCTTAGATTTTGAAGCCATACAGCACGAACTCGACCGTCGGAAACCAGGGCAGTCAGCTATTGTTACGCAACGCAAAGAGGGCGACAAGGTACGCTTCCTTTCGGGTATTTTAGACGGCAAAACTACGGGTACACCGATTGGTTTTATTATTGAAAATGAAAATCAGCATTCAGCTGACTATACCCATATAGCCGAGGTATACCGCCCCAGCCACGCCGATTATGTTTATCAACAGAAATACGGTATACGTGACTATCGTGGAGGCGGTCGCTCGTCAGCGCGTGAAACAGCTTGTCGGGTAGTAGCAGGAGCTATTGCAAAACAGATACTGAAAGGAGTACAAATTACCGCTTATGTATCAAGTGTAGGTGAGCTTACCCTTACCAAACCCTATACCGAACTCAATTTGGCAATAGCCGAAACTAATGCCGTACGCTGTCCCGAACCTACCTTAGCGGAACAAATGGAAGCCTACATCAAAGCCATTCGTAAGGAGGGTGACACCGTAGGCGGGGTAGTAAGTTGTGTAGTAAAAGGAGTACCCGTAGGTTTAGGTGAACCTGTATTCGATAAGCTCCACGCACAGCTTGGCAAAGCGATGCTCTCTATCAATGCGGTTAAAGGCTTTGAATACGGCAGTGGTTTTGCAGGTACTGCAATGCGCGGTAGTCAGCACAACGACCTTTTTAACCCTGATGGCACTACCCAAACCAACTATTCAGGCGGGATACAAGGCGGTATCAGCAACGGTATGGATATTTATTTTAGAGTAGCTTTCAAGCCCGTAGCTACTCTTATGCAAGAGCAACCCGCACTCGATACACACGGCAACATCGTAACAATGCAAGGTAAAGGCAGACACGACCCTTGTGTAGTACCTCGTGCAGTACCTATTGTCGAGGCTATGACTGCAATCATATTATTAGATTTTTGGTTGATTAGTCGTCAAAAAAACTAATGACTAAATATATTAGGAATGAGAGAAAATATAAATTATATTGCCAAGCCTTTTTTGAAATGGGCAGGAGGCAAAACACAACTCATAGAACAGATTAAAAACAACTTACCCAAAATTGTTTTTAAAGAGAAGTTCACCTACATAGAACCTTTTGTAGGGAGTGGCGCTGTGTTATTTTGGTTGCTCAGTGAGTTTCCTAATATGAAAAAAGCAGTTATCAATGATATTAACAAAGAATTGATAGATACTTATAGAACCATTGCTGAAAATCCTGAACAGCTAATTGCTATTCTTAATAGTCTGCAAATAGAATATCACGCTTTAGAAGAGCAACAAGAGGCTAAAAAGGCATATTATTACGAGAAAAGAACCCTATTCAATAGCCGAAGTGAGGGAAAAGTAATGCAATCAGCCTTATTTATATTCTTAAATCGCACTTGTTTTAATGGTCTGTATCGAGTAAACAGTAAAAATGAGTTTAATGTACCTATAGGTAGCTACAAGCGTCCTATGATTTGTGATAAAGAGAATATTTTAGCAGTAAGCAAGGCTTTGCAAAAGGTAGAAATTATTTGTGGAGACTTTGAGCAAACTATTCATTATACCAAAGAAAATACTTTATTTTATTTCGACCCTCCCTATAAACCTTTGAGTGAAACCTCTAATTTTAATGCTTACGCAAAAGATAATTTTGATGATAGTGAACAAATTCGCTTAAGAGATTTCTGCCATAAACTCAATAACTTGAATCATTATTGGATACTGAGCAACTCAGATGTAAAAGGAAAAGACGAAAACAACCATTTCTTTGATGATCTATATGTAGACTTTACAATAAAGCGCGTATTAGCCAAAAGAACTATCAATGCCAATCCTAAAAAACGAGGGGCGTTAAATGAATTATTAATTAACAACTATACTAATAATTTTTTAAATATATGATTTACGGAGGAAAAGGAGGAGGAAATACAAAAACAGGTTTAGTTTTTGAAGGTAAAACTGATTTAGCAGAATTTTTAAACTCCCAAAATGACTATGAAGTAAAAGAAAATAATGTTTTTTACAAAGGAGAACTTGTTGGAAGAATTTTTAAAAAATACGGTTTTTATAAATTTCTTGAAGAGTTAGATATTGATTGGAAACAATTAATATCTAAGAGGTTGTTACCTGATGATAGTATATTTGTAATCATAGCAAATACATTATTCATAATTGAATGCAAATTCCAACAAGTAGCAGGGTCAGTAGATGAAAAATTGCAAACTTGTGATTTTAAAAGAAAACAATACCAAAAACTTTTATCAAAAGCAAATATAGAAGTAGAATATATTTATTTATTAAGTGATTGGTTTAGAAAGCCTGAATACAAAGATGTTTTAAATTATATTCATAGTGTACATTGTTATTATTTCTTTGAGTATATTCCATTAATAAAATTAGGCTTACCTGTTCCTGAATAATGCTTACCCCCTATTTCAAATCCCAAGACAAATCCTTCTACCTCCTTCACGGAAATACGATGGAGCTGTTGCCACAGTTTCATCGTAAGTTTGATATGGTCTTTGCTGACCCTCCTTACTTTTTATCAAACGGAGGGCTTACTGTAAATAATGGTGAGATTGTAAGTGTTAATAAAGGGGATTGGGATAAATCAAAAGGAATAGCTTTTATAAATGATTTTAATAGGCAATGGCTTACTTTAATACGTGAAGTGATCAAAGAAGATGCTACTATTTGGATTAGTGGTACAATGCATAACATCTTTTCAATAGGACAAATACTTACTGAATTAGGCTTTAAAATACTTAATATTATTACTTGGGAGAAAACTAATCCTCCTCCTAACTTCTCTTGTAGATACTTTACTCATTCTACAGAGCAAATCATTTGGGCAAGAAAAGAAGAAAAAACGCCTCATTACTTCAATTACGAACTAATGAAAGAACTGAATGGCAACAAGCAAATGAAAGATGTATGGCGTTTCCCCGCTATTGCTCCTTGGGAAAAGTCGTGTGGCAAACACCCTACTCAAAAACCCTTGTCAGTACTAACAAGGCTTATTTTAGCTTCTACCAAACCTGACGCTTGGATATTAGATCCTTTTACAGGTAGCTCAACCACAGGTATTGCTGCTAATTTACAAGGACGAAAGTTCGTAGGTATTGATAGAGAAAAAGACTTTTTAGAACTGAGTAAACTTAGAAAATTAGAAATAGAAAAGAAAGAGATATTTGTAAAATATAAAAACCGTTTATGAACTCAAAAGAAATAGCAAATGGTATATTGCGTGCCGTAGGAATTATTGTATTGGTAGCCTTAGGGCTCTACACCCTTTACTTGCTACAATCTATTATCATTTACCTCATTGTATCGTTGGTACTGACGCTGATGGGCAAACCACTTATACAGTTTTTTTACAAAAAACTGAAAATAAAAAACCGAACCTTATGTGTAGTTCTTACAATGTTATTGTTCGTGGTATTGAGCCTTGGGGTATTCAGTTTATTTATCCCTTTGCTTATTTCGCAAGGCAAGAACCTCTCAAGCCTTAATATAGACTTGCTGAAGGACAATCTTGATGCCCTCCTCCACCAAACTCTTAGCAAGGTTGGACTTCAGAGAGAAGATTACTCTTTTGGAGTACAAGAGATGTTGAATTTTATCGATATTCCTAACTTCCTAAACTCTTTTATCTCGTTTATCAGTAGTTTTGGGGTAGGATTCTTCTCGGTACTTTTTATTACCTTCTTCTTTATGAAAGACGGTGACAGAATACTTATCGCATTGCTTTCTATTTTCTCTCCTAAACGCAAACGCAAACTAAAAACCTCTATTTTTAAAATAAACAACTTATTGTCGCGTTATTTTGTAGGATTAATGCTACAGTTTACTATTCTTTTTATAATTTACACCATAGTATTGCTTATTTTCGGAGTAGAAAATGCTTTTATCATAGCCCTTTTATGTGCTTTACTGAACCTTATTCCTTATATAGGTCCGATGATAGGTTTTATACTAATGGCTTTACTTACAATGAGTAGCAACCTACAAAACGATTTTATGACGGTAAGTCTGCCTACTACTATCTATGTGTTGATAGGGTTCATAATAGGTCAGTTTATTGATAATTTCTTTTCTCAACCGCTTATTTTCTCTAATTCAGTAAAATCTACTGCCTTAGAGATTTTCCTCATTACCCTTATCAGTGGTACACTTTTCGGGATAACAGGAATGGTAGTGGCTATTCCCGCCTATACGGTACTGAAAGTAGTGTTAAAAGAGTTTTTCCCGAACAACAAGATTGTAGAACTTCTCACTAAAAACATATAGCTATGACTCCTCTTGCTCTCTTCATTTTAAATTAGACAAATGGTGATAAACTCCGATTTTTAGGAAAAGATTGAACGAACAAAAGACGGTGCGAGCCGCACGGGCAGTCGTAGCACGACAGGCACAGATAATGAAAAGACAAATAATGAATGAACGAACAATGAACGAACAATGAACGAACAAATGACGAACAATGAACGAACAAAAGACGAACAATGAACGAACAAAAGACGAACAATGAACGAACAATGAACGAAGCTAAACTGAAGCTAAGACAAAGCTATAATCTTAGAAAAGTGAATACTAATTGCTTTTTTAAGGTAATAAAACTTTGGAAAAAACGCAATGATTTTAGAGTTTTTATGATTTTTAAACTTCAATAAAGTAAATGAGATTTACTTCGGACAATCAGGATTTAAATAGCTATTATTCAAACATATAAAATTACATATAAATAAAAAAGTGATTAAAATAGTTTTTATTCAAAATATTATTCGTAACTTTGTAGCCTAATATCAAACTTGATAAATTTTAAAAGAAATGAGTAAATACGACGTTATTGTATTAGGAAGTGGTCCTGGTGGGTATGTTACTGCCATTCGCGCTTCTCAATTAGGGTTTAAAACCGCTGTTATTGAAAAAGAAAACCTCGGTGGTATTTGTTTGAACTGGGGTTGTATTCCTACGAAAGCTTTGTTAAAATCAGCGCAAGTGTTTGAATACCTAAAGCACGCTGAGAATTATGGTATCACCGTAAAAAAAGAGTCTTTTGACAAAGATTTTTATGCGGTTATCAAACGTAGCCGCGAGGTAGCTGCTACAATGAGCAAAGGGGTGCAGTTCTTGATGAAAAAGAACAAAATAGATGTGATAATGGGCTATGGTACCCTAAAAGCTGGCAAGAAAGTAGACGTAAAAGATAAAGATGGTAAAGTAACTGAATACAGTGCTGACCACATTATTATTGCTACTGGAGCACGTTCACGTGAGTTGCCTGCTTTACCTCAAGACGGCAAGAAAATTATCGGTTACCGCCAAGCACTTACGCTCCCTGAGCAACCTAAGAAAATGATTGTAGTAGGTAGTGGAGCGATTGGTATTGAGTTTGCTTACTTCTATAACGCTATGGGTACTGAAGTAACCATCGTAGAGTTTATGCCTAACATTGTTCCTGTGGAAGATGAAGATATCTCTAAACAATTAGAAAAGAGCCTTACAAAATCAGGTATCAATATTATGACTTCGGCTGAGGTAACCAAAGTAGATACTTCTGGCAAAGGCGTAAAAGCATTTGTGAAAACAGCCAAAGGCGAAGAAGTTTTAGAAGCTGATATCTTGCTTTCAGCCGTAGGTATCAAAACAAATATTGAAAATATCGGTTTGGAAGCGGTAGGTATCAAAACTGAACGCGATAAAATTCAAGTAAACGAGTTCTACCAAACTAATGTTCCTGGTTATTACGCTATTGGCGACGTAGTTCCTGGTCAAGCCTTAGCACACGTAGCTTCAGCGGAAGGTATTATTTGCGTTGAAAAGATTAAAGGAATGCACGTAGAACCACTTAACTATGGTAATATCCCTGGTTGTACTTACTGCACTCCTGAAATTGCTTCAGTAGGTCTGACCGAAAAACAAGCTAAAGAAAAAGGCTATGAAATAAAAGTAGGTAAGTTCCCATTCACTGCCTCAGGAAAAGCAAATGCAGCGGGTACTACTGAAGGCTTCATAAAAGTAATCTTTGATGCTAAATATGGCGAATGGTTAGGTTGCCATATGATTGGCGCCGGTGTTACCGATATGATTGCTGAAGCGGTAGTAGCTCGTAAATTGGAAACTACAGGACACGAAATCATCAAAGCGGTGCACCCACACCCTACAATGAGCGAAGGTGTAAAAGAAGCAGTAGCAGCTGCTTATGGTGAAGCTATCGACATTTAATATTTTTGTTCCAATAAATTCATAAACGCAAGAAACTCCAAGTAAAAAAGATTTTACTTGGAGTTTTTTTATTAGTGGAAATTTGAGATAAGAAATCTAACAGACTGTTAGTTACAATTAACTTTGGCTAAGTTTAAAACTTTAGCTAAGTGTGGGAGTAAAAAACAGTATTGTATTATGTTAAAATAGTGCTAAAAGAGCGTTTGTAGCACCTCTAATGATTTTATTTGTCTAAAATTGGGGAAGTGCCATTCGTAGTATTTAAGCAGTTGAAAAAGCAATGCATTGCGCTCATTCTTATTGCTTTTAACGGTTGATAACTGAGGATAATCGGTGTGTAGGAGGGTTTTGAATAGCAACAAGGTAGTGCCTGCAATGGTGTATTTGCTTTCATCGGTAGTACTGAAAATGCCGTCTTCCAACGAAAAGGAGGGCAAATGCTCGTGAGTGGTATCGGGGTAAAAGCCGAGATAGCGAGTGATATCAAGCAGAAACTTTAAGTGAAAATTGGCAGAGAAGTCGTTTCTATCAAAAAAAAGGAGCTTCTGTTCTAAAAACAAAAACATTTCTTCATCGGGAGCTTCAGATGTGCAAACAAAAGCACATACTTCGGAAAGAAACATACTTACAGCACTCTTATACATATCAGTATGTAACGAGTAATAAGGGACGGCTATCTTAGCTTCCTTTACACGTCCTAACGTACCGTTATTTTTATGGGTAGCTACCAGTTCTAACAGCATAAAAGGCTGAAAAAGGGCTGTTTTTAAGTTCCCTTTCTTCTGTGCTAAAACGCCTTGTAACAAATAACTACGAGTACCCATCGTTTGAGTAAAACACTTCACTATAAGACTGTTATCGCTGTATTTGAGACTTGAAATAACTATGGCTCGGACTTTATCGTACATATTTCTTCTATAAATAGCGTTGCAAAAATACAAAAAAGACTTCAATAGGACGTAATCGATGATATAAATGAAAGGTAACGCCAATAATACCAATGAGAAAATTAGAAAATTAGAGAATTAGTAAATGGGGTACGAGCTTGAGTTAGAGGAATGAGGCTGTGCCTTGTGAAGTAACTTTTTGGAACATTAACTTTGGCAAAGGTCGTAGCACGACGGGCAATAGAAAATTAGAAAATTAGGAAATTAGCAAATGGGTAGTGATAAAAAAGGTTTTTTGACGGGTCTGACTTGTCGGACAAATTGGACTAGTCTGAGTTATCGGAGGAAAACGAAAAATATAAAAAGTGAGTTGGAAGGATTTTTGGTGAAAAAAGGGTGTAAGGAGGGTGGGGTTAGCTTATAGAGAGCTTATAGGAAGCTTATACGAATCTTGGACGATTGATATAGAAAGGGTATATAAGTAGTTGAATCATAATATAATACAACAAGGCTAAAAATGTTAAAAACGGGGTTACGAGGCGAAAGAAAGAGAAAAGGCACTAGGCCTCAGGCCATAGGCAATAGGGGGAAGTATGACAGAAAGAAGAAGGAATAATTAGGAAATTAGTAGGTTAGTGAGGATATTGGAGAATCTTGGAGGAAGTTTGAATATAATGAAAGCATTTGTAATTCGCAATTATTTTGTACCTTTGCACCCATAATGAGCAAAAATAAGCATATAACCATTGAAAATGTAACGGTGATTGATGCAGGAGCCAAAGGCAAAAGCATTGCTAAAGCCCCTGACGGACGTGTGATATTTATAAATAACGCTATTCCTGGTGATGTAGTAGATGTGCAGACCACCAAGAAGAAATCGGCTTATTATGAAGGTTTTGTAACTAAATATCACCAACTATCAGAACAACGAGTAACGCCCGTATGTTCTCACTTTGGCTATTGTGGCGGTTGCAAATGGCAAGATATGAACTACCAAAGTCAGCTATTTTACAAGCAGAAAGAAGTAGAAAACAACTTAGTACGGTTGGGCAGGATAGAAATTCCTGCTGTAATGCCTATCATAGGCTCTGACGAGACTTATTACTACCGCAACAAAATGGAGTTTTCTTTTTCGGATATGCGCTGGCTTACTCCCGATGAAATTAAGAAAGCTGACGAAATAGACAATCGGAATGCCTTAGGTTTTCACATAGCAGGAGCTTGGGACAAGATTTTGGACATAGACAAATGTTACTTGCAAGCCGACCCTTCTAACGCGATACGCTTGGAGATAAAGCGTTTTGCCTTGGCGAACGAAATGCCTTTTTACAGTCCGAGGCAACAAACAGGCTTATTGCGTACTATGATGATACGCATTAGCTCCATTGGGCAAATAATGGTAGTGATACAGTTCTTCCGCAACGACCCTAAAATTACACTGCTCCTCGACCATATTGCAGAGACATTCCCGATGATTACCTCTTTGCAATACTGTATCAATAGCAAAGGCAACGATGCTATTTATGACCAAGAACTTATTTGCTATAAAGGTACTGACTGTATTTATGAGGAAATGGAAGGGTTGCGATTTAAAATCAATGCCAAGTCGTTTTACCAAACTAACTCGGCACAAGCGTACAAGCTGTACCAAGTAGCTCGTAACTTTGCCGATTTAAAGGGTGATGAATTAGTGTACGACCTTTATACGGGGACGGGCACTATTGCGCAATTTGTAGCCAAAAAAGTGAAAAAAGTGATAGGGGTAGAAGCTGTACCAGAAGCTATAACAGATGCCAAAGACAATGCTTTTGCCAATGGTATTGAGAATGTTACTTTTTACGTGGGAGATATGAAAAACATTTTCAACGATACTTTTATAAAAGAAAACGGCACCCCTGATGTGATTATCACCGACCCTCCTCGCGACGGTATGCACAAAGATGTAGTAGCTAAAATTCTTCAAATAGCCCCCAAAAAGATAGTATATGTAAGTTGCAATAGTGCAACGCAAGCGCGAGACCTTTCCTTGCTTGATGTAACTTATAAAGTAACCAAAGTTCAGCCCGTGGATATGTTTCCACAAACCTACCACGTAGAGAATGTTGTATTATTAGAAAAGAGAAATGAAAAAAGCTGAAAAAGTAAACTTTATCATTGATACACTGGAAAGTATCTATCCTGAAATTACTATACCCCTACAACACAAAGACCCTTATACGCTACTAATAGCCGTACTCTTATCGGCACAAACTACCGATGCACGGGTGAACCAAATCACGCCTATACTATTTAGCAAAGCGGACAATCCGTATGATATGGTACTACTTTCGGTAGACGAAATACACGATATTATCAAACCCTTAGGGCTTGCCCCTATGAAATCTAAAGGTATTCACGGGCTTTCCCAAATACTCATAGACAAATACAACGGCGAAGTTCCTCAAACCTTTGAGGGTTTAGAGTCTCTCCCCTCAGTAGGACATAAAACTGCCAGCGTTGTTCTTGCGCAAGCCTTTGGCATTCCGACCTTCCCCGTTGATACCCATATACACCGACTGATGCACCGCTGGAAGCTTTCCGACGGTAGTTCGGTAGTGCAAACGGAGAAAGATGCCAAACGACTCTTCCCCAAAGAAAAATGGAACAAACTGCACGTGCAAATCATCTTGTACGGGCGCGAATACAGTCCGGCGAGAGGCTGGAATATGGAAAAAGATATTATAACCAAAACCATTATACAATCGAAAAAATGAATTTACAACAGCGAGACGAAAAACATTTGTGGCACCCGTATACCCAACATCAAACGGCTGCCAAACCTATCGGAATTGTGAAAGGAAAAGATGCTCTCCTTTGGGACGAGGACGGCAAAGAATACATAGATGCCATTGCCAGTTGGTGGGTGAACCCCTATGGGCATAGCAACGAGCGATTAGCCCAAGCTGCCTACAAACAACTCACCCAGTTAGAGCACGTACTCTTTGGTGGCTTTACACACCGACCTGCGGTAGAGCTTGCTGAAAAGCTTATCAGTATCCTGCCTAAAAACCAACAGAAAGTATTCTTCTCGGATAACGGGTCGACAGCAGTGGAAGTAGGTATCAAAATGGCGTTACAGTACTTTTTCAATAAAGGCGAGAAACGCTTTACGGTAGTTGCTTTTGAAGATGCATTTCACGGAGATACCTTTGCCGCTATGGCAGCTTCGGGTATTTCATTCTTTACTGATGCTTTTAAAGAACACTTGTTGAAAGTAGTGCGCATACCGTTACCCAAAAAAGGAAGCGATGCAGCTGCTAAAAAACTAAAAGAAGTGATTGCTGAACATCACCCTGCCGCCTTTATATTTGAAGCCTTAGTACAAGGAGCCTCAGGAATGCAAATTTATGAACCAGAAGCCTTAGACAAGCTGATTCATATCGCACAAGAAAATGGTGTGATTACCATTGCCGACGAGGTAATGACAGGCTTCGGGCGTACAGGACGCACTTTTGCTTCGGACTATCTCACTCATAAACCCGATATTATGTGCTTATCGAAAGCTCTTACAGGAGGAACAATTCCGCTTGCAGTAACTACTGCTACCCAAGAGATATTCGACGGTTTTTACAGTGAAGACGTGAACAAAGCTCTTTTCCACGGACATACCTTTACAGCAAACCCGACGGGCTGTGCGATTGCCTTAGAAGCCATTCGCATATTGGAAAGTGACGAAATGCAAGCCAATTTAAAACGCATTGCACGCCGTCATCAGGAGTTTTTAGCCCGTATTGCGAAATATCCATCGGTAGAGAATGCACGTACCTTAGGTGTTATTTTGGCATTCGACCTCAAAACCTCTCAAAATACTGACTACTACGGCTCATTCAGGGATAAACTGTACAACTTCTTTATCTCAGAAGGCGTAATACTGCGTCCGGTGGGAAATATTATCTACATTTTGCCCCCTTACATCATCACAGATGCTCAATTAGACCGAGTGTATGATGTTTTGGAAGAAGCGATACAGAAGTTCTCTAATCAGTAAGAGAAAAGAAAAACACATTTAAGAGACTATTTTCATAAGAGAATAGTCTCTTTTTTATTTAGTAACACAAGAGAAAAGTTAAAATAATTTTATTGAGATATTAGTACGAGATGCAATCTTTAGAATTTTATTTTGATAGTAAGAAAATATTCTATATCTTTGCACCACTTATGAAAACTTTATAACAAAGAAGTTTAAATACTGTACACAATGAAAAAATTAGTCTTATTAGTCACCGCTTTATGTATGGTGGCTTGCAAAAGTATTGAAGCCCCAAAATCAGTGGGAGCTATTCCTTCCGCACGTCAGTTGCCGTGGCACGAGTTGGAATATTATGCTTTTATCCACTTCAATATGAACACGTTTACCGATATGGAATGGGGCACAGGTGGCGAAGACCCTGTTTTATTCAACCCTACTGAGTTAGATGTAAATCAGTGGGTGAAAGTCATTAAAGACGCTGGTATGAAAGGCGTTATCATCACGGCTAAGCACCACGATGGTTTCTGCTTATGGCCATCGAAGTACACCGAGCATTCTGTAAAAAACTCACCTTGGAAAAACGGCAAAGGCGATGTTATAAAAGAGCTTTCAGAAGCCTGCCACAAAGCAGGACTTAAATTTGGAGTGTATTTATCACCTTGGGATAGAAACCACGCTGAGTATGGCAGAGAAGCCTACGTAACCTATTTTCATAACCAACTACGAGAATTGCTTACCAATTACGGTGAAATATTTGAAGTATGGTTTGACGGTGCCAACGGTGGTTCAGGTTATTACGGTGGAGCTAACGAAACTCGTACTATTGATGCTCATACTTATTATCAGTGGGATAAAACATTCGCCATAGTACGCGAATTGCAGCCTAATGCTACTATCTTTGGTGATGAAGGTCCGGATATTCGCTGGATAGGTAATGAAAAAGGCTTTGGTACTCCTACTAACTGGAATCCTTTTACCTCTAACCCTTCTCTACAAGGGAAAGATCACTTACATCATTTGGGTGAGGGCGATGAAAATGGCGTAAATTGGATTCCTGCCGAAGCTGATGTATCTATTCGCCCAGGTTGGTATTACCACGCACGCGAAGACCACCAAGTGCGTCCATTAGAAAAAATGGTAGACATATACTACGCTTCAGTAGGTCGCGGTTACAACTTATTACTCAATCTTCCCGTGGATAGACGTGGCTTAGTACACGAAAATGACATCAAGAGACTTATGGAACTCAAAAAAGTTATAGAGGCAGATTTTGCACGTAACCTCGTAACTGATGCCTCTGTAACGGCTTCTAATATTCGTAAAAATAACAAGCAATTTAAACCTGAAAAAACTACCGATAGTGATAAAAATACCTATTGGACAACCGACGAAGGAGTAACAGAAGCTTCTATAGAACTAAACTTTACCAAACCTACTACTTTCAATCGCTTTATGGCACAAGAGTATATCCCATTGGGGCAACGTGTAAAGAAGTTTAAATTAGAATACCAAAAAGATGGCAAATGGGAAACTATAGATGAACAAACAACTATTGGCTACAAGCGATTATTGCGCTTCCCATCAGTAACGGCTACTAAGGTACGTTTCACAGTTTTAGAAGCTAAAGGTTCGCCATTGATTAGCAATATAGGGTTATACAATGCACCTGTGTTATTGGTAACTCCTCAGCTTTCTCGTGATAAGAATGGTCTAGTAACCCTCACTCCCGCTGATACCGAAACTGAAATTTACTATACTTTAGACGGCAGTCAGCCTACTGAACAGTCGTTGCGTTATACAGCTCCTTTCCCCGTTACTCAGCCTACTTCTTTAAAATTTGTAGCCTATGACGGCAAGCAGCAATTGTACAGTGAAGTAGCTTCTTACGCATTGGATATCCCCAAAGCAAAGTGGAAAGTGTTATCTTCTGCTTCCTCTGATATCCAGAAAGTAATTGATGAAAAACCTAACACGTGGTTTGCTCAAGAAAAGGGCAATACACCCACTGCCATTACTATTGATTTGGGAGAGCTGTTAAACTTAAAAGGATTTACCTATTTGCCTTCACAGGACCGCTGGGCTGAAGGCACTATCAGTCATTACATTTTTGAAGTGAGTACTGATAATGTTCATTGGAAGAAGCTAAGTGAGGGAGAATTTGGCAATATCAAGAACAATCCTATTGAACAACGCATTACTTTCCCTGCCGAGAAAGCCCGTTATATCAAGCTTACCGCTACCAAAACTGTAGATGATACCAATAAAGTATCATATGCCGAAATAGGTATTATTACACAATAAAGTTATGTATCTTAAAAACGGAAGATTGTCACAGAGCCCTAAGTGGCTTTATATTATAGTTCCAACCCTGTTCTTTGCTTTTACAGGGTTGAACTTTTTAGTAGCACAGTTTTTTGATACTACTACACTTATACAGTCGGAAATTGCCCAAAAAGGAGAATTACAATTCTTGTTCGAGAGTTTGGCTATCTTTGCTATCTTCTTAGGGTTATTGTTACTATGGGTGAAGTTCATACATCGCCAGCCCTTGGTAGCACTTATTACGGCGCGACCCCGTATCAGTTGGAAGCGTTTTTGGTTTGCTTTCTTGTTGTGGGGAGGCGTAACCATAGGCATAACTTGTATCGACTACTTATTTTTTAACCCCGATGATTATATTTGGAATTTTCAGTGGATACCTTTCTTAAAACTACTCGTGATAGTAGTGCTATTCATTCCTCTGCAAACCGCTTTTGAAGAAATATTCTTTCGTGGCTACCTAATGCAAGGCTTAGGACTCGTAATGCGTAATGCGTGGTTTCCTTTGCTTTTTACCTCTATCACCTTCGGACTAATGCACATTGCCAACCCCGAGGTAGAAAAATTAGGATACAGCTTGCTTATCTATTACATAGGTACAGGCTTGTTCTTAGGTATCACTACCTTAATGGACGATGGCTTGGAATTAGCCTTAGGTTTTCACACCGCCAACAACCTTTTTACAGCTCTTTTAGTAACTTCCGACTGGACAGTTTTCCAAGTTCCTTCCGTCTTGCGTGATGTCTCAGAACCCTCTTTAGGCTTCAGTGTATGGACTCCTCTATTGCTCTGTTTCCCTTTTTTATTGTATATCTACGCCAAGAAATACCATTGGAAAGAGTGGAAAAAACACTTATTATAAAAGAAAACTTAATTTTTTGTTAAAATAATTTCCTTCATATCATAATATTTCATATCTTTGCAACCGATTTTAAATAGCAAAAGGCGACACCCCGAAAAGCCTTTAACAGAGTAGGGAGTAATTTTAATTTTCAGTTTTTTATGGAAGAAAATACAACTTCAACACAAGAGCAATCTGTTTCTCAAGAACAGCAAACTGCTAAAGAAAACAACCCAACCATCATTATCCAAAACTCCTCTAAGAGCAACGGAATAGGCACCGCTGGTTTCGTATTAGCTTTAATAGCTGTATTCTTAGGTTGGGTTCCTGTTTTAGGATGGATTATCTGGCTTTTAGGACTCGTCCTTTCAGGTATAGGTGTTACTAAAACTCCTAAAGGATTAGCCATTGCAGGGCTTGTGCTCTCTTTAATTGGGCTTGTTATCCTTATTCTTTTAGCTACTGTTTTTGCAACAGCGGCAGCTGTTTCTTCAATGCCAGTACAATAAGAATTTACAAAAAAGGCTATCTGAGAAGAATCTCAGATAGCCTTTTTCTATAAAGTTACATATCATTTTAGCTCCCTATAATAAAAATAGTAGGTCTCTTCTGCACATCAATATTCGTTTTCTTCCAATGATGCACAGGGAGTGTTTTAATTTCTTCAGTAGGAAGCGTAATATCGCAAGCCACGCACAAAAGAGTATTAGCCTGTAATGTCTCTATCAAGTCAGTAAGCATCTGCTTATTGCGGTAAGGCGTTTCTATAAATAGTTGCGACTGTCCTTCTCGTGCTTTGCGCTCTAAGGTTTTAAGTGCCTTCTTTCGCTCTTGTTTATCAATAGGGAGATATCCGTTAAAAGCAAAATTCTGCCCATTAAGTCCACTCGCCATCATTGCCAGTAACAGCGAAGAAGGTCCTACCAGCGGAATCACCTTCAGTCCTTTTTGGTGAGCCACCCGCACAATATCAGCTCCTGGGTCGGCTATCCCTGGGCAACCTGCCTCCGAGATAATCCCTATCGAGTGTCCTTCCATACAAGGGGTTAGGAAACTCTGATAGTCAGTATCCTGATGGTGCTTATCTATCACAACTATTTTTAAATCTGCTTGCACCTTGTCCGGAGTAACGAGCTTGATAAACTTCCTTGCCGACTTTTCGTTTTCTACTACAAAATAAGTAAGCGATTGCACTACATTTGCCACCTGTGCTGGCAATACATCAAGAGCTACACCCCCTAATAAGTTCGGTATTAAATAAATATTTCCCATCGTTGTTTGTATCAACATTACTAACAGATTGCAAAGGTATATTTTTTTCATCATACTTATAGTATTAAATGATTAATTATTTGTACCTTTGTCGCGTATATCTCAACAATCTATAATCACAACAAATGAAAAACATTCTCTCTTATAGTATCATTTTCTCGGTTATTACACTGATAAGCTGTAATAAAGACAGCAACAGCAATAACCTTTCTGAGCATTCCCAACAAATGCTACAACAAGCTATGCGCAATACCGAAGCAGGGCACGACACAAATTTTAGTGACAACACTCCCTTCATTTTCAATGGTTATAGTAATACTTCCAACAGATTGTTCGAAAAAGGAGGTAACATATCCATCGGGGCTGCCTTAAATTTTGCGTCTCTTAATCACAACAAAATCATTTATAAAAGTTGTTATTGGGGGCTTTATGGCAAAGAAGGCTACTGCAAGTACCCCAACGAAAACCGATATTTTGAATTGTACAACCTTTGGGGGGTGCTATTTTCTGAAAAGAACAATCAGAACCCTAACGCTTTGATAAATGTAAAAAACTTCCGCTTCTACGTGCTTTACAAAGGTGAAAACGTATGGCGGAGAGTCCATTTTCCTGAAACTGATATTACCGACCAAGCCCCTATCACGTGGGCGGCTACATATTATAAAGATATCGTAACAGAAGCAGGCAATGGGAAGATTAAAGTAATACAAGAAAAAAACTATTCCACTATCCCTATTGCCAAATCAGGAAAATACGACGGCAAATGGTATGATGCCAAAATATTAGTAAACCACTTTGGTTCTAAACTTATGAAACCTGTGGGAGAGTTCACCCCCAGCAAAGTCGAAGGCGTGTATATGCAAGTAGAGGTACGTCTCGACCCAAGTACCCCCAACGCCAAAGTAGGTATACAAGCTGGTATGGACGTCCGCCACGAAGGCATTAAAACTACTTACTATATGGCTTTTGGCTCTACCCGCATCGTTACTGTTGCCCCTCATTGGAAAACCGTTAATTGGGTAAACTACGCAGGCGGACAAGGAGCTGACGAAGGAGGCGTCTTACTGAGTAAAGAACGACTACTAAACACCTCTTTTCCAAGAGAATAACCTCCTATTAAACAGCTCTAAAAAGCACTTTATCTCTCAAAACGAAATATATCTTATATAAAACGAAATTAGAATAGGGATTACTACCTTATATCATTCGTATAGCTTTTCTATATCTATCGTCCAAGATTCGTATAAGCTTCCTATAAGCTTCCTATATCTATCCCTTAACTATCAAGCTCTTACAACAATAGCAAAACAAACCCAAAAAAGTACCTAACAAACTAATTATCACAATGAAACAGTCATTTTATCAAAAAGAAGGAAAAAGAAAGAATAAGACAATTGTCTTCCTTCACGGCTTTTTAGAAGACCATACTATATGGCAACCTATTACTAAAGCTCTCTCTACCGAATATTTCACACTATCCATCGACCTTTTAGGGCACGGGCAGAGCCCCACTATCGCCCCAGTACACACAATGGAAATGATGGCAAACCAAGTAAACGATATCTTACTAAAAGAAGAAATAGAACATTGCACCATCGTGGGGCACTCAATGGGAGGTTATGTAGCCTTAGCCTTTGCCGAGTTATTCCCCAAAAAAGTAGAAGGAATAGTATTGTTAAACTCCACTACCCTACCCGATTCCCCAGAGAAAAAAGTAAATAGAGACCGGGTGCTGAAAGTAATCGATGAAGAAAAAGAACTCTTCGTGCGCACTGCCGTTACAAACCTATTTAGCGATGAAAACAAAACACTGATGAAACCCGCGCTCAACAAACTAATCGATATAGCAATGCGCACCCCTAACGAAGGTATCAAAGCAGCTTCCTTAGGAATGAAACAACGCCCCGACCGCACTGAACTATTTGAACAACTAACCGCTAAAAAGCATATCATTATGGGTAAAAAAGACGCTCTTATCCCTTCCGATAGTTTGATAGCATTAGCCCAAAAAGCAGGCGCAAGCTATACCTTGCTTTCAGGCGGACATTTAGTATATATTGAAAACGAAGCCGAAACCATAGAAGCCTTGCGCAATTTTATGGCACAACCCTAATCTTAACTCCTTTTCTCAAATTCCAAGATATGTATAAGCTATTTATTCGCCCATTCCTTTTCAGTCTCGACCCCGAGAAAGCTCATCACTTTACATTTAAATACTTAAAGTTTGTTCACAAAATCCCCTTAGTGCCTTTGCTCATTCGCAAAATATACAATGTAGAACACCCTTCTCTACATCGCGAAGTCTTTGGGCTACACTTCAAAAATCCCATAGGATTAGCCGCAGGATTAGATAAAGATGCTAAATTGTACAAAGAGTTAGCCAATTTAGGTTTTGGTTTTATCGAAATCGGAACCATTACCCCTAAACCACAACTGGGAAACCCAAAAAAGCGATTGTTCAGACTCATAGAAGACCAAGGAATTATAAACCGTATGGGCTTTAATAACGAAGGAGTTGAAGCTGCTGTAAAGCGCCTTAAAAAGAACACCAATGTACTGATAGGAGGAAATATTGGTAAAAATAAAACTACCCCAAATGAAGAAGCCGTAAACGATTACCTGATTTGTTTTGAACAACTCTTTAATTATGTCGATTATTTTGTAGTAAATGTAAGCTCTCCCAATACTCCTAATTTGCGTACATTACAAGAAAAAGAACCACTTAAACAGCTTTTAAGCACTTTGCAAAACACAAACCTAACCCATAAAAACCCTAAGCCTATCCTCTTAAAAATCGCCCCTGACCTTACCGACGAACAGCTGTTAGATATCATCGAAATCGTACAAGAAACTCATATTGCAGGCGTAATAGCTACCAACACCACGATTGGTAGAGAAGGGTTAGTATCTGGTAATCAAAAAGAAACCGGCGGACTCAGTGGGAAACCTCTAAAAAATCGCTCCACTGAGGTAATACGTTTTCTAAGTGAAAAGAGCAACCACGCATTTCCCATCATTGGCGTTGGAGGAATATTTAGTGAAACCGATGCCCTCGAAAAGTTAGAAGCAGGAGCCTCACTTATCCAGCTCTATACAGGTTTCATTTACGAAGGCGCAGGTCTCATAAAACGTATTAATAAACAGCTAATTGCTAATTCTAACCAACATTAGCATTATTTTCGTTATTTGTTATTTGCGATTCTTAATTCACCGATACAAACCAAACGCATTGATGAAATAAAAGTCTTGATGAAATTTTATAAACATACTCACCTCACAAATATTGTCAATTACTAATTATTTTATACCTTTGCACTTATTTTCAAAAACGATATTATGATACAGTCAATGACAGGCTTTGGCAAGAGTGTACTATCTCTCACCGATAAACATATTAGTATAGAAATCAAATCCCTAAACAGTAAGAGTATTGATATCAATACACGTATTCCGCAAGCGTATCGCGAAAAAGAACTCGATTTCCGTAAACTCATTGCCGAGCAACTCTTGCGCGGGAAAGTAGATTTTAGTATCTTTGTAGAAAATACAGGTACACAAACACCTTCTAAAATCAATCCTAATATCGTAAAATCCTATATCGAGCAAATGCGTACTATTGTTGATGGTGACCTTACCGAACTGCTAAAAATGGCAGTACGTATGCCCGATGCCTTACAAACCACCACCGAAAGTGTTTCCGAAGAAGAACTTTCAGCTATTTTCGAACATATCAGCCTCGCCATTACCGATTTGCAAACCTTCCGCATTCAAGAAGGTAAAGTTTTAGAAAAAGACTTCGTTTTGCGTATTAGTAACATCGATAGCTTACTGCAAGAGGTACAAGCTCTCGACAGTGAACGCTTAGCGCTCATTCGCGAACGCTTGGAAAAAGCGGTAGCTGATATCCAGAGTGTAGACGCCAACCGCTTTGAGCAAGAACTCATTTTCTACTTAGAAAAATTGGACATCACAGAAGAAAAAATCCGACTCAAAAAACACTTAGACTATTTTCTCGAAACCCTTCACAGCGAAGATTCTAACGGACGTAAATTGAGTTTTATTGCACAAGAAATAGGCAGAGAAATCAACACCTTAGGTTCAAAAGCTAACTTCGCTCCTATGCAACAGTTAGTAGTCCAAATGAAAGACGAACTCGAAAAGATTAAAGAACAAGTATTAAACGTCCTGTAACCTGACACCTATCACCTGACACCTAAAAATGAACAAACTAATTATTT
Source organism: Capnocytophaga sp. G1920 (assembly GCF_051417515.1). Taxonomy (NCBI): domain Bacteria; kingdom Pseudomonadati; phylum Bacteroidota; class Flavobacteriia; order Flavobacteriales; family Flavobacteriaceae; genus Capnocytophaga; species Capnocytophaga sp. G1920. The sequence goes on from NZ_JBPRKH010000015.1 coordinate 43,186, forward strand.
TCTCAGCTCCTTCTGGGAGCGGCAAAACTACCATAGTGAGGCATTTACTCTCGCTCGAAAAACTAAACTTAGCCTTTTCTATTTCGGCTACTTCTCGTGCACCTCGTGGTGAAGAACAACACGGCAAAGAATACTATTTCCTTTCTGCTGATGAATTCAAAAAACGTATTCAGCACAACGAATTTATGGAATGGGAAGAGGTATACACAGGTTGTTATTACGGCACATTAAAATCAGAAGTAGAGCGCCTATGGGCAATGGGAAAGAATGTGGTATTCGATATTGATGTCGCAGGAGGTCTCCGTCTCAAACAACAATATCCTGGGCAAACCTTAGCAGTATTTGTTGAACCGCCAAGCCTTGTTGCCTTAGAAGAACGCTTACGCAACCGTAAGACCGAAACAGAGGAGAAAATACAAATGCGTCTCAACAAAGCCGAACAAGAAATGGCAACTGCTCACCAGTTTGATGTGATTATCAAAAACGATAATCTACAACAAGCCCTACAAGAAGCAGAGCGCATAGTAACCGATTTTATCAACCGATGAAAAAACAAATAGGCTTATTCTTTGGCTCGTTTAACCCTATTCATATAGGGCATCTCATTATCGCCAATCATTTGGTGGAGCATAGTGCAATGAACGAACTGTGGTTTGTAGTAACACCTCAAAATCCGTTTAAAGAAAAACAATCGTTATTAGACAACCACTTGCGATTGGAAATGGTCAATTTGGCAATAGAGAGCTATCCCAAGTTACGCGCCTCAAACATCGAGTTTCACTTGCCACAACCTAATTACACAGTTAATACCTTAGCCTATTTAGAGGAAAAACACCCTAATACTAACTTTGCCCTAATTATGGGGGAAGACAACCTAAAAAGCTTTCACAAATGGAAGAACTACGAGCATATTTTAGCAAATTACTCTATTTACGTCTATCCTCGTATTTCAGAAGGTACAGTGCCCGAAGCTTTAACTGAGCACCCGCATATCACCCGTGTACCCGCCCCTATCATCGAACTCTCAGCCACCTTTATCCGTGAAGAAATCAAAGCTGGGCACAATATACGCCCGCTCCTCCCCGAAAAAGTATGGCAATACATTGATAAATTAGGACTCTATTTCAATTAACAATTGACAAGTAACAACTAACATTTTTGCGTCACACACTTAGCCAAAGTTTCACACTTTGGCTAAGTTAAAACCAATAATCTCTTTGTTTAATTTCTAAGGCGTAAGCCTTATCTCTTTTAATATATGAAAAAAACGAAAATACTAATGGTTTGCTTAGGCAATATTTGCCGTTCTCCTTTAGCCGAAGGCGTGATGAGGAGCAAACTCCCTTCCGATAACTTTGAAGTAGATTCAGCTGGTACCGCCAACTATCACGTAGGCGATGCTCCTGACACTCGTTCTATCGCCTCTGGCAAAAAACACGGAGTAGATATCTCTATGCTTAGAGGTCGTCAGTTCTCAGCCAAAGATTTTGCCCTTTTCGATTATATTTTCGTAATGGATAAAAGCAATTACCAAAACGTTATCCGGCTTGCTAAGAACGAAAAAGAGCGTGCTAAAGTACATTTCTTAGCTGATGCTTTGGGTAGAATGACACAACACGAAATCCCCGACCCTTATTACGGCACAGAAGCTGATTTCGAAAACGTCTATCAGCTCATTGACGAGGCTTGCACCAAAGTTGCTCACAAACTATCTCCTAACCCCTAACTACTATCTCCTAAAATGGACTTCTCATCTAAACTCTTAGAAAACGCCGTCTACGAAATAGCCCAATTGCCTAGTATAGGCAAACGTACGGCTTTGCGTTTAGCCTTGCACCTGCTCAAACAACCCGAAGAACAATCACTACAATTGGCACAAGCTATTGTGGCTTTACGCACCCATATCCAGTATTGTAAAAACTGCCACAACATCTCCGATGTAGATTTGTGTGAGATATGTGCTAACCCTATGCGTGATACGGGAGTCGTTTGTGTTGTAGAAGATTTTAGAGATGTAATGGCAATAGAAAACACAGGGCAATTCTTTGGTCAGTATCACGTCTTAGGAGGCAAAATATCCCCTATCGATGGCATCGCTCCTTCCAATCTACACATTGCCTCACTGATAGAAAAAGTAAAGACAGGTAAAGTAACTGAGTTAATCCTCGCTCTGAGCAATACAATGGAGGGCGATACTACCAATTTCTATATTTACAAACAAGTAGAGCCTTACCATATCACCATTTCTACCATTGCCCGAGGCATAGCCGTAGGAGGCGAACTCGAATATACTGATGAGGTAACTTTGGGCAGAAGTATTACTCAGCGCATTCCCTTTGAAAAAGCTATTAAAGCCGTTTAAAATATGATACAAGTAGCCAATACCATTATTTCGGAAGATATCATAGATTGCGATTTTGTTTGCAACCTTAATGCTTGTAAAGGTGTTTGTTGTATAGAAGGTGATGCAGGAGCACCCGTAGAAGAAAGCGAACTAAAAGTGATGAAGCGCATTTATCCCGAAGTAGCTCCTTACCTTACCGAGGAAGGTCGTACAGCTATCGAGGAACAAGGAGTATACATCAAAGGAGAAGACGGCGAATGGGAAACTCCTCTCATCAATGGAGGCGAATGTGCTTATGTAGTACGCAATGAAAAAGGTTGGGCTCTTTGTGCTATCGAGCAAGCATATAACGATAAAAAGATAGACTGGAAGAAACCTATATCGTGTCACTTATATCCTATACGATTACAAGAGTACAGCTCCTTCACAGCAGTCAATTACCATCGTTGGAGTCCTATATGCGATGATGCTTGTGTCTTAGGTAAAAAGTTACAAGTGCCTATCTACAAATTCGTAAAAGAGGCTCTTATTAGAAAGTTTGGAGAAGAGTGGTATCAAGAGTTAGAGCTTATAGCTGAGCACTTGAAAAAATAACATACAAATAACAAAATAAAAGAGACAGTACTTTTAATATTGTACTGTCTCTTTCTTATATAGATATTATGGGATTTCTTACTTCATTGTCTCTAACTTCCCTTGTGATTTGAGCAACTGTATTTCTGCTAATTTGTAGTCCAACAAAGCATTGGTATAATTGTTCTTAGCATCCGATAAAGAGCGTTCTGCTTCCAATAAATCTGTAAGCGAAGCCAAACCTTGTTGGTAGTTGTTTTGGGTGTTGAGCAATACCTCTTCTGCAAGCTTTACATTCTCCTTTTGCGAATCAATAGTAAGAAGATTATTAGTAAGCCTACTGTGGGCATTCTCATAAGCCAAATCCATTGCCAAACGAGTGTCTTTAAGGGTCGCTTCAAGCGCTTGACTTTCTATCTGTGCTTGGCGTATCTTAGCACGTGTACCAAAACCCGAAAATATAGGTATTTTAAGTCCCAATGTAATAGCCGAATAATCAGCTCCGTACACTTTATCTTTCTTGCCGTAAATAATCGGTGTTTTGGGTCCCATACTCAAATAACCATAAGTAGCCTGCAATGCTAATGATGGATAAAGTGCTGCGCGTTGTACTTTGGTATTGAGGTCAAGGAGTTGCTTTTGCTTTTCGAGTACTTGTAACTCTATACGAGTATTGCTATTACCTTTCTCAAAAGCCAAATCGTAATTGGCTTCAAAGCCTTCTTTAGGCAAAGTAATTGCTTCACTCATTGGCATACCTATCATATATTTGAGCGCGTTCTCCGAGAGTTGTACCCCATTAAGGGCTTGTTGGCGAGCCGATTTGAGATTATTTACAGCTACAGTAGTGCGGTCAACGTCTATTTTTTTTGCTAATCCCGATTGATTTAATCCTTTTACAACATTAGCCGTTTTCTCGGTAAGAGCCAAATTACTTTCTATATTTTCTAATGTTTGTCGGGTTTGGTATACTTGATAGTAGGCTTGTGCTACTTTCTCAATGATTTCATTCTCGGTAAGCTGTTGGTTAAGCATATAAAACTCACGTGTCGTACGAGCCGCTTTCAAGCCCATAAACACCGTTTGATTAAACAATACTTGGGTAAGTTTAGCCTCAGCATTAGCCGACCATTTTTGCCCCATTTCCATCTTTATAGGCTCATTACTTGCGGACATACCCGGGAAAGGAAAAGTGCTGGCATCAATATAAGTAGCTTGTAACTTAGGGTTGTACACCATACCGCCCGAAGCCGAAATACTAGGCAGTGCGTTAGCGCGTACTTCTTGTATTTTGTATTCACTTTTGGTTACTTCCAATCGCGCTTTCTCAGCGTCCGCTTTATTTTCTAAAGCATAACGAATAGCGTCTTTTAAAGTCAATTCTTTTTGTTGTGCAAAGCTCATAAAACTGAGGAACAACAAAGCACTCGTAATGATTTTTTTCATAATAATTGTATTGCCTATTAATAGGCTTATTTATATTGTCTTTTTAATTCTGTTGTAACTTCTTTTTACTTTGTTTATTCAGATACCCTTCTCTCGCTGATCTTACTTTTTCACCTCTGATGATTAGTATTATTGGCATTTTTAGTATTATAGTATTAAATTAACCTTTTACCTTTTATCTTTTACCTCCTTAAGCACTCGTTCCAATTCTTTGAGTCCTTTTTCATTCACAAGTATCCTGAAAAAATACTCTATAATAGTATAAATAGTTTCCCAAAAAGAAAACTCAGTTTCAGGAAATAACTCCGATTGTGCTTTCATTCGTTGTACAGCCGTATAGAAAATCTTAAAGAATTTAAGATTGATATCTTCTCTAAAAAGTCCCTCCTGTATACCTCTTTCCATTACTTTATCCACAAAAAGACAGTCAGCTTCTATAAACTCCTTATCCATTCGTTCATAAGTTTTAGAATAGTATTTTTGCAATTCCCAAATAGGACGACCACTTTTTATATTGAATGTAGTTTGAACTGTTCTTTCATTCCTAAAAACATTCTCTATCACTGAACCCTCTCCTTGTACAAAGTTCTCTATGTTTTTACAAGTCATCTGCAAAACGTAGTCTAAAGTACTCTCTACTAAATCTGTCTTAGAAGGAAACAACTCATACAGTGTTTTCTTAGACATACCTAACTTATGAGCTAAGTCGTCCATAGTAAAACTCTTAAACCCATAGTGCATAAACTCCTCTAAGGCTCTTTTCACGATTTCTTCTTTCATCTCTCTCATCTTTAAATTCGGGGGCAAAGGTATAACAAAAAAACTTAATAAACAAAAAAAGTTTCCATTATTACCTCTTACCTCTTACTTCTTATCTGTTTAAAGACTCAAGAAAGTAAAGCCTACTCCCACAATAGTTTGTTTGTAATTGTAATCGATAAGAGAATCACCATAACCGTGAGAGGCTTGCAACAAAATACGCAGGTCGCGACTCAGTGGATATACCCAGTTCAGCTCTACGTGTCCGCGATTATGATTAAAATTTAAATTATTCCTCACTCGCAAATTAAAAACACTTTTACGGAAGGGGTAAGCAATGCTCAATTCACAACGTCCTATATAATTCTCAATATCGGGATTGTCATCTTCCCTTGCCTTTTCTGAGAAACGCCACCAAAAACGGCTATTAACCATTAAATCATTCCATTGGAAAATACCTGATAAAATAATTCTGTTCCAACTGCGCGAATGTGCCGCTTCTTTACCATTAGATTGGTGGTTTACGGATAGTCCTGCCATTTTCATTTTAAAATTCCCCACCGAGAGATTCAGCGGATAAGTAAATATCAATTCAGGTTCGTAATTCACTTCTCTAAACGGACGTGAAAGCTCACCGTTGTACATCTGCCAATACGATTGCTGAGTGAAAGCTACCCACACATCACCCTTCCCAAAAGCATCTTGCATAATCTTAGCTTTTAAGCTCACTTGAAATTTTAACTCTACGTGCTGGTAGTCGCGCCATTCAGGTATAGGGCGGTCGGGGTTCAAACTTATAGGTTGTTCCGTAGGTTTATCCGTAAAACGGAAAGGCATTACGTACATAGGTAAGTAATCCACAAATTTAAAAGTACCTCTTTGGTCTTCTCGGTCAAGCTCCCATAGCTTAGAAATAGCCCTCTCTAACTGGGCTCTTCTATCGGCTTTTATTCCTGTCTTAGGAAGTTCCTGCAATGTGTCATTCTCCACCTCCTGAGGAAAAATAGGTGTTGCAATAGCCAAGAGCATTATAAATAAAGTGTATTTCATCATTTTGTTTTTTGCGGGTGCAAAAGTACAGCAAATAAACTTTATAAACAAAAAAAGTTTCCTACATTTTAATATGAGGAAACTTTTTCTATTCTGATACTTTATGTATATCAATACTTCTTCTTACTCAAACTCCGATGTAAAGTGCAACTTTAAGTTCGGATATTTTTGTTTTACCATCTCAATAGAGAAAGCTGAGTCGGCTAAGAAGACTAATTGATTCTGCTTATCGCGTGCTAAGAACTTCTGTTTTACGCGTAAGAAATCAAGATACTCAGCATCTTTGGGGTTTTCAGGCGTCTCTACCCAACAAGCTTTATAAATAGGAAAGTTTTCATAACTACACTTTGCCCCATACTCGTGTTCTAATCGATACTGAATCACCTCGTATTGGAGTGCTCCTACCGTCCCAATTACTTTGCGACCGTTGAAGTCTAACTTAAAGAGCTGTGCTACCCCTTCGTCCATTAGCTGGTCAATGCCTTTTTCTAATTGTTTAGATTTCAGTGGGTCAGCATTGTTAATGTAGCGGAAGTGCTCAGGAGAGAAGCTCGGTATCCCCTTAAAGTGCAATATTTCACCTTCGGTAAGTGTATCGCCTATCTTAAAGTTTCCCGTATCGTGCAAACCCACAATATCCCCCGCATACGAGATATCCACTACTTCTTTCTTTTCGGCAAAGAAAGCATTTGGACTGGAGAACTTCAACTTCTTGCCCAGACGCGTATGTAAATAAGGTTTATTACGCTCGAATGTGCCCGAAACAATTTTTACAAACGCCAAACGGTCGCGGTGGTTAGGGTCCATATTTGCGTGAATCTTGAAAACGAAGCCCGTAAAAGTAGGTTCTTCAGGGTTTACGATGCGCTCTTCACTGGCTTTCGGGCGGGGCGAAGGAGCAATTTCCACAAAACAATCCAAGAGTTCTCTTACCCCAAAATTGTTCAATGCCGAGCCAAAAAATACGGGTTGTTGGTCTCCTTTGAGGTAGGCTTCTCTATCAAATTTAGGATATACTTCATACACTAACTCCAAATCGGAACGGAGGTTCTCGGCAGATTGTTCGGATATAATCTTCTCTAATTCAGGACTGTTAATATCGTTGAAGGCAATAGTCTCCTCTATATTCTTACGGCTGTCGCCTGAAAAAAGGTTGATATTCTTCTCCCAGATGTTGTAAATCCCTTTGAAATCATACCCCATCCCTATGGGGAAACTCAGCGGAGTAACCTTTAAGCCCAACTTCTGTTCTACTTCGTCCAACAGGTCAAAGGCGTCTTTCCCTTCACGGTCTAACTTATTAATGAACACAATCATAGGAATATTGCGCATACGGCACACCTCAACGAGTTTTTCGGTTTGCTCTTCCACCCCTTTGGCAACGTCAATAACCACGATTACACTGTCCACAGCCGTGAGAGTGCGGAAGGTATCCTCGGCGAAATCCTTGTGCCCGGGGGTATCTAAAATGTTTATTTTATGCTCTTTGTAGTTAAAAGCCAGCACCGAAGTAGCTACGGAAATCCCACGTTGGCGTTCAATCTCCATAAAGTCGGAGGTAGCTCCTTTCTTTATTTTATTCGATTTCACCGCACCAGCTTCTTGGATAGCCCCCCCGAAAAGTAAGAGTTTTTCGGTAAGGGTTGTCTTTCCCGCGTCGGGGTGAGAGATGATGCCGAAGGTACGGCGTTTTTGTATTTCTTGTTGTAAAGACATAAAGTTAATTTGCTAATTGACAAATTTGCTGATTTGCTATTTTTTAAAGGGTATAATTGGTAGCGAGTTCACTATCATTAATGCTGTTACCTTATTAGTCGAACATTCTTCGTAAGTGCTTACATACGAACAACCATAGGTTGTAAACAACAGCGCTACCACACTGAATATTAATAAGATTCTTTTCATTCTTACTAATATTTTATCCAAAAATCGGGTGCAAAAGTAGTGAATAAACTCCAAAAAGAGACATAAATAAGTAAAAAATTCACTTTACCTTAATTTAATCCTCCTCTTAACCTCAACGTACCCCCACCCTTCCTTCGCTTATTAGTTATCTGCCCGTGCAGTTCGCACCGTCATTTGTTCGTTCTTTCTCCATCTGCCCGTGCGGCTCGCACCGTCTTTTGTTCGTCTTTTGTTTATCTGCCCGTGCGGCTCGCACCGTCATTTGTTCGTCATTTGTTCGTCATTTGTTCGTCATTTGTTCGTCATTTGTTCGTCATTTGTTCGTCTTTTGTTCGTCTTTTGTTCGTCTTTTGTTCGTCTTTTGTTTATTTGCCTGTCGTGCTACGACTGCCCGTGTGGCTCGCACCGTCTTTCCTATAAGCTTCTCCCAAATTAACCATTAACCATTAATCATTAACCATTAAACAATCGGTATTATTAGCATTATTAGCATTTTTGGCATTGTGGTATTAAACTCATTTATCCATTTGATAATCAATAAATATATAAGAGCATTCACCCCTTATACCAGCCTTTCAAATGTAAATAAAATATATTTTTTTAGGACTTTATTTTTCTATGTTCAGTAAAATATATATCTTTGCCGTTTGAAGAGATAAAATAAGTAAATTATTTAATTAAAAAAATGCAAAACAAAGGACTTGTGAAACTATTTGCCATATTGTTTGGGCTAATATGTATTTATCAGCTTTCATTCACTTACGTGGCAGGTAGAGTAGAAGATGAAGCCAAAGCATTCGCTGAGGCAAAAGTGCCTAATACTCAAGCTGACTATATCGCTAAACGCGAAGCTATAGAAGCGAAGTATTTGGACGATAAAATGGGGCAAGATGTCTATAACCTCGGTTTTACAAAATTCACTTATGGTGAAGTAAAAGCTAAAGAATTGAACCGTGGTCTTGACCTTAAAGGCGGTATCAACGTGATTCTGCAAATTTCCGTAAAAGACATCTTGAGAGGTCTTGCTGACAACTCCAAAGACCCTATCTTTAACAAATCATTAGCCGAAGCCGATGAACAGCTCCGCAAAACCGACAAAACCTATTTGGATTTGTTCTTCGAGGCTTACGCTAAGAACGGAGGTAAATTAGCCTCCCCCGATGTGTTCGCTAATAAAACTCTCAGCGACCAAATCAACTTCCAAATGAGTGATAGTGAGGTGCGCCCTATCATCAGAAAACGCGTAGACGAGTCTATCGTATCTGCTTTTGAGGTATTGCGCAAACGTATCGATAAATTTGGTGTTTCTCAACCTAATATCCAGCGCCTTGGTAACTCAGGTCGTATTCTTGTAGAACTTCCAGGTGCTAAAGATATCACTCGTGTGCAATCACTCTTGCAAAGTACCGCTCAGCTTGAGTTCTGGGAAACTTATAAGAATACTGATGTTTTCCCTTATTTACAAGCCCTCAACGAGCAACTTAAATCTACTGCTAAAACTACAGATAAAGTAAAAGATACGCTCACAGCCGCTACTCAATCAGGTAGTAGTGCTATCGACTCTCTACTTACTGATGTAAAGAAGGATTCTGTTCCTACTCAACAAGGAAAAGGAAATCCTTTGTTTGACCTTATCAAAGCTAATTCTTATGAAGGTTCTCCAGTACTTTTTACAGTAAGTTTAAAAGATACTGCTCAAGTAAATAGCTATATCAATTCTCCTGAAGCAAAACATTTGATTCCTGCTTCATTGCAGTATGTAAAATTCGCTTGGGGTAAACCTGATAAAAAGACCTCCCTTATCGAACTTTATGCCCTAAAAGGTAACCGCGATAACACCCCTCCTCTTACAGGTAACGTAGTAACCCAAGCCGAACAAACCTATGATGTTCGTAACCAGCCTGCCGTATCTATGCAAATGGACGGTAAAGGAGCCCGCATTTGGGAAGCGCTTACAGGTAAAGCATTTACTCAAAACACCAATATTGCTATCGTACTCGATAACATCGTATATTCAGCACCAGGAGTAACTACAGGTGCTATTTCAGGAGGTCGCTCTGAAATTACAGGGCATTTTACTTTAAATGAAGCTGTCGACCTTGCTAACGTGCTCCGTGCTGGTAAATTACCTGCAAGCGCTGATATCGTACAATCTGAAATCGTAGGACCTTCTTTAGGACAAGAAGCTATTGATAGTGGTATGAACTCTTTCCTTATCGCTACTATCTTCATCTTTGCGTGGATGATATTCTACTACGGTCGTGCCGGTATTTATGCCGACCTCGCTTTGGTATTCAATATACTCCTTATATTTGGAGTGCTAGCAAGTATAGAAGCTGTACTTACGCTCCCTGGTATTGCGGGTATCGTGCTTACCATTGGTATGGCAGTCGACTCGAACGTGCTGATATTCGAGCGGTCGAAAGAAGAACTGCGCAAAGGTAAAAACATCAATCAAGCAGTGGTTGATGGTTTCAAACACGCCCTATCGTCTATCTTAGACTCTAACATTACTACAGCACTTACTGCTCTTATCTTGTTGTTCTTTGGTAGTGGTCCTATCCAAGGTTTTGCAACTACCTTGCTTATTGGTATTGCAACTACTTTGTTCACCGCTATCTTTATCACTCGTTTGTTTATTGACTATAGCGTTGAGAAAAAACATACGCTTACTTTCACCACTCCTATTACTAAGAACTGGTTCAAAAATGTAGATCTCAACTTCATCGGCAAGCGCAAAATAGGATATGCTTTTTCTATTATCCTATCAATAATAGGTATCATTTCTCTCTCTACTCGTGGTCTCGACCAAGGTATCGATTTCGTAGGTGGTAGAACTTACCAAATTCGTTTTGAAAAAGAAGTAAACCCTACCCAAGTAGCCGACGCACTCAAACTTACTTTAGGAAATGTGGAAGTGAAGACTTTTGGTGCTCCTAACCAAGTTAAAATTTCTACCAAATACAAAGTACAAGAAGAAAGTACTGAAGTAGATAATGAAATACAAGAGCTCTTGTACAAAGGCTTACAGAAATTCTTACCTGAAGGTACTTCATTCGATAGTTTTGCTAAAGCTACTTCTACTGATAAGATTGGTATTATGCAATCTATGAAAGTAGGGCCTACTATCGCTGAAGATATTAAGAGCAGTGCGTTCTGGTCAGTTATCGGTTCGCTTATTGTAATCGGTCTATATATCTTATTCCGTTTCCGAAGATGGCAGTTCTCTATGGGTGCGATTGTATCTTCAGCACACGACGTGCTAATGGTACTCGGTATCTACTCGCTCACTTATAGCATTATGCCTTTCAATATGGAAATCGACCAAGCCTTTATCGCAGCTATCCTTACAGTAGTAGGTTACTCACTAAACGACACGGTGATTATCTACGACCGTATCAGGGAAGTAATGCGTGAGCCTCATTGGTCAAGGGAGAAAATCAATCACGCGCTCAACGCTACCCTTAGCCGTACCTTGAACACCTCATTCACTACTTTGGCAGTACTCGTTACTATCTTTATCTTTGGTGGTGAAACCTTGCGTGGCTTTATGTTTGCTATGATTATCGGGGTTTTCATCGGTACTTACTCTTCTGTCTTCGTGGCAGCTCCTCTCATTTACGATACTGTAAAGGACGAAGCTGACCATACTAAAGAACAATCTAAGAAGTAATATCTAATTACTGAATATATAAAAGGGACTTTCCTAAAAAGGATAGTCCCTTTTTCTATGCGGGTAGAAAAAAGTGATAAACTACTTGCAAATATCAATTATAAACCCTAACTTTGCCTTTCAAAAAAACTAAGTAATATGAAAACATACGACATTGTTATCATCGGTTCAGGTCCTGGCGGTTATGTAGCAGCTATCCGCGCAGGTCAATTGGGCTTTAAAACTGCCCTTATTGAAAAATATAATACCTTAGGAGGCACTTGCCTTAATGTAGGTTGTATCCCTTCTAAAGCCTTACTGGACTCTTCTCACCACTACGAAAACGCTTCCAAACACCTCGAAGCCCACGGTATTGAAATCACAGGCAAAGTAAAGTTTAGCTTAGAGAAAATGATTGCTCGTAAAGCAGCTGTGGTAGAGCAAACTTGCGCAGGGGTAAAATTCCTAATGGAGAAAAACAAAGTAGACGTTTTTACCGGGGTAGGGAGCTTTGTATCACCCACACAAATTAAGATTACTCCTAATAAAGGCAAGGCAGAGACCATAGAAGCCAAGCACACCATTATTGCTACCGGCTCTAAACCTGCCTCCTTACCTTTTATTACAGTCGATAAAGAACGTATTATTACTTCTACTGAAGCCCTCCAGCTAAAAGAAGTACCAGAACACCTCATCGTAATTGGTGGGGGCGTAATAGGCTTAGAATTGGGGCAAGTATACAGTCGCTTAGGAGCTAAAGTGTCGGTAGTAGAATACACCGATAGCATTATCCCTACGATGGATAGAGGCTTAGGGCGCGAACTTACCAAAGTACTCAAAAAACAAGGCTTTGCTTTCTATACAGGTCATCAGGTGAAAGAAGTAACTCGCAAGGGCAAAACGGTAACTGTAAAAGCTACCACTCCCAAAGGCGAAGAGCTTATCCTTAAAGGTGATTACTGCTTAGTAGCCGTAGGTCGTCGCCCTTATACCGAGGGTCTTAACCTCGAAGTAGCAGGTGTACAGAAAGACGAGCGCGGTAGGGTAATAGTAAACGACCACCTGCAAACCAATGTGCCTAACATCTATGCCATAGGTGATGTAGTACGCGGGGCTATGCTCGCCCATAAAGCCGAAGAAGAAGGCGTATTGGTAGTAGAACAACTCGCTGGACAAAAACCACATATCGACTATAATCTTATCCCTGGTGTTGTTTACACCTGGCCTGAAGTAGCTTCAGTAGGAAAAAGTGAAGAGCAACTAAAAGCTGACGGCATAGCCTATAAAGTAGGGCAATTTGCTTTTCGTGCCTTAGGGCGCGCCCGTGCCAGTATGGATACCGACGGCTTTGTAAAGATTTTAGCTGACCCCAAAACCGATGAAGTACTTGGCGTACACATCATTGGAGCTCGTGCTGCCGATATGATAGCCGAAGCCGTTACAGCAATGGAGTTCCGTGCCAGTGCCGAAGATATCGCTCGCATCTGCCACGCTCACCCTACCTTTACCGAAGCAATAAAGGAAGCCGCCCTTGCTACCACCGAAAACCGCGCTATCCATAGTTAACTACCGATGCCTATACAGGTAATAAAGATTTAAGTTCGATAGAAGGATATACGTTGCAATTAATGATTAGTGGTAAATACAGTGATAAAAATAATTAAGAAAAAGTTTGTTTCTTTCAAAATAAATAGTAACTTTGCCTCAACTAACCTTTAATCATTAATCATTATGAGTAGATTTTCCGATACCCAAACCGCTTTTGCCCTCAAAAGCCAATCCGAACTCAACTGGGCTTACCGCCTTTTTAAACTTATTGGCAGTAATACCCTTACTCGTGTGGGCACTGCCCTTACCAACTTCTCCTTAAAACTGCGCCTGCCCGTCGAAGGACTCATCAAGCGCACCGTCTTTAAGCAGTTCTGCGGAGGTATCTCCGAACAAGACTGCCTTCCCGTAATCCAAAAGATGCATCAAAAAGGAGTAGGCTCTGTGCTCGACTATTCCGTAGAAGGTAAAGAAGACGAATCCTCTATCGAAGCTACTTTCGAAAAAACAATGGAAACCATCGATTTTGGTAATCTCCATCGCGACGAAGGTATTCCTATTGTGGTATTTAAACCTACGGGATTTGGGCGTTTTGCCATCTTCCAAAAACTCACCGAGAAAAAAGCCCTTACCCCCGAAGAAGAAAAAGAATGGGAGCGCATCAAATCTCGTTTCGACGCAGCCTGCAAGCGCGCCTACGAGTATAAAATTCCTATTTTGGTAGACGCCGAAGAAAGCTGGATGCAAACTGCTGCCGATGACCTCGTAGAAGAGATGATGCAGAAGTACAACAAAGAAGAACCTATCGTATACAATACCTTGCAAATGTACCGCCACGACCGTTTGCCTTACCTAAAAGAACTTTATGAACGTGCCGTAGATAAAGACTTCTACATAGGCGTAAAAATCGTACGAGGTGCCTATATGGAAAAAGAAAACGAACGCGCTGCCGAGCTAGGCTATCCCACTCCCATTTGCCCCAGCAAGCAAGCAACCGACGATAATTATAATGCTGTTGTGCGCTATATTATTGACCATATCGATAGGATTGCGCTCTTTGCAGGTACTCACAACGAAGAAAGTGCTGCCCTGGTAATGGATTTGATGCACAAAAAAGGCTTGCAACCTAACGACAAACGCGTGTGGATAGCACAACTCTACGGTATGAGCGACCATATCAGCTTCAATGCCTCTAAGGAAGGCTATAACGTAGCCAAGTATTTGCCTTTTGGTCCCGTGCGCGAAGTAATGCCTTACCTTATCCGCCGAGCCGAAGAAAATACCTCAGTAGCAGGGCAAACAGGACGTGAACTCACTTTGTTAAAAGCAGAGAAAAAGCGCCGAAAAGAAACTGCTAACCAGTAAAAATAAGTTTTTATTATTCGTTGTAACTCTCGTTTTTGCACTTCTCGCAAAAACGAGAGTTATTTTTATTCCCAATTACTACCCTCTTACCTTCGCTCATTGTTCGTTTTTTGTTCGTCTTTTCTTTATCTGTCCGTGCGACTCGCTTCGTCATTTGTTCGTCATTTGTTCGTCATTTGTTCGTCATTTGTTCGTCATTTGTTCGTTCATTGTTCGTTCATTGTTCGTTCATTGTTCGTTCATTGTTCGTCTTTTGTTCGTCTTTTGTTCGTCTTTTGTTCGTCTTTTGTTCGTCTCACTTTTTCCGTTACTACACTCCCTCTCCTTGGGAGAAGTCTCCGAATAGGAGAGTATGTGATTGGGGAGAGGATATTTTGTTCGTCTTTTCTTTATCTGCCCGTGCGGCTCGCACTGTCACTCGCCATTGATTTGGTATTTTTGGCATTATTGGCATTATTGGTATTAAATTAGTTGCTAATTCAAAAAAAAGTTGTACTTTTGCGTGATTTTCTATCTTAAAACAAAAAATATAAGAATGGCACGTTCCATCGATTCATTTAACAAACGAAGATTAATTACCTCCTATTTTTCGGTAATAGTGAGCATTACCTTAGTGCTCTTTCTTATGGGCTTTTTTAGTTTTCTAGTATTAAGTGCTAATAAATTAGCCAATTACTTCAAAGAGCAAGTAACCGTTACCGTCTTGATAAAGGACGACGCTAAAAATGCCGACATCGAACAGTTACAGAAAACTCTTTCGGTAGCGAGTTTTGTAAAGTCAGTGCGTTTTGTATCAAAAGAAGTTGCTGCCGAAAAGTTCAGTAAGGATATCGGCGAAGATTTTGTTACCTTCATCGGTACTAACCCTCTGCAAAACACCATCGATTTAAGCCTAAAAGCCGAATATGCCGAGCCCGATAAGATGCGCGAAATCAAACGTGAGTTAGAGCAAAACTCTTTTGTTACCGAAGTAGTATACGACCAATCTTTGGTAGCTCTTATCCACGAAAATGTGAACAGAATAGGTATTGTTACATTAATTTTCAGCGCCCTATTCACTTTTGTATCTATCTTGCTTATCAATGCCTCTATTCGCCTCTCCATTTATTCCAAACGTTTTATCATCAAAACAATGCAATTAGTAGGGGCTACGCGCAGTTTCATACGCCGTCCGTTTTTATGGACAAATGTACGCTTGGGTATTCTCAGCGCTCTAATAGCCATAGTGCTTTTTTATCTATCGTTATTAGCTATTGTAAAGTCATATCCTGAGTTTAATATCTTAATGGACACTGGTACTTTAAGCATTGTTTTTATAAGCATTATAACCATTGGGATACTCATCAGTTGGCTAAGCACCTATTTTGCTACACAACGTTTCCTAAACCTCAATACCAACGACCTTTATTATTAACCATTAATCATTAATAATTAATCACTGATGAAACATCATTCAACTTTCATTTTTGAAAAGAAAAACTATCTTATTATGGCTATTGGCTTAATAGTAATAGCCCTTGGTTTTATAACAATGAGCGGTGGTGGTAGCGATAATCCCGCTGTGTTCGACCCCTCTATTTTCAATTTCCGACGTATTCACTTAGCTCCTGCTTTGGTACTTTTAGGTTTTGCCATTGAAATTTATGCCATTCTGGTAAATCCTAAAACTGATAAAAAACAAGACAAAAAATAAGAATGAGTACACTGCAAGCTATTATTATTGCTATTATCGAAGGACTCACCGAGTACCTTCCTATCTCATCAACCGCACATATGGGCTTTACTGCTGCCCTTATGGGAATGCCCGACGATGAGTATTTAAAAATGTTTCAAGTGTCCATACAGTTTGGTGCTATCCTTTCGATAGTAGTACTGTATTGGCGCAAGTTCTTCGACTTTTCTAATTGGAACTTCTATTTCAAATTAGCCTGTGCCGTTATCCCTGCTCTTATATTAGGTAAGCTTTTCGATGATAAGATTGAAGCAGTTTTGGGCAACCAAAAAGCGATTGCTATTACTCTAATTGTGGGCGGTATTATCCTTATTTTTGTAGACAATTGGTTCAAACATCCTACGATTCACAACGAGAAAGACATCACAATAAAGAAAGCCGTTACTATTGGTTTTTGGCAGTGTTTAGCAATGATGCCAGGCACTTCGCGCTCTGCTGCTTCTATTATTGGTGGAATGACGCAAGGGCTCACTCGCAAAGCTGCCGCTGAGTTCTCTTTCTTCTTAGCCGTTCCTACAATGCTGGCTGTAACCGTGTATTCTATTTTCTTGAAGAAATGGGGTACTGCCCAGGAGAAAGGCTACGAGCTGATAATGAAAACTGATGAGAGTTTTTGGTTGTTTATCATAGGTAATGTAATAGCTTTTGTGGTAGCAATGATAGCCGTGAAATTCTTTATACATATCCTCACCAAATTTGGTTTTAAAGTATGGGGCATTTACCGCATTGTTATTGGAGCAGTATTACTGATTTATTTCTCAATTAACAATTAGTTATTTTTCCCTCCTACCCTTACCTTTTACTTTTTACCTTTTACTTTTTACCTTTTTGTTAAAAATGAAAATATTACTTTTAATTGTAGCTTTCTGTTTTATTCTCATTCAATCTATAAAAGCTCAAACCGATAGCTTATCAGTACTCCACGAGTCGGTACTCACAGCCGATACTTTGCAAGTAGCTACTGAAAAACCTAAACTCAAACAGGTATTACTTCCTGCTTCTCTCATTACCTTAGGAGTTATCTCCAACGCTACCTATATCAATCGTTATGTACAACGACACGCTTATAGATATTCCGGCGGACAGAAGTTGCGCTTCGATGATTATATACAGTATCTACCTATTGCTAGCGTCTTTGCTTATAGCAATTTAGGTATAAAAGCCAAGCACAGTGTAAAGGAACGACTCATAGTAGGAGCTACGGCTTATGCCATTACGGCAGCTTTAGTAAATGGAGTAAAATATAGTGTCAGAATACATCGTCCCGATGAAAGTGCTTACAATTCTTTCCCTTCAGGACATACAGCTACCGCTTTTACAGGTATGGAAATCCTTTGGCAAGAGTACAAAGATGAGAATATATGGGTAGGTATCAGTGGCTATGCTATAGCTACCACCGTAGGTGCAATGCGTTTGTACAATAATCGCCATTGGATAGGCGATGTGCTTGTAGGGGCAGGTATAGGTATCCTTAGTGCCAAAACAGCCTATTGGCTCTTGCCATATACTTCCAAATGGCTTACACGCAAAGAGAAATCTTCAATACAAATGGTTGTTTACCCCGTTTATTCCGAAGAAATGAAAGGAGTAGGGCTCACCTTATTTCGCTAAAAACACCTTCTAATGGCTATTATTACCACTATATTAAACAAAGTTCCACGCCCTTGGCTTATAAAGATGAGCTATTGGGTGCGTCCGTTTTTAGCTTTCTACTTGCGAGGAAAGAAATACCAAGACCCTATTGATGGCAAGACTTTTAGGAAATTCTTACCATATGGCTACGGCAAAGCTCGCCCCAATGTACTCTCGCCCTCTACCCTATCGCTTGAACGCCACCGATTGCTTTGGCTCTATCTTACTCGTGAAACCGATTTCTTTACACGTGAGCTAAAAGTGCTACACGTCGCTCCTGAACAAGCTTTCTATAAACGCTTTAAAAAACAACCTAATCTCAATTACCTCACCACCGACCTATATTCTCCTTTGGCAGATGTAAAAGCCGATTTGTGTGCTTTGCCTTTTGAAGACGAATGTTTTGATGTGATATTTTGCAACCACGTATTGGAGCATATCCAAGATGATACCCAAGCAATGAAAGAGCTTTATCGTGTGATGAAAAAGGGGGGTTGGGGTATTTTTCAAGTACCACAGGACTACCACAGAGCCATTACGTTTGAAGATAACACCATTACTGACCCGAAAGAACGCACCCGTATTTTTGGTCAGTATGACCACGTAAGGGTCTACGGTTTAGACTATTTTGATAAATTGCGCAGTATAGGCTTTGAAGTAGAGGAACTGCAATACGCTTCCCATTTCACAGCTGAAGAAATAGAACGGTATCGTATTGTTGCTGAAGAAATCATTCCTTTGTGCAAGAAAAAGTAAAAATTTAATAATTAAATAATGAAATATCTATTTTTAAGTATCGCAATAGGTTTAGTAGCTTGCCAGTCTTCCGTAAAAGATGAAATTCATCTTATAAGTGGAGAGGCACAAGGTAGTACTTATCACATTAAGTACATTAGCAAAACTAAAGAAGACTTAAAACCTGCCATAGACTCTATTTTACAAGTGATAGATAAGTCTATGTCTACCTATAAACCAGATTCTGACATTTCTAAAATCAATGCAGGAGATAAAAATGTAGTGGTAGACGAACATTTCAGGAAGGTTTTTGAAGCCTCTCAGCAAATATGGCAAGAAAGTGAAGGGTTATTTGACCCTACGGTAGGTGTATTAGTAAATGCTTGGGGGTTCGGTAAACAAAAGATAACTGAGGATAAACTCCCCACAGATGAAAAAATAGCAGAACTGAAGAAATACGTAGGCTTTAATAAAGTACATCTCACAGCTGATAACCATATTGAAAAAGAGTCTCCTGAAATACTGTTTGACTTTAATGCCATAGCACAAGGCTATACCTCCGATGTAGTTGCGGCTTTCCTCAGCTCAAAAGGTATTGAGAATTATATAGTAGAGATAGCAGGTGAGATGTATCTGAAAGGAAGGAATACTGTAGAGAACAAAGCGTGGACGATAGGCGTAGAAAACCCTATCAAACCTTTGGACGACCGCGAATTGGTAGCTACTATACAATTTACCAATCAAGGATTGGCAACCTCTGGTAACTATCGCAAAGTATGGACAGATAGTAATGGGAGCAAATATGTACATTCTATTAACCCTATTACCGGACGCGCTACCCAAAGTGATGTGCTCAGTGCTACAGTAGTTGCTCCTTCCACTATGTTTGCTGATGGATATGCCACTATGTTTATGGTAATGGGATTGGAAAAGAGCAAAGCTTTCTTAGAAAAACACCCCAATATGGCTGTACTTTTAGTGTATAGTAACGAACAAAACGAAGAACTTACCTTTAAGACAAAGGCTTTTGAAAAATTAATAATTCAGTAAAGATTTTTTATTTATGAAAATAGGAATTATAGGTGCAATGGAGCTTGAGATAGATAGTTTAAGAGCTTCTATTGAGTCTTGCAAAGAAACTAAAATAGGGCGTTTTGTTTTTTATGAAGGTTCTCTTAATGGGATAGAAGTAGTATTATTACTTTCAGGCATAGGTAAAGTAAGCGCTTCGGTTGCGACCACTTTACTTATAGAAAGATACAATCCATCGCTTATTATTAATACAGGTACTGCCGGAGGCTTAGGTGATACTTCGGTACACGATATAATCTTAGCTAATGAAGTACGCCACCACGATGTAGACGTTACGGCTTTTGGGTATGAAATAGGTCAGCAAGCACAAATGCCTCCTGCCTTTATTGCTAACACGCAATGGACAGAAAAACTAAAACAGGTAGCCGAACGATACAGCCATACACTTCACTACGGACAAGTAGTAAGTGGGGACTCTTTTATTTCGTCACCCACCCGACTACAAGAAATTGCTAATACCTTCCCTAAAGCAAAAGCCGTAGAGATGGAAGCAGCAGCTATTGCTCAAACCTGCTACTTATTAAACATTCCATTTGTAATGCTTCGCGCTATTTCTGATAAGGCAGGCGAAGGGAATGCGGTATCATATGAGACTTTTGTAGTAGAGGCAGGCAAACTGTCTGCAACTATTATAAAAGCATTCTTAGCCTCTATCTCTGAAACATAGGGAAAGTGTACACATATAACAAATAAGGGACTGAATTATATAATTCAATCCCTTATTTTTTTATACTTATAGAAATATTCCTATTTTAAAAATTGACGTACTTCTTCTTTTAAATGGCTTAGTGCATTAGCCGAAGGAGTGGCTTTTTCTACAAACTCTTTAAATATAGCTTCTACCATAGCTTGTGAGTCTTTTACCTCTTCGGTTAGGGCTACTTTACGGATTATTTGAATAGTAGCCATTTTAGCAGTACGAATAATATTCCATAGCTTTTCACTGAGGTATATTTGTTGTGCTAAGTTATGTTCAAATTCTTCATCAATAGAGTTTACGAGCAATGTTTCATACTCTTTCTTAGAAAAGTTATGAGGAGGAATGCGCAGAAATAGTTGTTGAGGAGACATTCGCTCTAAGAAAAGTGTCATTCGCTCGTATGCTTGTAAGCGGATAGGCATTGTATACTTTTGGTTTTCTTTATGAAGAAGAAACAATCGCTTTTTATCTTCATTTTCAATATGTATTCTAAAAAAATAAAAGGCTACCGCTCCTACAATAAGAGCCGGAACGCAATACATAATAAAGGTAATAATCTGGTCAGACATAAATAATTAAGATTCTTTTGATAATAATATTTTTTCTAAGTTAGGACTGAAAATATCTTCAAAAGCCGATATGATGCGTCCGTTTTTATCTATAATTACTGATTTGTTGATATTATTGATTAAAAACTTTTGAGACAAATCTATGAAATTGATAGAGTGATATTGGTCAGTCCAATCGGTATTTGAGATTTGTTTGCGCCATTGAGTTTTATCCTGCCCTATATCAATACCTACAAACTTTACATTGGGGAATAGCTTCTTTAACTGACTCACTCTTCCGAAGATAAGTTTAGAAAGCTCTTTCTGATTGACCGACCAAAAGTAATAAATAGTTACCTCCGGCTGTTGTATTTCCGAAAACTTAGTAGGTTCACCGTTTGCATTAATCAAATCAAAATCGGGAGGAATTCTTCCCGCTTGTAGTGCTATTACGTTTCTAAATACCTTATCTAATTCGGCTTTATACTTATTATCTTTGTTATACTTAGCAAATTTATCGAAGTAATCTTTATACTCGGTGTGTTCTTGGATATTAAAAATATAAGCATAAGCTGCATTTCGGTATAGGTTATCTCTCAAACTTCCCTTGGTAAAAAGACTATCGATGATTTTAATCTTTTGCAAATGGAAACCTAATTCCCTACTTACATCTACCAAAGTGTGAGTATCATAGGTGTATTGGGTAAAAGCCAGATTATTGACATACATTACCATATACCTATAATAGGGTCGGAAATACTCTAAAAAGCTATCGTTATAATTAATTTGTTTACGATAGTCGTAAAAGTTATAGGGTAGTAAATCTACGATTGAAATGTTGTTCTTATTTTGATAAACAAAAGGATATATCTCCATTTCCTTATAGATAGGAAAAGTAGCGCTTACTAAGGCTAAATCTTTTGCTTTCTCGGTGAGCTGAGGATTTAGTTTGAGAAAATCATCATACTCCCGTTTTCTTTCTTGATATAAGGAATCACTTTTGTTTTTGTACTGCATAGGTGGCAAAGAATGAAACTTCCTAAAAACTTCTTCTTGCGCATCTGACATCTTAGATTGTGAGAGTAAGAAGTTATTAATAGCAGAGCCTTTACCCGAGAATGAAATACTTTCTTCAAAACTTAGTGCATTGGCATACACTACCACACTGTCCTTAGGTTCTACATACACATATTGATACTTACCATCTGTTTCAAAGTTAAACAACTCTCCTTCGGTTATATTTAGGTTAAACAGGAAAGTTTTATTCTTATCTAAATAAGCAGTATCTATAGGAGTATCATTGCTGTATAGAACAACAAAAGAGTCCTTTGCATTAGGGAAAAAGCCACTTATTATAGTAGGCTCATTATGCTTACCCTTGCAAGCGATTAAAGTGCTAAAAAGCACCCATAATATTAGCCGATTCATCTTCATCACCAATAAGCATTCAACTATTTGGGGGCAAAAATATAACATTATCTAAACACGGTAAGTTAAGAATATGTTAAAAATATACCCACTACTAAATATTAACATTTATTAGTAATTCGCGGTTTGAATTAGCTTCTCATTGATAGCAAATTAGCTTTCTTTCTCCTTGCTCACTTCAAAGAGGAATTTCTTTTCTTGGTCGGTTAAACTTGCATAACCACTGGCACTGATTTTCTCTAACAGTTGATTGACCTGATGTGCTCGTATCTGTTGTTCTTCTGAAACGACTTTCTTCTCTTTTTTAGGAGACTCTTCTTGGGGCGTTTTTGCTCTTTTAGGAATACGAAAACTGTACTTTGAAGTAAGTCCTGCGAATATCCCTCCTAAAATACCTCCGAAGTGGGCTATCTTACCTCCTGTGTTTACTGATATATTCAGTATATCGAAAAGTATAAAAGCCAATATAACGTACAGCAATTTTATTTTAAAGGTAAAAATATAGACATTATAAGAGGGAAACAGGGTTACCACGAAGGCTAAGGCTCCCATAACAGCAGCTGAAGCTCCTAAAAGCATCGTATTATCAGTGAAGGAGGGGAAGAAGTAACCTATGGTTAGAAATGTGATTCCGCCACCTATAATCCCAAAGCTATACGCTTTTACAAATTGTTTTCCGTTAAAGAGATTGAAGAAAATATGCCCTGTGAAAAATAACAGGAGCATATTCCAAAACAGGTGTTGAATGCTTACGTGATAGAAAGCATAAGAAATGAGCGTCCAAGGTTGTTTTAAAAACAGAGGTAACGATTGAGGCATACATAGCCACTGATTAAGCTGCTCTTGTGTTACTTTGTTAGTATACACTACAAGTTTGCTTATACCCAATAGCAATGTACAAACCACAATTACGCTATTAGCTGTGTTTAATTTTCTTGACATTGACGTAATATTAATGAGGCTGTTTTTTCGCTTGCTCCTTCTCCGCCTAACCTTTCTCTCAACAAAACATAATCTTTAAACACTTCGTAACGGTGCCTATAAGTAGTGAGCTTGTTAAGCTCAGTTTCTAAATTCTTTTTAGTAAGGTCACCTTGAATAAGCTCAGTAACCACAGGCTTATCCATAATGAGGTTTACTAATGAAATGTACTTGAGCTTGATAATGCGTTTGGCTATATGATAAGAAATCCAATTGCCTTTGTAACACACCACTTCGGGGACGTTGAGCAAGGCGGTTTCTAAGGTTGCCGTACCACTGGTTACAAGCGCTGCATAAGACACCGAGAGCAAATCATAAGTTTTACCGCTTACAAAATGCACGTTTTCTTCTTTGATAAAACGTTTATAGAAGTGATAATCAATTGAGGGGGCTCCTGCTATTACGAACTGATACTGATGAAAATCATCGACTATAGAGAGCATTATTTTTAGCATCTTGGCTATTTCCTGCTTTCTACTACCTGGTAAGAGTGCTATAATAGGGCGCACATCTAAGTTATTTTCCTTTTTAAAAGTCTGCTCATCTACTTCTTTGCGCTGTGCAATAGCATCGAGCAAAGGATGACCAACAAAATGCACGCGGTATTGGTGTTCTCTTTCGTAGAAATCTTTTTCAAACGGGAGTATGACGTACATAAAATCTACATCGCGTTTGATTGCTTTTATGCGGTTCTCTTTCCAAGCCCATATTTGTGGTGAGATGTAGTAATGAGTAGGGATATGTTGTTGTTTAGCCCATTGGGCAATGCGCATATTAAAGCCGGGATAGTCTATAAAAATAAGAACATCGGGGTTGAACTGGGTGATATCTTTCTTACAGAAATCGATATTGCGCAAGATAGTGCGCAGGTTCGTAATCACTTCCCAGAAGCCCATAAAAGCGAGGTCTCGGTAATGCTTTACTTGTGTACCTGCCACCTGTTGCATTTGGTCGCCTCCCCAAAAGCGGAATTCGGCTTTTGGGTCTTTTTCTAATAGGGCTTTCATTAGGTTAGCACCGTGCAAATCACCAGAAGCCTCGCCTGCTATAATATAATACTTCATTTTTCTGCGGTTTGAAAGTTTAATACATTATTAGTTTTTAATAGCGGTATTGTTTAGATACGCTGTGATGGCAGCGTGGTAAACTGATGAGGTGCCTTTTTTGACCTTAGGTAATACTTCATAGGAAGCCCTGAGCTGTGGGTCTTTAAGGACGAGCTGGGCATAACGCACGGCTTCTTGGAACTTAGTGCGACAGCCTAATTGAGCTTCGGAAGCTGGTACGCGGGACTTAGAAGGGGCTTTACAGACTACTGTTTGTCCTTTAACTTTTCGGAAAACGAATGTTTTACCAATCATACCAGAGAGTCCGTTTAAAATAACATTTCGACTTCTTGCCATAATACAAATTGTTTTTTGGAATTAATAGTGCAAAGGTATGGCAAATTTTTGGTATATCAAAATTGGTGTGAGTCGTACAAACGGGTATAATTAGTAAATTAGCAAATTTGAGAATTAGCAAATAGGGACGGAAGAATAAAATAGTGAGTATAATTAGTAAATTAACAAATTTGAAAAATAGCAAATGGGGACGGAAGAATAAAATAATGTAGATGAAAGGCTTATTTAATGGTTAATGGTTAATGATTAATGGTTAATTTGGGAGAAGCTTATAGGAAAGACGGTGCGAGCCGCACGGGCAGATAAAGAAAAGACGAACAAAAGACGAACAAAAGACGAACAAAAGACGAACAAATAACGAACAAAAGACGAACAATGAACGAACAAAAGACGAACAAAAAACGAAGGAAAAGTGGGGGTGAGTTAAAGCTAAGATAGAGATAAAAAGAGGGTGATTAGTAGATTTCAACTTTACTAAAATTTGAAACTTTGGCAGAGTTCGTTTTGGAAAGAAGGGGTAAACCGCACGGGTAAATATAGAATGAAGGTAGGATAGTTGGTTTTGAAAGGATAAAGAAAGAGTGATTAGAGAATTGTAAAAAAGGATATATATTACTGAAAATCAATAGATATTATATATGAGTAAAAAAGATTTTCGATATTAGTGAATTTATACATTATTTTTTCTTATTTTTGCCGTTCTAAACAAACTCATCATTATGATAGACGCACACAAATTATCTATTGGTTTACTACTACCTATTGAAGCATACGAAGGGGCTATTCCTAAGATGGAAAACCAAGTACAACTCATTCAGCGAGCTGAAATGTTAGGCTTTAATGCTGTGTGGGTGCGCGACATTCCTCTATACACTCCTGATTTTAACGAAGTAGGACAAATGTTTGACCCGTGGATATATTTGGCACACATTGCTACTCTTACCCAAAGTATTAAGTTTGGCTTTGCGAGTGTAATACTACCACTGCGTCACCCTTTACACGTAGCCAAAGCTTCGGCGAGTCTTGACGTGCTATTTCCGAAGCGTTTTATGATGGGAGTTGCTTCTGGTGACCGACCTGTAGAATATCCTGCTTTTAATGAACTTTATGAATCACGGAGTACTCGTGTATTGGAGCATATGGCTATGTTACGCGACTTGTGGAGCAAAGAGTTCCCTACCTACAACAATGAGTATGGTACCCTAATGGAAAAAATGGGTGATGTAGTGCCTAAGCCCTTGCATAAAAATATACCAATGTATGCCACAGGGCACATAGGAGGAGTGAATTTGGAATGGATTGCGAAAAACTCGGACGGGTGGATTTACTACCCAAGAGATTTTGCTCTCACTAAGAAGATAATACAAGACTGGCGCAAAGCTCTTAAACAAGAAGGAGAACCTCCTAAACCTTATATTCAACCTGTGTATATCGACCTAAAAGATAACCCTGATTTTGAACCAGAGAAAATGGACTTAGGTTTCCGTTTAGGACGTAACTATTTATTGGATATGTTCTTAGAACTCGGGAAAATAGGGGTTAACCATATTATGCTTGTACTAAAATACTGTTCTCGTCCTGCAAGTGAAGTGCTTGAAGAAATAGGAAAAGAAGTATTGCCACACTTAAAATAAGCGCAAATTATGACCATTACTCAATACCAATATGTGTTGGCTGTAGCGAAGTACAAGAACTTTACTACCGCTGCTGAACACAGTTTTGTTACCCAGCCTACCTTGAGTATGCAAGTGCAGAAATTGGAGGAAGAATTGGGGGTTACTATTTTTGACAGGAGCAAAAAGCCTTTACAGGTTACTGAAATAGGAGAACAAATCGTTAAACAAGCCCAAGTAATTGTAAATGAAGCGGGGAGAATGAACGATATAGTAGCGCAACAAAAGGGGTATATAGGAGGTGAGTTTCGCGTGGGGATTATCCCTACCGTCTCCCCTACTCTACTACCTATGTTTCTCGCTAATTTCATCAATAAATACCCTAAGGTATGCCTAAAAATTGAGGAGCAAACTACTGAAAACATCTTGAAAAAGATAGAGGACGGGAGTTATGATGCAGGAATTTTGGCAACCCCTCTGCACAATCCGTCGATAGTAGAAAGACCGTTATACTATGAGCCTTTTGTAGCTTATATTCCACAAAATCACCGTTTACAAAACTCTAAGACTATCTATTCTGAGGATTTGGATATCAACGATATATTGATGCTTGAAGACGGGCATTGTTTTAAGGACAGTGTACTGAATATCTGCAACCAAGATGTGATAGACTCAAAAGAGCACTTCCAACTAAAAAGTGGTAGTTTTGAAACCTTGGTACGCTTGGCTAACGAAGGCTTAGGAATGACTTTGTTACCATATTTACACTCTTTGGAACTGAAAGAGGAAGAAAAGAAACGGATTCACTATTTTGCTGAGCCTTACCCTGCGCGCGAAATCAGCTTGGTATATCACAAAAACGAACTAAAAATGCAAATCATCAAAGCCTTACACGACACTATTGCAGGGGTTATACGAGGGGCTATTGTTTTCCAAAATGTAAAAATTATCAGCCCAACAAGAGAAAGGCACAGAATTTGATAAAGCTAAGAACTAAGAATTGAAAGTTAGCTAAATTATTAAAAAACAATTTTAGAATGAAAAATATTTCAGCAGTATTATTTTTATTATTTATTTCATTTGCGTCTTGTAGTTTTACAAGTAAGAAATTTGACAATCCAGATAAAGACAAGGATAGAGTACTTTTGGACATTGTACAACACGTACTGGAAAACGCGCATTTTAGTCCGATAAAAATGGACGATGCTTTCTCTAAGAAAGTATTTGACAGTTATTTGAATAATATTGATGGGCAGAAGCGTTATTTTCTACAATCGGATATCAACGAGTTTAAAAAGTACGAAAACCGTTTGGACGACGATTTGAAAAACGGAGAAATTGCATTCTTCAATCTTTCTTACGAACGCCTCAAACAACGTATGAAAGAAGCAGAAGCAATTACCAAAGCTATCTTTGCTAAACCTATCAACCTGAATACCAATGAAACGATTAATACCGACTATGAGAAGTTGCCTTTTGTAAAGAACAAAGCTGAGTTACAAAACCGCTGGAAACAAGTAATTATTTTCACTACGCTTTCTACTTATATCACTAAACAAAAGGAAGAAGCGAGCAAGAAAGAAAAGGACGCTAAATATCAGCCTAAAACCAATGAGGTGCTCAAAAAAGAATCGATAGAAGCTACTCAAAAGACATTGGCTGATATGTTCAGTATGTACAACGACATCACTCGTGAAGAGTGGTTCAGTATGTTTGTGAACGCTATTACTGAGACTTTCGACCCCCACTCCAACTATATGGCACCAGACATCAAAGAAGGTTTCGACCGAGATATGTCGGGTAAGTTTGAAGGTATAGGGGCACAATTACAAAAGAAGACTGATGGGATTGCTATTACTAATGTGATTTTGGGAGGGCCAGTATGGAAAGGTAAACTCCTTGAAGTAGGCGACCAAATCCTAAAAGTAGCACAAGGAGCCGGTGAACCCGTAGATGTAGTAGGAATGCGTTTAGACGATGCGGTAAAACTTATTAAAGGGCCTAAGGGCACTGAAGTACGCCTTACCGTAAAACGCGTAGACGGCACAATAGAAGTAGTGTCTATCATTCGCGATGTGGTAGAGATTGAAGAAACTTATGCCAAATCGGCAGTGATAACTGCTAATGGTAAACGCTATGGACTTATCAACTTACCTAAATTCTATATCGATTTTGAAGATGTAAACCAACGCAATGCTGCAACCGATGTGGCTCTTGAAATAGAAAAGCTCAAAAAAGAGAATATAGACGGGCTTATCGTAGATTTACGTACCAATGGAGGGGGCTCCTTAAAAACAGTAGTGGATATAGGAGGTTTATTTATTCCTAAGGGACCTATTGTACAGGTAAAATCATCACGCGGAAGTCGTGATGTACTCTCTGACAACGACCCTAAAACACAATGGGACGGTTCGCTGGTAATCCTTACCAATGAGCTTTCGGCATCAGCCTCAGAGATTTTGGCAGCGGCTATGCAAGACTACAAACGCGCTATCATCATAGGTGGTAAACAAACCTTTGGTAAAGGTACCGTACAAAGTTTTGTAGACCTTAATAGTTTCTTGCGCCAAAACAATTACGGCGACCTTGGTGCTATAAAAATTACTATTCAGAAGTTCTATCGTATCAACGGAGGGTCTACCCAGCTAAAAGGTGTAGAAAGCGATATCGTAGTGCCTGATAAATACAAATATATTGATATAGGCGAACGCGATATGCCCAACGCTATGCCTTGGGATAAAATAGAGCCTGCTAAGTACACTACTTGGACTAACAATGCCAACTTTGATAAGGCAATAGAAAACAGCAAAAAACGCATCAGTGAAAATCAATACTTAAAGCTTATTGACGAAAACGCTCGATGGATAAAACAGCAACAGAAAGACAATGTTTTTCCTCTCAACTACGAAGCTTACAAAAAAGTAATTGAGAAAAACGAAGAGCAATCTAAAAAGTTCAAAGCAATTAACGATTACAAATCTAACTTGAAATTCACTTCAGTAGCTTCTGATGAGGCTAAAATAAAAAACAGTGAAGACCTAAAATTACGTCGTGATCGTTGGCACGAAAGTCTTGAAAAAGATGTGTATATAGATGAAGCTGTGAAAGTATTGGAAGATTTAAACAAATAAGACAATAAGTAATACATTATAAAAACATTGGCAGAGCGAGGAGCTTTGCCAATGTTTTTATTTTGGGTATATGGGAAATTTGTTATACCTTTGCACTACATTTTGTCTGTTACCTAAATAGAAATGCGTTTTAAGATACTTAGTATTATATAATGAAGCAACGACTGATATTTATCGATGTAATACGCGCTTATGCCATCTGTATGATGTTACAAGGGCATTTTATCACCGCTTTACTTGCTGAACCATACTGTGACGAAAGTAACCCTTACTATCATATTTGGCATTATTTCACAGGTATTACCGCACCTGTATTCCTTACCATTTCAGGCTTTATTTTTACCTATTTGCTCATTCGAGAAGGCGAACGCAGTGGTGTAGGACTCAAGAACCCACGTGTGAAGAAAGGAGCAAAACGCGGATTAATGCTTATAGCAGTGGCGTGTATTTTGCGGAAAAGCATCTATTTCGTAGATATTTTGCATTGTATAGGGTTAGCTCTCATCATAATGGTAGGACTCTACTTATTAGCTAGAAATCACGTGAGGCATTTCCTTCCTACAATGCTCATCGGCATTACTTTACTACTTTTCACCTTCAACGAGACCTATAACCAATATGAATACTCTTGGTTACCCCAAGTAGTAGCCAATTACTTTACTCCGAAATACGGTACTTTCTTTACTATTTTTCCTTGGTTAGGCTTTGTGACCTTAGGAGGCTTTATGGGATCGCTATTTTACTATTACAGAAACGCCAAACACTTATATACAATATATACACTACTACTTATTGGCATCGGAGCCATTTTTCACTTCCAATATCACACTTTTCACTTCTTATATAGCATTACAGGGTGGGAACACTTTGAAAGTTTAGCACACAATGGCTTTCTTTTTTTGAGAATGGGTGACACTCTTTGGACATTTGCTGTATTTGTAATCTTACGAAATGTACTTACTGCCCATTTTTTACAACGTATAGGACAAAACACCCTTTCTATTTACATCATTCACAGTATTGCGCTCTATCACTTTATTCCATATTTCAACTTAGATTACTATCTTCATAAAAGCTTAAACCCTACCCAAGCTGTGATAGGTGCTATTGCCTTTGTGATAGGTATTTTAATTCTTTCATTTTATTATCACAAAGTCAGCAAATATATAAAAGAAAAATATTTAAACAAGAAAACCATTGAGAAATAAAATGGCAGCCATAGAAATCTTTACCAGCAAAAAGAAAAACATTTTTCTACTATTCTTAACCATTATTTTCTTAGCAATAGGCTTATTCTGTTTTCTAAATGCCAATGGATTATCTAAAGACGGCAAAAGAAACATTGTTTTTATAGAGGCTATAGGTATTATCGTTGTAGTTTTTGCTTTAACAGCTCTATTTTTTATCATAAAAAACTTGCTAAACAATCAATGGGTACTTGCCATAGATGAAAAAGCCCTACACATAAGAATACAAAAGTATTATCTTATTCCTTGGAAAGAAATAATAGGTTTTCAAGAATTAGAAATCAAAGGGAACAAGAGTATTTTGATACAAGTGAGAAATCCTGAAACTCTTATTGCTAATGAAAAGAACTTTTTTGTAAAAAAGATGATGCAATGGAGTCAGAAAATGTATGGAGCTCCTATCAGTATTGCAAGTTCCACAATGAAAATCAGTCATAAAGAACTTGTTTCGCTACTTTTAGAAAGTTTAGCTACTTATAATAAAGATAAAAATCAGTAAAAATATACATTTAAAAACTTTACGTAAAATTTTATCTTCATTCGTTTGTCTTTATCTTTATCAGAAGAAAAGTAATGAGAAAAATAATCACTGATTTATAAGTCTTTACTTTTTTATTTACAGAAAATACAATAAAAAAGTTTTAAAAAATTTGGAATATAATAGCAAATACCCGTATATTTGCACTCGAAAAATTATTTATATCATTGTAATTGCGGGAGTAGCTCAGTTGGTAGAGCGTCAGCCTTCCAAGCTGAATGTCGCGAGTTCGAACCTCGTCTCCCGCTCTACAAAAAAAGCCTGATAACAATATGTTATCAGGCTTTTTGTTTATCATTTCTATTTTTATAACATTGTATGCTTCCTGAGCTTCATTGCTAACTCCCAAATAGCAATTCCTGCACTTACCGAAATATTCAGAGAATGTTTAGTACCATACTGTGGGATTTCTATCACCTCATCAGAAGCTGAAACCACTTCTTGTTCCACTCCTTTTACCTCGTTGCCAAAGATAATAGCATATTTTTGCTTTCCGTTAGGCTGAAAATCATTCAGCATTGTGGAATTTTCAGCTTGCTCAATGCTAATAATATAAACACCTTGCTCTTTTAGCTTTTCTACTGCCGAAAGTGTATTTTCTACATATTCCCACACTACACTATCAGTCGCACCCAAAGCTGTTTTGTGAATCTCTTTGTTTGGAGGAGTGGCAGTAATCCCACAGAGGTATATCTTTTCAATTAAAAAAGCATCGCAAGTGCGAAAAACAGAACCTATATTGTTCAAACTTCTCACATTATCCAAAATTACTATTAAAGGTGTCTTTTCTGCCTTCTTAAATTGCTCAATATCCAACCTATTGAGCTCACTATTTGCTAATTTTCGCATATTAGAGTCTATTTACTTTATCTACTCCTTTAATGTTCTTAATATCTTGCATCAATTTTTTTAAAGTAGCATTATTGTTGATAGAAATAGAGACTTTCCCGCTGAATACATTGCCTTCGGTATCAATATTAATGTTGGTAAGTTTTACAAATTTGCTATCCAAAATCACTTTTGAGATATCGCTGATGAGTCCATCGCGGTCAATACCACTAATTTTAAGACTCACTTTGAAATCTCTTTCATCAGATTTTACCCATTTGGCTTGAATGATACGATAAGCGTAATTCGATTGCATCGAAATAGCATTCGGGCAAGTTTTTTTGTGTACCTTCACCCCTTCGTTGATAGTAACAAACCCAAAAATAGGATCACCAGGGATAGGATTGCAACATTTTGAAAAAGTATAGTCTAACGATTCTTCTTCTTTGCCAAACACAATGCTATCATAGTGAACGTTGGGCGAATAAATGGGTTCGTCAGTAGGTTTTTTTACTGCTTTATTTTTGAATAAGCCAAAGAAAGACGTGCGATGCGATACAAAATCTTTCAGCATTTGGTTGCTGATTTCTCCCGTGCCTGCTTGATAGTAAATATCTAAGCTCGTTTTTGTT
The DNA here is from genome assembly GCF_051417515.1 of Capnocytophaga sp. G1920. Lineage (NCBI taxonomy): Bacteria > Pseudomonadati > Bacteroidota > Flavobacteriia > Flavobacteriales > Flavobacteriaceae > Capnocytophaga > Capnocytophaga sp. G1920. The sequence goes on from NZ_JBPRKH010000015.1 coordinate 76,068, forward strand.
TTGAAGTAACTCACCATCTCATTCATCACTTCTTCGTTGAGAGTAATCTTCAATTGTTTTAATTTTCGTACTAGAATCTCTTTCCCTTCGGCGGCAACGGTTTTTGTCTCTTCTTTTAAAGCATTTTTTATCTTACTACGAGCTTTGGCTGTGGTGGCATAGTTGAGCCAGTTTTTAGTAGGTTTTACATTTTCGGCAGTGATGATTTCCACCGTTTCACCACTCTTTAACACATAGTTTAAGGGCACTAATTTATTGTTTACTTTAGCTCCCCGCGTTTTTAAGCCCACTCCTGTATGGATATAAAAAGCAAAATCTAAGGGTGTTGCGCCTTTCGGGAGGGATTTTATCTCACCATTAGGGGTAAAGACGAAAATCTCTTTGGAATACAAGTTGAGTTTAAAGTCTTCTACAAAGTCCACCGCATTTGCCTCGCTGTTTTCAAAGATTTCTTGCAACCTATTAAGCCACATTTCGATGCCTTCTTCTTTTTGGTCGCCGTGTTTATACTTAAAATGGGCTGCATAACCTTTTTCGGCGATTTCGTGCATACGTTCGCTACGTATTTGCACCTCTACCCATTTGCCTTTTGGACCCATTACGGTAATGTGTAAGGCTTCGTAACCTGTAGATTTGGGTGAGGAAATCCAATCGCGCAATCGGGTGGGATTGGGACGGAAGTGGTCGGTAACAATAGAGTATATTTTCCAAGCCAAAAACTTTTCTTCGGCTGGTTCACTTTTATAGATGATGCGAATCGCAAATTTATCGTAAACTTCTTCAAAACTCACGCCTTGCGATTCCATTTTTCTGTAAATAGAATAGATTGATTTGGGTCGCCCTTTGATGGAATAATCAATTTTTTGTTGCGTCAAAGAAGTTTCTACGATTTTGGTAAACGCCTCAATGTATTCCTGTTGTTCTTCTTTGGATTCTTCCATTTTGTTTAGGATACTATTGTAGCGCTCGGGGTCAGTGTATTTAAGGGCGAGGTCTTCTAATTCTGTTTTGATGTTATACAAGCCAATGCGGTGAGCAATAGGTGCATAAATATAGAGTGTTTCCGAAGCTATTTTGGCTTGTTTGTATTCTGCCATCGAATCCATCGTTTGCATATTGTGGAGTCTGTCAGCAATTTTGATGAGAATCACACGCACATCGTCGTTCATCGTGAGGAGGAGCTTTCGGAAGTTCTCGGCTTGTAAAGAAATGTCATTTTCACGGCTCATACTCGAAATTTTGGTAAGTCCTTCGACAATATGTGCTACAGTGTTACCAAAAAGCCGTTCCATATCTTCAATCGTATAGTCAGTATCTTCTACTACATCGTGTAACAAAGCCGACGCAATGGCTATGGCGTCTAATCCTATTTGTGAAGCAACAATTTTAGCTACGGCAATAGGGTGAAAAATGTAAGGTTCTCCGCTTTTTCGGCGTTGGTCTTTGTGCGCATCAACAGCAGTGTCAAACGCTAAGCGAATGAGCTTTTTATCTTCATCGCTAAGGGTTTGATAGCTGATACGCAAGAGTTCTTTATACTCGCGCGCAATGGCTTTGTTTTCTTCTTCTAAGTCGATGTTTGTTTCCATAAATAAAAATGAATGTAGAAATTCCAACTTTGGCAAAGTTTGAAACTTTACCAAAGTTTTAGAGCTATTTTTTTATTTAATAGTAGCCGATAATTTACGGAGCTTGATAGCCGTAAGGATTTTTTTGGTATACAATGGGAAGTCGGCACCGAGAAGCCAACCAAAATATCCTGGTTCTTCGTCAAAAATATCTTCTACACGTTTACCTTTGTGTTTCCCAAAGGTAAAGATTTCTTCGCCTTTGTCATTATAACCAATAAAACCAGCAAAGTCGGCTATTTGTTTGCGATAAGTAAACTCGCTGAGCTTTTTGATGTTGTTCTCTAAGCTGTCATAACGGTCGAGCTGGGCTTTGAGGATTTCATAAGTGGCATTGGTATCTGCCGAAGCCGTATGCGCATCAATAAGGTCTTTACCACAATAGAATTTATAGGCTGCCGAGAGGGTGCGCTGTTCCATTTTGTGAAAAATAGTTTGTACATCTACCGATACGCGGTTTCCCAAATCAAAATCTACTTCGGCACGCAACATTTCTTCGGCAAGCAAAGGAATATCAAAGCGGTCGGAATTGTAGCCAGCAAGGTCTGAATCTTTTATCATATTATGGATTTGCTTGGCAAGCTCTTTAAAAGTAGGCTCACCCGCAACGCGCTCATCGGTAATGCCGTGCACATCTGAGGCAGCTTTGGGGATAGGAATAGTAGGGTTTACCAACCACGTTTTGCTTTCTTTATTGCCATTGGGGTAGACTTTTAAGATAGATATTTCAACAATGCGGTCTTTGGTAATATCGATGCCCGTAGTTTCAAGGTCAAAAAAACAAATAGGTTTTGATAATTTTAGTTCCACGATTTTAGTGAATAGTTAAAAGTTAAGAACAAATAGTTTAGAATAAAAAAATTATGCTTCTTCTATTTCGGCAGAAAGTCCCGCATCAAGAAGTGCGGTGCAAAGCGGTTTTAGAAAATCATAACTTCCTGATTTTACATCGCATTTTCCTTTGAAATGTACAATAATAGCGCATTGCTCGGCTTGTTCAAAGGTGTGATGACAAACCTTTACTAAGGTGTCGATAACGTGGTCGAAAGTATTGACATCATCATTGTATAAAATGAGATGACATTCGTCTTCCAAAAGTTCCGTTATATCACCTTCGGCAAAAGTTTCTTCTTGATAATTATTCCGTAACATAATTTGTTTTTATGATGATACAAAAGTACAGCAAATAAATGAATTGTGCAAATGCTTAACGGATATAATAAGTTTTTAGCAAAGGTTATAAGCACAAAAACGCCAAAAGAAAGTGTTTTCTTTTAGCGTTTTATCTTTTTCTTGCCATAGCATTACTATCACATATGATACATTTATTATTATTTGAATCCATATACTTTTAATTTAAATTATAAATCATTTAATTATCTTCTATAATCATTAACATTGGCAAAGTTTAAAACTAAGGTTGTAAGGAACATTTTTAACTATCTGAATAAGAATACATTTTTGAAGGATCTCCTCCGCAATGGATTACAATTTCTTTAATTATTTCATCTTGTAAACCATAACA
>NZ_JBPRKH010000016.1:0-58516 GCF_051417515.1 Capnocytophaga sp. G1920
AAATTCACCATTGGATTTTCAAACTTACCATTCAAGTGTAAAATTCATCACCAGCAAGAAATGATAAGTGAAGATTTAGCACTTGGTGATATTCTCAAGGAACATACTGCTGATAAGAAAGATATAGCAGTGTTCGACAGAGGAATGAAAGACAGAAAGGTAATGGATGAGCTTTCAGATGAGCAGACTCAATATTTTGTCACCCGAATTTACAAAGACTCAAAGTATATTTTAGCAGAAGGGAGTCAAGTAAAGAAATTAGCTGAGCAAGATGAGCATCTGCGCTTAATTAGCAGTCAGAAAGTACATCTTTTCACTAAAAGTCAAAAGAAGACAAAAAATACCTTTCGTTTGATAGAGGGTAGACTGCTAAAGAAGGATGAGAAGAGAGGAGAAATTAAAGAAGAGAAGATACTGTTTTTAAGTAACTTAACCGATGATTTTAGTGATGAGCAAATAGCCGGAATTTATAGGAATCGTTGGAAGATAGAGCAGTATTTTCGTTTTATAAAGCAAGAGCTTAACTTTAAACATTTCTTTTCAAGAAATCTCAATGGCATACAAGTGATGATGTATGTAATATTAATAGCATCAATATTACTATTGACATACATAAAAGAAGAAGGATTGAAAGGCTATAAAATCCCTAAAAGGCGATTTTGTTATGGTTTACAAGATGAAATAATTAAAGAAATTGTAATCCATTGCGGAGGAGATCCTTCAAAAATGTATTCTTATTCAGATAGTTAAAAATGTTCCTTACAACCTTAGTCTGAAACTTTGGCAAAGTTGAAAATAAATCAGTAAAAAAAAAACACTGCTGGCGCGAGCTTGTAGCTCGTGCCAAACAAATTAACACATCGGCAAACCGCCTTTGCGTCACTCGTCACTCGTAATTCGTAATTATTATGCGTAAACTTCACTTAATTCTTTCCCTGATAGCAGGGGTATTCATACTGCTGGGAGCTCTTACAGGGGGCATCTTGGCGGGTGAATCGGTGTATAACCAAACGTTGCCTTACAAAAGTGCAGCGTTTGAAAGCACTACCCTTGCCCAAACCATTGCTGTTTTAAAGGAAAAGAATATAGATGCACTCAAACTCTCTATCGACCGCAATCACTTTGTGCAGGTGGAGACGACTGAGGGCGAAAAACTCTTTATCCATCCGCAATCGGGGGAGGTAATCCAAGGGGATTATAAACCCTCGAAGTTTATACAGTTCGTCAAAACGCTACACCGCTCGCTCTATATGGGCAAAACGGGACGGGTAATAATGGGAGTTACGGCTTTGTGTTTGTGTGTAGTAGCCTTGTCGGGTATATGGCTCATCGCCCGCAAACAGCAACGTTGGGGCAGGTTCTTCCACAAACTTCCGCAAGAAAAATTCTACAATCATTACCACAGTGCGCTGGGGCGCTGGGCGCTCGTGCCCATCTTTATCATTGCCCTCACGGGGGTGTATATGACGCTCGAAACAGTGGGAGTGTTTCCTAAGTTCAAAGCTGAACACAATTACGATGTTAGCACACTACAAGAAACACCCGCAAAACCCGCTAAAGACTTCCCCATTTTTCAAGTGCCTCTCGCCGAAGTGCGCCAAGTGGAATTCCCTGCCTTTGAAGATGTAGAAGAGGTTTATAAAGTAGATTTTATCGATAAAAATATAGTAGTCAATCAATTTACGGGCGAGGTGATTAGCACTTCCACCTCTCCTTACAAAGGCTTGGCATATTTGGTGCGCACCCTGCACATTGGCAAAGGGCATTACCTCTGGGCGACCGTCTTGTTGCTCTCGTGTGCGGCGCTGTTGTTTTTCCTCTACTCTGGCTTTGCAATGACCCTCAGAAAACGAAAGAAAGGCATCAACAATCCGTTTGATAAAAGCGAATGTGAATATATTGTGTTAGTAGGTACCGAAGGGGGCACCACCCGCAAGTTTGCTATCCTTTTCCATAACGAACTCCTCCGTTTGGGCAAACGTTCCTACCTGACCGATATGAATGCCTACACTCGTTTTGCTAAAGCAGAGCAACTCATTGTATTTACTTGCACTTATGGCGATGGCGAGGCGCCTATCAATGCGACTCACTTTGCGCAACTATGGGCGAAATATCCCCCCGCACAACCTTTGGCATATAGCGTACTTGGTTTTGGCTCTGATACTTACCCCGATTTTTGCAAATATGCCAAAGAAGTAGACCAACTATTGTCGGCTACTGCACAAGCTGAATGTGCGCTGCCTTTGCATACCGTAAACGATCAAGACTTTGGTCAGTTTAAAGCGTGGGCAATGGCTTGGGCTATGGTGCAAAAGCTCTCTTTGGCTTTGCCTAATGATTTCAGCGTACAGCCTCAGCGCAAACCGCTCTCTTTCACTGTAACAGAGAAAACCCCCGTAATGGATGACGATATTTTCCTAATAGCGCTACGCCCGTCCCAAAAAAGTAGTTTTACCTCTGGCGACCTCTTGGGCATTACCCCCGAAGATGGACGCGAACGACTCTATTCGGTTGCCAAATACCAAGGAGATGTGTGGTTGAGCGTAAAGCTACATTCTCAAGGGGTGGTGTCTAACCTGCTGAACAATTTGCAAATAGGCGATACGTTGCAAGCTGCTTTAGTAGCCAACAAACACTTCCATTTTCCTAAAAAATCACCTCAAGTGGTGTGTATTGCCAATGGTTCGGGGATGGCGCCTTTTATGGGAATGATAGCCGAAAATACCCAAAAGAAACCTATCACCCTGATATGGGGTTGCCGTCGTGAAGCCTCTTTGGAAATCTACCGCCTTTATATAGAACAGTTTACTCGCGAAGGAAAGATAGCCAACTATTGGCAAGCCCTCTCGCGCGAAGGGGATAAATTCTATGTGCAAGACATCTTGCGAAGAGAAGCGACTTTCTTTGCTGAACTCCTCAAAAACAAAGGAATTATAATGATATGCGGGTCGGTTGCGATGGAGAAAGCGGTGACTGAAGTTTTGGAAGCTATTTGTAGAGAACATTTAGAAAAACCGCTGAGCTACTACCAAAACAGAGGACAAATAAAATCTGACTGTTATTAATTCAAGTAATAATATGATAACCCATTCTTTACATATTACGCTTACAACTTCCATAGAAGAGGTACAGTTGCTTTTTGAGGCACATTCACTTTCGGCTTTGCCCGTGTGTGAAGGCAATACTTTTATAGGGGTACTCTGCAAAGAGGTGGTGGAAGGTCCAGTTAAGGAAGCTTTAGTAGCCGATTATCAGTATGCGTTAGAACGCTTTTTTGTACCGCTAACTGCTACGTGGGATACCGTAATAGAGGCTTTCGCTTCCTATCACACCGATATGCTCCCCGTAATAAATCAGAATCAGCAATTTATAGGTTATTACTACTTGGGAGACTTTATACAACAACTCACCAAAACGCCTTTTATACAAGAAGCGGGTCGGATACTCATCTTAGAGAAAAGTGCTCACAATTATTCTTTTACTGAAATCAGTAGGATAGTGGAAGAAAATGGAGGTAAGGTATTAGGACTTTATCTCTCCAATCGCACGGAAGACAACGTGCATATCACACTCAAACTCGCAAGCGAACGATTTTCGGATATACTACAGGACTTCCGTCGTTATGGCTATGGTATCCTTACCGAAAAAGACGACGATCACTACCGCCAAGAACTCAAAGACATTGCTGATTACTTTGAAAAATACTTAGACTTAGGTAATAGGTAAGAATAATCTTTAACTAAATATATTATGAAACGTTTTTTAATCACTGCTATGCTTTTAAGTATTTCGGTATTTAGCTATAGCCAAATAGCCGTAGGGGTGAAAGTTGCTAATCCGTTTGTAGCAGTTAATGTAATGAAACATCAAATTGCAAATACACCTAAGGGGATTAGAAACGGAGGAGGTATTTTTGGTGAGTTTTATATAGGGGCTTTTAATATAGGAGCTTTTATGCGAATGCCTCTAAAAACACATTGGGCACTACAAACCGAAGTGTTGTTCAAGCGTGAAGGGGTTTGGTTTTTTCATCAAGAGGAAACAATAGAAGAACTTCTCTCTGATCGCGGAGTATATGAATTTTGGTATGCTGAGGTCCCTATCCTGTTACAATGGGAAGGAAAGCGCACCGTAAGAGGGTTTGCTCAATTAGGAGTGGCTCCTAAATTCTTAACTTCAGCAAAGTATTCTGCTGTTTTAGAAAAAGGCGACCATAATGTTACGAGCTCTTTTAATAGGGTTGTTCTCAATTTAAATGTTGGGGGAGGTGTTTTATGGAACAGAAAAGATTGGGTTTTTACTGCTGATGGAAGACTCGCTACTAACCTTACACCACTTACCTCTAAAAAGAACACCCCTGATATTGATTTCAGTAAGGCACAAAGCTATTATTTTGCGTTTTCTTTAGGGGCAGGCTACAAACTCTCTAAAAAGATGAGAACTATTCCCCAAGAAGAGCTCCCAACAATTATCAATGATAGTATTCCTGCTGAGGTGAATACACCACAAGAACAAGAAATTTAATTTTTAACAACATATATTATGAAACGTTTTTTAATCACCATCGTTTTTTTGAGTGTTGCTACACTCGGTTTTTCTCAGACAGCCATAGGAGTAAAACTTAATAATCCTTTGGCAACGGTAAGCGTTATAACTCCTAAAACAGCCAATGAAAGCTATAATATAGAGTACTTTGGGCATTCAGGAGTTTTTAACACAGGCGTATTCTTCCGCCTTCCACTCAAGACCCATTGGGTATTCTTACCCGAAGTGATGTACAAACGCGAAGCTATTCCTTTTCGTCCCGAAGGTTCTGATTTAAAACTATCCGACCGTCATTTTATTCGTTTTGATTGCTTGGAAGTACCTCTTTTACTACAAATAGAAGGTAAAAAGAAATTTAGGGGCTTTGGACAAATAGGAGTAGCTCCTAAACTCTTACTTTTAGCCTCTTATTCCGAGAAACAATACAGTGAAAAATATGATATCACCTCACATTTCAATAGTGTTGTGATGAATTTGCATTTAGGAGGAGGTGTGATGTGGGAATTTCCTAAAATCATCCTTACCGTAGACGGTCGTTTTTCTACCAATCTATCGCCTCTCACCAATCAAGAACATACACCTTACCTAAACTTTAAAGACGCTCAAAGTTATTACTTTGCCATTTCGGTAGGTGTAGGGTTTAAACTCGCTAAAAACAGACCTTTACAACAGCAAGAGCCTCCTGTAATTGCGCCACAGCCTGAGAGTGTAGCACCTGTAGAAACACCTACTCAGGAGACAACAGAGGTGAGAGAAGAATAGAAAAGTTCGAGAGGCTACCCGAAAATATTTTAAACTCTTCGGGTAGCCTCTCAATTGCTAACATAAATATTCTTATTCCCTTATTTCAGTTCTCTGATAAGGTACATATACACTGGGAAGTGGTCAGAATATCCCCAAGTGTAATTACCATTGCTCATACTGCGGAAAGGATATCCCTTATAGCGTCCTTTGGGGTTAGCCAAATACGAGCGATTGAATATCCCCGTTTTCCAATAGCGGTAACTACTCTTGTCTTCTTTTAGCAAATCATAAGTAAAGTAAAACTGGTCAAAAAGATTCCAGCCGTCCTGATAGGCTAACGTTCCCATTCCTTTTTTCAGCATAGCCTCCATAGGGTTAAATAACTCTCCTTGTTTTACATCTTCTTTTTTGTCTTTGGTTTTTAACACATTCTTAAAGCCTGAGTTAATAGGGTCGTCATTAAAGTCACCCATTGCTATCACCTTAGCATTAGGGTCTTTGCTGAGGAGTGAATCTATAATTTTCTTGTTCAAAGCTGCCGCTTTTTCACGACTGGGTCTACTTTTAGCTTCTCCTCCAAAACGCGAAGGCCAGTGGTTTACTATAAAATGAATCATTTCACCGTCCAATTCACCACTTACTAACAGTTGGTCGCGAGTGTAAAGAGGCTTCCCGTCATCTTTGGTGAGGTATAAAGGGTGTGGAAATGAAGCAGTGGGTTTAAACACGCTTTTCTTGTAGATGAGAGCTACATCCACCCCACGAGCGTCGGGTGATTCGTAATGTACAATCCCATAATTATATTTCCTCAAATATTCGGTATTGATAAGGTCTCTCACTACCGCTTCATTTTCTATTTCGGCAAGACCTACTATATCGGGGGCGTGTTTGGTAACATCACTTCCTATTTCCGAAATTACTTTGGCTATCTTGTGTACGTGGTCGTTATACACCTTACTCGTCCAGCGGTCAGCTCCCTCAGGAGTGCGGTCATCATCAAACTTATGAGGGTCATTAATCGTGTCGAAAAGGTTCTCAACGTTGTAAAAAGCAACGGTTCTCACAGCAAACTTCTTTTTCTCTTGTGCGTTTATGTAAGGTGTCATCAAGATGAACGACACCATTAAAAATACTATTCTTTTCATCTATATTAGTTTTAATTTGTTAGTCTTTAGTTATCTCAATATTTTATTGCCTCTCTTAAAATCTTATCCTTCCTGATTTGCTAATTTTCTCATTCCCTAATTTCCTTATTCAATTGCCTGTCGTGCTACGACTAATCGCCTGTCGTGCTACGACTAAAAATCCTATCCAAAAGCCCTTTTTTCTTTTCTTTTCCATCCTGTGTAGCTGTTTGAGTGCTTGGTGTTGGCGCAGGGGTATTTGCAGGATTTACCACATCGTCTACCGATATATCTTCCTCATCTTCCACATTGTGTAGCTTACCTTTGCGCTCATAAATCCGATAATGCACATCTCCTGCTCTTATGGTATCTTTGGCAGTACTGCTCAAAAGACGGTCAAAGAAACCTTCGCGTACAGTAGGCTCACATTCAGTTACCTCCGTACGTATCTCTTCGCTTACCTTAAAAGTAGCTCGCGTTAGGTCTTTATACTTGCTGTTGCGGTTCAGTTGCGATACAAACAAGGCAGCAATAGGCAATGCCGAGTTAGCTCCTTGTCCCAAACGCGTACTTTTAAAACCTATCTGCTGGTCGTTACCCACCCACGTAATCATTACAAGGTTGGGGAGCATTCCCGCGAACCAACCGTCTTTATTGTCTTGAGTCGTACCTGTTTTACCCGCAAGGTCATTGGTAAGTCCGTATTGCCCACGCATACGTGATGCGGTACCTTCGTTCACGGTCGAGCGCATCATCTGTATCATTATTTGCGCAGTGCGTTCACTCAGTGCAGGAGCTAAAACCTTAGGTTTGCGTTCCCATATTACTTCCCCTTTTTTGTTCTCTATTCGGGTGATAAAATAAGGCTCTACAGGCACTCCTTTGTTCGCAAAAGCCGTATAAGCCTTAGCTACTTCTATTACCGATAGTTCAGCCGAACCCAATGCTATCGAAGGCACATTCGGTAGGGGAGAAGTGATGCCTAACTGTCGTGTTTTCTTTATCACATTCTTTAGCCCCGCATAAAAGAGCGTTTGTACTGCTATGGTGTTCAACGATTCTCGTAATCCCTTGCATACTGAGTAATATATGTTAGGGTCATCGTCAGTCTTAGAAGCGTTGCGTGGCGACCAATATTCGTAATCAGCATAGGTCAAAGGCAAGGGCGAAAAGTGCGTGCACACAGGCATTCCCATCTCTAAGGCAGTAGCGTATACTATCGGTTTAAAAACTGAGCCCACTTGGCGACGGCTTTGTAGGATATGGTCGTACTTAAAGTAGCGGAAGTCTGCTCCACCCACATAAGTTTTAATTGCCCCTGTTTGAGGCTCTACACTCACAAATCCCGTGTTTAATATGCGTATAAAACGCGACAAACTGTCCAATGTACTATGCTTTTTGATACTGTCTTCGGTATAGAAAGATAAATCCATTGGCTTCTTCTCACTCAGTTTCGCCCATATCTTCGCTTCCGAGAGTTTTTGCTCTTCAAGTTCTTTATAAGCAGGCAACTTCTTCACTTCTTCCTTAAACCAGTCACTGTCCAAGTTCCAAGGAGCACGTTTGCCATAGGTCTGTTCAAAATCTTGTTGTAACGATGTCAAATGCTTTTCCACTGCTTTCTCAGCATATTCCTGCATTGTCTTGTCAATGGTCGTATAGATGCGCAATCCATCTTTGTAGATATTGTAAGCCGAACCGTCTGGCTTCTTCACGTCTTTCAGCAGTTCAGGTAATAGTAAGCGTATTTGCTCTACAAGATAAGGCGCTACACCATCTTTTTCAGCCGTAGTTGCCGTAGTTTTAAGAGTGTCTCTTGTATGAACTTTAAAGTCGTCTTCGGTCAGCAAGTTGTTTTTCTTCATCTGTGCCAATACCACATTCCGACGCTCTTCACTGCGCTTGGGTGAGGTACGCGGATTATAGCTATTCGTCGCTTTAAGCGTACCGATAAGCGTAGCCGCTTCATTAAGCGTAAGGTCTCTCGCCGATTTGTCAAAGAATCGTTGCGCCGCACTTTCTATCCCGTAAGTATTATCGCTGAAAGGCACAGTATTGAGGTAAAGCGTCAAGATTTCCTCCTTGCTGTATACCTTTTCTATGCGTCTGGCTATAATCATCTCTTTGATTTTGTGTATAGGCATCGAAAGTTTCCCGTAGCGCTGTCCACGCCCATAAATATTTTTAGCCAACTGCATTGTAACAGTACTTCCCCCTCCTGATGAGTCGTCTTGCAAAAGCAGTGATTTAAAGAACACCCTAAACAAACTCTTCGTGTCTACCCCTTTGTGCAAGTAAAAACGCTCGTCTTCGGTAGCGATAAGTGCGTTGATAAGATAAGGAGGAAAGTCCTTGTATTCTATTTTAGTACGGTCGAAGATATAAAATTTTCCTATCAATTGGTTCTCGTAATCGTAAACAAGACTCGCTTCCGATTGGCGCAACTCTTTCAAATCCTCCTCTGAGGGTAACTTGCCAAAAGCCCCAAAGTAAATTAACAAGATGAGCAACAGTATACCTCCTACGCCTATCCCAATCGGTATACCTATGCATTTGAGGTAAAACTGATAAGGTTTAGCCCGCAACCATTGCCAACTGCGGTGGAATATGTTGCCTGTATATACTATCTGTTCCTGTTCCTTTTTCGGAGCGTTTTTTCTATTCTTATATCCTTGGTAAAGTCTAAAAATACCATAAGGAATTATAAGCAAAGCGAAGATAAATACCGCCCAGAGCACTTTTAAGGCATAACGTAGTAATTTATATACCATCGAAGCCAAAGCGATACAGCCTTCTAACAACCGTGATAGCAGGGTAGCAAGCGCAAGACCTCCTTGTGTAAGTAGCTTCTTAAACGATATATTTTTCAGATTCATACTTAGTTTTAATGATGTTTAAAGTACAAAAGTACGATATAATTTTCAATTAACAAAGAATCCCACCGTTTTTCTTACTCCACTTTATAGCAATTTAGGGTCTACTCCCTTAATAAGTTTCTCTCACCGCTTACACCTTTCCTGAGCCTCTCCGAATTTCTTAACCTCTTTTCCATTTGCTAATTTCCAAATTTGCTAATTCTCTAATTTCCCAACCCGCCTATCCTCTTTCCGTCACCTCCTATTGCCTATGCCCTAAGACCACACACCACCCCATTTTCTCATTTCCAAATTTCCTAATTCCCTAATTATCCCTTCTCCTTTCCCTCGCCACATTCCCCTTTTTTCGTCGCTCTCTACTCGTCACTACACCCCCTCTCCTTGGGAGAGGGACGGGGTGAGGATTCTCTTTCTTTCGCCTCGAAACCCTGTTTTTACCATTTTTATACTCGTTGTATCATATTATGAATCAACTCTTTATACACCCTTCCTATACCAATCGTCCAAGATTCGTATAAGCTTCCTATAAGCTCTCTATAAGCTACCCCACCCTCCTTATAGCCTTTTTTCATCAAAAACTCTCCCTCCCCTCTTCCGTTCTTCTCCGTTTCCTTCCGAACCCCTCAACGCTTCCTCATTTGCTAATTTTTCCTCGCCTGCCGTGCTACGGCTGCCTGTGTGGCTCGCACCTTTGCCAAAGTTAATTGTACACTGTCTGTCGTACTACGACCTCGCATTTCTGAGTCTCTCCGAAATTCTCTAATTCCTATTAAAAAGCCGGTTCAATCCTAATATAATTTAACGTCAGTTCGATATATACAATATTGATTTACAATTACCTTTTCATTACTGTTCCGTGAAATTCCTCAGCTTTAGCTGAGCCAATCCGTGGAACAATGATGTTTTACAAAAGAATCATCTGTGCTAAATCCATCTAGCTCGCTCCTATCTGTCGTGCTATAGCTTGTTTGATTTGTTGCAATTTGTTCAATTTCTCTCCCGAAGGCAGATTGAACCATTATTTTCTCTCTGCAACCACGGCATAGTATCTATTCGTAAAATATCGCAATAACGGACGTAAACCTAACTTCTTCACAGGGTGTGTCCATTTCTCTCTATAAATAATACGAAAGCCCGCTTTCTCTACCAGCATATCCAATTGCCAATCTTCAAACTCGTGATAATGACAGTCGCGGGGGTCAGACGTATTGCGGTAGGCTTTGGCAAACCAAAGGCGCAAGGGCACAGTAATGAGTACCCTTTTAGTAGGGAGATTCTGCAAAACTGCCAAAGGGTTTACCAAGTGTTCTAAAATTTCCAAAGCTACCGTAAAATCAGCCTTAAAGGCTTGTAGGGTGTGTGATTCAAAATCCAAATCCTGCCCCGTAGTGTTGAGCACAGTATAGCCTTCTTGTTGCATTACTACCGAAAAAGGATTCTCCACCCCCACATCAAGGATAGTGCTTCCCTGAGGGGCATATTGTTTGAGAATACTCAAAGTTTTTTGATAGCGTTTTTTAGGAAATATCTTGTACATAATTTACATTGACAATTAACAAGGAAATGACACCTTTGATCCATAACCTTTACCAAAGTTTGCGTCGCCTCACCTCTTACCTTTTACCTGATTCTAGTGTGCATCGAGCCAGTTATCCCCTACCCCTAAGTCTGCTACAAGCGGAACAGCAAGAGTAAAAGCGCTCTCCATCGCTTCTTTAATCAGAGGCTTAACGGTATTGAGCTCTGTTTTAGGTACATCGAACACTAACTCATCGTGCACCTGCAAGAGCATACGGGTTTGAAGTTGTTGGCGAATCAACTCGTGCTGTATGCGTATCATCGCAATTTTGATGATATCCGCAGCCGAGCCCTGTATCGGGGCATTCACGGCATTGCGTTCAGCTGCTCCGCGCACTACTTGGTTACGAGAATGAATATCGGGTAGATAACGACGCCTTCCCAATACGGTCTCTACATAGCCGTGTTCTTGAGCAAATTGTATTTGCTTACTGATATAGTTTCGCAGGTTGGGATACGTAGCGTAATAAGTGTCTATCAATTCCTTGCTCTCTGAACGACTCAAATTGGTTTGAGCCGAGAGCCCAAAAGCCGATACACCATAGATAATCCCGAAGTTTACCGTCTTGGCGTGACTGCGCTGTTCGCGAGTTACCTCTTCCAGAGGTACGTGGAAAACTTTGGCAGCTGTGGAACGGTGAATATCCTCATTGCGGAGGAATGAGTCAATCATATTGTGTTCTTCGCTAAGGGCAGCGATGATGCGAAGCTCTATTTGCGAATAGTCGGCAGAGAGAAGCACATAATCAGGATTGCGTGCGATGAACGCCTTGCGCACCTGCTGACCGCGAGGAGTGCGGATAGGAATATTCTGCAAGTTAGGATTATTACTGCTCAATCTACCCGTCGCAGCTACCGTTTGCATATAGGTAGTGTGTACACGACCGGTGAGTTTGTTCACCTCCAAAGGCAAGGCATCTACATAAGTAGATTTCAGCTTCTGCACTTGTCGCCATTCAAGTATATCGGCTACTATCTTATGCTTAGAAGCAAAGGGGGCTAATACTTCTTCGGAAGTGGCATACTGACCTGTTTTCGTCTTCTTAGGTTTGCTGTCAATTTTCAGTTTTTCAAAAAGAATATCACCTAGCTGTTTCGGCGATGCCAAATTGAAGCTCTCCCCTGCCTGCTCGGCTATAGTGGCTTCGAGTTGTGCAATATCGGCATCTAAGGTCTTAGCGTATTCTTTTAAGAAAGGTACATCGAGGTTCACTCCTTCGCGTTCCATAGCAACTAACACTTTTATCAAAGGCGCTTCCAAATCAGTATAGATTTTCTCGGCGTTCACTTTGGGCATTTCCTCCTTAAATACGTTTTTGAGTTGCCACGTAACATCAGCATCTTCCACGGCGTATTCCTTCACTTGGTCGAGTGGAACGGTACGCATAGAGCGTTGTGCCTTACCTTTACCTATCAAACTCTCAATAGCAATAGGGGTATAGTTCAGATAGGTTTCACTCAGGATATCCATATTGTGGCGCATATCCGGATTCAGCAGATAGTGGGCTATCATCGTGTCGAAGAGTGCACCTCGCACCTCAATGTTGTAGTTTTGCAATACTTTAAGGTCGTATTTCAAATTCTGACCTACCTTACCAATACGCTCATTTTCAAAGAACGGACGGAAGGTTTCAAGTAGTTTTGTTGCTTCTGCCTTATCAGTAGGGAAAGGTACGTAATAACCTTTGTGAGCCGACCAGCAGAAGGAAATCCCTACCAATTCGGCTTCCAGGGCGTTTACACTGGTCGTTTCGGTATCAAAACACACTTCGGTTTGTTGCAATAAATTCTGCAAGAGCAGTTGTTGCGCCATTGGGGTATCAGCTAATTGGTAGAAGTGAGGTGTATTAGTGCTGTTCTTCTTGTCGCTCATTACCTGCGGTTGTGCAAATAGGTCGCCCTGTGTAAAGAGACTTAACTGCCCCTCTGTGGGCTTATTACCTGTAAGTGGCGGGGGTGTTGTTGGCATCTCGGGCTGATACGTTCTGAGAAAGTTCTGCAATAACTGACGAAATTCTAACTCTTCAAATATCCTCCCTACCGCTTCAAAATCGGGTTCGGACATCGCAAAGTCTTCTTCATCAAACCTTACAGGCACGTCCAGCATAATGGTAGCCAACTGTTTAGAGAGAATTCCTTTTTCCTTGTTGCTCTCTATATTCTCGCGCAGTTTGCCTTTCAGCTGGTCAGTATGGGCGAGAAGGTTTTCCATAGAGCCAAAGTCGGCAAGTAGCTTTTTAGCGGTCTTCTCGCCTACTCCTGGGAGCCCAGGTATATTGTCTACCGCATCACCCATCATTCCGAGGAAGTCTATTACCTGCAAAGGATTTTGTACCTCAAATTTCTCTTGTACTTCTTTTACGCCCCAAATCTCCACATCGTTACCTCCGCGCGAAGGTCGGTATATAAAAATATTATCACTCACAAGTTGTGCATAGTCCTTATCGGGCGTTACCATATACACTTGGTAGTTCTGCTTTTCAGCTTGTTTAGAGAGTGTCCCGATGATATCGTCAGCCTCATAACCCTCTTTTTCGATGATAGGAATATGCAAGGCTTTCAAGATTTCGTGAATATACGGAATTGCTAACCGAATGGCTTCGGGCGTTTCCTCCCGATTGGCTTTATAGTCGGCAAAGAGTTCTGTGCGCTCCACACTTCCTCCCTTGTCGAAAGCCACAGCAAGGTGGTCGGGCTTTTCTTTTTTAATTACTTCTAAAAGAGAGTTCATAAAGCCCAAAATAGCCGACGTGTTCAACCCTTTGGAGTTGATACGCGGGTTCTTGATAAAAGCGTAATAACCCCTAAAAATAAGGGCATAAGCATCGAGTAGGAAAAGCCGTTTTTTCATTCATTAAATAATTTATCCTCCATTAAGCCAAAAACATCAAGCATACTCCCTCTTAAATTCGCTAATTCCCTTTTCGAAGGGTGTTTTTAGTTCATTTTATCTTCACTCAATATAGGTAAAAAGGGGGTTACTCTTTTGGCTGAAAGAGATACATATTTTTGCGCAAAGGTAGTAAAATAATTGTAATTTCCCATTTTATTTGTACTTTTGTCCCGAATATAAATTAACCTTTAATAATTAATCATTCACCATTATGAAAGTATCTGTTGAACTTACTTTTAGCCCGTTGCAAGACGATTACGAGCGTCCTATCATTCACTTTATCAAGAAACTGCGCGCCTCTGGGCTCATCGTACAAGAAAACCCTCTCAGTACCCAAGTCTATGGCGAGTATACCCAAGTGATGAATGTTCTCACCACCGAGATAGAAGAAGCCCTCGACTTAGTAGAACGCGGACTGATGTACGTGAAAATCGTAAAGTCCGACCGCCACGAGTATAAACCTTTCTTCTAAGTAAAGCCTGCGAGCAAGCGTAGCTGAGTATCTGATATGGAAGCGTTTTTCAATTGGTTTTTTAGTCAGTATCAAGGAGTCCCTACCCATTTAGTGGTTTTAGAAATCATAGGTGTGTTCTTTGGGTTCCTCAGTGTTTGGCTGGCTAAAAAAGGAAATATATGGGTATACCCTACGGGTATCATCAGCACGGTATTATTTGTATACCTGCTATGGCACTACGTGCTGTGGGGCGATATGCTTATCAATGCCTATTATACAGCGATGAGTATCTACGGATGGGTGCTATGGGCAAAGAACGCCCAAGACAATGTGATTACTATCTCCGCTACCACCCGTCGCGATTGGCAAATCTGTACTCTTTTAGGTGTTTTTAGCTTGGCTTTCGTCACTGCGGTATACTACCTGAAACCTTACATCAAAAACAACTTTTCTATGCAGGGAATCTCCTTAGGATTCCACAACTTCCTCCCTACCGAATATGTCGATGTCTTTACCACCTCCATTTTCTTGATAGGAATGTGGCTAATGGCAAAACGCAAAGTAGAAAACTGGGTCTTTTGGATTCTCGGCGACCTCATTTCAGTACCCCTCTACCTCAAAAAAGGAATGCTATTCACCTCCTTTCAGTACTTTTTATTCACCATTATTGCCATTATGGGCTATAGAGAATGGAAACAACACTTGCGCAACGAGACAGCCCGATAAAGCGTATCGCCTTTGTAGGTCCTGAGTGCACCGGCAAAACCACTCTTAGTCGTACCCTTGCCCAGCAGTTCCAAACCGTATGGGCTGAGGAGTATATGCGCACTTACCTGCAACACAAGTGGGACACTCAGCATCTCACCTGCACGTGGGACGACCTCCTACCCATCGCTCACGGACAAGTTTTGCTCGAAAACAAACGTATCCAGCAAGCCAATGAATATTTGTTCTGCGACACCTGTCTGCTCGAACTAATGGTCTATTCTTACCTTTACTATGGCAAATGCAACCCACAAATAGAGCGCGCAGCCCTCACACATCATTACCACACCCTTTTTCTCACTTATGTAGATGTCCCTTGGCAACCCGACGACCTCCGCGATAAACCCCACGAGCGCGAGAGCGTTTTTGCTTTTTTTGAGCAACATCTGAACGCTCACGGCATACAATACCATATCTTAAAAGGCTCCTTAGAAGAACGCATCGCCCAATGCACCAAAATGCTAACCGCATAACATCTTCTCACAAATTCCCCCTATCCGAACCCCGTCCTACGAGTCCTCCCCGCCCAACAACTATTTTCGTCCCTACATTCCTCTTTTTCCCCTATTACTACATTCCCCATTTAAAGCGAGTTATAGAGATGTTTGTTATCACTATACTTTGGCACAGTTTGAAACTTTGCCAAAGTTAATATAGCTCTCTTTGTCTTTGGTTCTCCCCTTTTGAGCCTCTCCACCCCCCCCAATAGCTTCCCTTTGGTTGCCACATTTCTCCTTTGAAGATAGCCAGCGACAGCTGTGTATGTGTAAAGAGGGAAGTTTGTCACCTTTTCCAGCTTGTCCCCCTTCGGGGGTTCGGGGGCTTACCCAATAAAAGATTCGCCACATTCCCCCTCATTGAGGGGGCTAGGGGGAGGTTCCTTTTGATTTTCCGTCACACTCCCTTCTAGTGCCTATGGACTAAGGCCTATTGCCTCTTCCTCTTTCTTTCGCCTCGAAACCCTGTTTTTACCATTTTTTGCATCGCTGTATTATACTATTTATCAACTACTTATACACCCTTTCTATACCAATCGTCCAAGATTCGTATAAGCTTCCTATAAGCTCTCTATAAGCTAACCCCACCCTTCTTACACCCTTTTTTCATCAAAAACCCTCCCTCCTCTCTTCCGAACTTCTCCGTTTCCTTCCGAATCCCTCAACACTTCCCCATTTGCTAATTTTTCCTCGTCTGTCGTGCTACGACTGCCTGTGTGGCTCGTACCTTTGCCAAAGTTGAATAAACTAACAATAGCTCCGCTGATTTACAAGGTGTAGCCTTGATTTTGTTTAAAATTTGTTTAATTTCTGAGGCACAGCCTCATTTCTCTAATACAACCTAACACTCCATTTTCTCATTTTCTCATTTCCAAATTTCCTCATTTTCTAATTTTTCCCGCCTGTGTGGCTCGCACCTTTGGCAAAGTTGATGGCATTATTGACATTATTAATTTTTGTCAATTAAAAAATATTTCGTACCTTTGTACTATCTTTTAAACAGTAACACACTATGAAAAAAGAACAACTCAAACAAATGAAAGATGGCAAGGGCTTTATCGCAGCCCTCGACCAAAGTGGCGGTAGTACCCCAAAAGCCCTTAAACTTTACGGTGTGAATGAAGACCAATATAGCAATGAAGACCAAATGTTTGACCTCATTCACCAAATGCGTACCCGCATTATCAAAAGCCCCGCTTTTAACAGCCATAAAATTATCGGTGCTATCCTTTTCGAACAGACAATGGATAGAAAAATCGATGGTAAATACACCGCCGATTATCTCTGGGAAGAAAAACACATAGTTCCCTTCTTAAAAGTCGATAAAGGCTTAGAAAGCTTAGACGCCGATGGCGTTCAACTGATGAAACCTATTAGCGGTCTTACAGAACTCTTAGAGCGTGCCAATGAGCGTAATATCTTCGGCACCAAAATGCGTTCAGTCATTAAAAAAGCCTCTCCTGACGGTATTGCACGAGTGGTAAAACAACAGTTTGAGATAGCCAAACAAATCGTAAAAGCAGGACTCGTGCCTATTATAGAGCCCGAAGTAGATATCAATATCCCCGATAAATCACCTGCTGAAGCTATCTTGCGCGACGAGATAAGAAAACACCTCGATGCCCTCCCCGATACTTTCAACGTGATGCTCAAACTCTCTTTGCCAACTATTAACAATCTCTACAAAGAGTTCACCAAACACCCTCGTGTAGTGCGTGTAGTCGCCCTTTCAGGAGGTTACCCAAGAGAGAAAGCCAATGATATCCTCGCCGAAAACAAAGGCGTAATCGCCAGTTTCTCAAGAGCACTTACCGAAGGACTCTCAGCTCAACAAACCGATGCTCAGTTCAACGATACTTTAACTCACACTATCGAAGGTATTTACGAAGCTTCAATTAAGTAATCTAAAAAAACAGACTGCTCCAAAAAGATTTTCTGGGGCAGTCTGTTTTTTTGTTATTTCTTTATTATTCAAAAATATTTTATATCTTTGCCACATCTTAACTAAAGAATAGCAATCTATGAAAGAAGAATTAGAACAAAGTTTAGTAGCTCTCGCTACCGAAATTATTGCTAAACAAGGGAAACTTAACCTCATAGAACTCAATAGACAGGCTCATAAATTAGCTGAAAAAATCACTATATTGAGTTTCGTTGATAAATATTATCAAGACTTAGGTGCTAATGAAAACCGAAAAAACTCAATGATGAAAAAAGTATCCGATTTCATTGATGAAAATCAAGAAAAAGATATTTTCGACATCAACGTAGAAGCTACCGAAGTGCACCCTATTGCTCCTAAAGGACAAACAAAAGAAAAAGCTTCGTTTGTAGCAATGGAACCAAAACCCGTTCAAAAACAAACTACAAAAATAGCGCAACCCCAAGTAGAAGTACATCAGCCCGAACCTGAATGGGCAGTACCTGTGGAACAACCCAAAAGAGTAGAAACATCTCAAATAGATTTTGCAATCGAGCAACCTCAGCAAGTAACACAGCCCGAACAGTTTATTGAGCAACCTCAGTACACCGATGAACAACGTATCTTAAAGCAATCCCCTTCCTTAGAAGAGTTTATCTCTCAGTCTAAGAACACAGTATTCGATAGAAAAGAAACTGATGAGAATATAAAACCCGTACAATCTCTTAACGATAAGTTAGGTAAAAATGCTCAAATAGGTTTAAATGATAAATTGGCTTTTGTACAAAAACTCTTCCTTGGTAGTGAAAGCGAATATAACAAAGTTGTAAAACATATCGGAGAACTCAATACAATGCAAGATGCTGTTTTATACTTAGAACAAGAAATAAAACCTACTTACAACTATTGGAAAGACAAAGAGGAATACGAAGAACGCTTCCTTTCTCTCCTTCTCAAACGCTTTGAAGTGTAATGAGCAAACTCTATCTCATTCCTACCCCCATAGGCAATCTCGAAGATATAACCTTGCGAGCACTCCGTTTGCTCAAAGAGGTTGATATCATCTTAGCCGAAGATACGCGCACCAGTAGTAAGCTTCTCAAACACTACGATATCCATACCCCTATGCAAAGTTACCACCTGTTCAACGAGCACAAAGTGGTAGACGGTTGGGTACAGCGCATCAAAGGGGGCACTACCGTAGCACTCATCACCGATGCAGGAACACCTGCCATTTCCGATCCCGGCTTCTTGCTTACACGTGCTTGCCTTACTGAAGGAGTAGATGTAGAATGCTTACCAGGAGCTACAGCCTTTGTGCCTGCCTTGGTAAACAGTGGTTTGCCTAACGACCGTTTTACCTTCGAAGGCTTCCTTCCCGATAAAAAAGGACGACAAACGCGCCTCTCTCAGCTCACAACTGAAACCAAAACGATGATTTTCTACATCTCCCCACATAAATTGCTCAAAACCCTCACTGACTTTATCACCACTTTCGGTACCGACCGTCCTGCGAGTCTCTCACGTGAGCTCACTAAGCTACACGAAGAAACCCAACGTGGCACCCTCCAACAACTGTTTGACCACTATAAAGACAAAAATATCAAAGGAGAAATAGTTCTTATTATTTCTGGGAAAAGTGAAAAATAAAAAGTCGCTTTTGCGTCACACATTCCCCCTAAGTTGAAAAATACAACAAAAATGATTATCCTTCACATAGAAACTTCAGGACTCAATTGCTCGGTAGCCCTATCAAAAGACAATCACATTATAGCTGAAAAATCTGAGAATGCAGGCAAGTTTACCCATTCCGAAAACTTACATCTCTTCATTGAAGACGTAATGCAACAAGCCTCCTTGCCCCTTTCTGCGGTTGATGCTATAGCCGTAAGTGCAGGTGCAGGCTCTTATACAGGTTTGCGCATTGGTATTGCTACTGCCAAGGGTCTTTGCTTTGCTTTGGAGAAGCCTTTAATTGCTATTCCCTCCTTGCAAATCCTCGCTCACCAAACGCAGGGCAATTGTATTATCCCTATGCTCGATGCTCGCCGTATGGAGGTGTATAGCGCCGTGTTTAATAGTGCTTATCAGTTTGTGAGTCCCACTGAAGCTAAAATCCTCGATGAATATAGTTACCACGAAGAGTTAAACAAGGGCAAAGTAACTTTTTTAGGTGATGGCAGTACGAAGTTTGCTACTATTTGTAAGCATCCTAATGCTGTATTTATACCCAATGCCTTCCCTGAGGCAAAAGATATGCTTCCGTTTGCTATAGAAAAATATACAAAACAAGACTTTGAAGATATTGCTTATTTTGAACCTCAGTATTTAAAATAGAAGTAAAAGTTAATGTCCTACAATTAGAATTTCATCATCGGTTAGAAGCTCTTCGTTGCGGAAACGTAGCAGTATTTGGGCTACTGTAATAGTATCTTTTTCACAATAAGTAGCAATGCGATCTACATCGCCTTCATTGTAGAACACATCACGCACTTCACTACCATTAATATCGTCTTTAGGCGAAGGAATACCCAGAATATGCGCCAAGAGCTTCAGCGAAGTGAAGTGTTTATAATCTCCAAATTTCCATAGTTCAAGAGTATCGAGATGCGGAATTTCCCAAGGTTTCTTGCCAAAGAGCTGTAGTTTTTGAGGAATAGGGATACCATTGATAATCATACGTCGCGAAAGGTAAGGAAAGTCAAACTCTTTGCCGTTATGAGCACAAAACAATTTATTAGCGCGTGAAAAGTGTTCTTCTACCAAACGCACAAAATCTTTTAACAATACTTCTTCCTCTCCCACAAACGAGGTAACCCTAAAAGTGCGTTGCTGATGCCGAAAAGAAAAGTAGCCTACTGATATACATACAATCTTCCCAAACTCCGCCCAAATACCTGCACGGTCGTAAAATTCTTCAGCAGTAAACTCATCTTTCCGCTGATATCGTGTCTTTTCCTCCCACAGTTCTTGTTCTAAAGCCGAAAGCTCAGCGTGTTGTTCATAGAGTGGTACCGTTTCTATGTCTAAGAAGAGAATATCTTCAAGATTAATCTTGTTAAGCATTTTTACTGAAATTCAACTATTAATTTAAAGTCTCATCGCTCTACTACCCTCTAACACCTAAAACCTTATATGCCTCATCTATATAATCATAAATGTCCTGAGTAAACTTACTGCCTTCAGGAGAAGTATCGGCAGTGCGATGTCCTAAACGCACAATGATGACTTTATCAGTAGGATTTACAATTACGTATTGTCCCAAATGTCCGCGCATCATAAAGAAATGGGTATCTTTATAGTCTAATAACCACCAACCATAGCCGTATTCTGGACTCTCGGCAAAGCGCGGTTGTACGGAAGTCGCCACAAAGGTAGAGTCTAATAGCTGTTTGCCGTTCCACTTACCATTATCTCGATAGAGTTTCCCGAGGCGGGCAAAGTCACGTGCATTCGAAGCAATACAACAATACGCTTTTTCGAGTCCGCTTTCTTCACTGTCCAATTGCCAAAGAGCATCACTCTCACAACCCATCGGTTGCCATAAGCTCTCGGTGAGATACTGAGTAAGGGTCTTCTTTGTAGCTTTCTCCAATACCATTCCCAAAAGGAAAGTATTTCCACTGAGGTATTTATAGGCTTTCCCAGGAGGAGAAACAATCCTCAGTTGGAGCATCTTTTCTCTAAAATGTTTATCAAAATAAGCACGTGTGGTAATAGAAAACGGATTGTAATACGCCTCGTCCCAGTCAAGTCCTGATGCCATAGACGAGAGGTCGCCTACCGTAAGCTGAGCTCCGAAGCCTTTTTTGTACTCAGGAAAGAAATCGCTTACTTTTTGGTTGAGACTCTTGATATAACCATCGGCAATAGCCTTACCCAAGAGCGCCGAGACATAACTCTTTGCCATAGAAAATGAATTGCTCTTGCTCTCAGTATTATAGCCTTCAAAATACTGTTCGTGCCATATACTATCACCTTTGATGATAAGGAAAGCTACCGTTCCGTATTTTTTATGAGCATTTTGTAGTTCGGGGGTTTCGGGTATTTTGTTGTAATTCGCTGAAAGTGGCCAAGGCTGAGGAGTAGGACTTTTAGCAATTGTACGATTGTCAAAATAGGTATAATCATCAAGGAAAGTAGTAGTATGCCCCGTGCCGTAGATCACCACTACTGCTTTGAGAATATAACCATAGCCCGCCACGTAAAGGGTTCCTATGAGTAGTAGCAGTACAACAACGAAATTAATGAGAAACTTTTTCATATTTAATTTTTTAATAGGGTTTATTTATGTTTATTCTTCATCAGGTAATAATATAGTTTCGCCATTTTCGGTTTCGTACATTACCCCGAGGCGTTTACCTTTTTTCTGAGTGGTAGAAGCATCGGGGGTTGCACCTTCTACTGTTTTGTATTTAGTGATTTTCTGCCCTTCACGACGAAGAATTTCCATATCATCACCTTTCTTCTTTACAATGGTAAAATCTTCACCCGAAAAGAAATCTGCCATATTTAGGTTCATCACCATCGATACCATTAAGGCAACGGCAAAAACCATCGCCACGTCAAAGAGGTTTACCACTACACTTAGCGGGTCGGCATCATCGTCTTTAAGTCGGGATATGCGTCGGTTTGTCTTCATTGTCTTGCGGGTTGAGTTAATACTCTACTTACATATTCAAGGTTGTTGATTTCTTTGCTATACCAGCGTTGTTTGAACTGCAAAGTTACCAACCCTACTAAACTAATCACTAAGCCTACAACGGTGGTGGCAAATACCACTTGCATATTACTTGCCATCTTAGAAATGTCTCCGGTGGAGAGCCCCGTAAGTGCTGGACTCATAGCAATAAGCGTACCGATAAGTCCTAAAACGGGACCTACTTTTGCCAACAGCTTAGAGGTGGCTATGTCTTTTTCGCCTTCATTCTCGAAGTTGGAAATCATATAGTCGTAATATGCCTCGTCGGGTATATGACTAAGAATATCACGCAAGTATTGGGTGTAAAGGGCGTTATCGCGTGCGGGCAATAGGGCTTTAAGTTGTTCTGCGCTTTCGGGTGTGAGCGTCCTGATGGCTTCATTCAGCTGTTTGTCATTTTTGTATTTAGTGATGAAGCGGTTGTAGAAACTGCCTACCAATAATAAAGCGCGCACAAAAAGTACCAAGAGTACGATAATGTCGGGTATCAGCAAACTATCCGATACCAAGAATAGAATTTTAGAAATTTCACTCATAAAGTTAATGTCTTAATTTACCAATTTGTCAATGTTGCCCCTACTCATTAGCTAACTGACAATTTAGCTAATTTGGTAATTGTTTGTTCGTATCCATATTCGAAGGCGTGATCGAGCATTTTAGTATCGAGTACACCTACATTGCTGAGATTATGTAGTAACAAGTGGTCACATTTTTTGAACTTGCGGTTGTAATTGCCATCCATAGTGATGTTGTAAATCCGTTGCATAAACTGGAACGAGTTGCTGAGCTCCTTCTCGGTAATCGTTTCTAGCGGATTCACAAAGCTCCCTATAATTCTATCGCATCGGTCTTTGAGGGGTTCTATAGGGAAGTTGTTCAGCAGTCCCCCGTCGCAATATAAACTGTTTCCTATTCTCACCGGTGAGAAGTAAGGCGGTAATGCCGACGACGCAATGAGGGGCTGAATGAGCTCTCCTTTGCTAAAATACTGTACTTTACCATTCAGCAGATTGGTAGCTGTTACCACTAAGGGCAATCGCAAGTCTTCAAAAGTCGGACATTGGAATTGTTTTTTAAAGAACTTGGTATATTTAGCACTATCTACTAATCCCACTTTTTTAAAAGTGAGCATCGACCATTTGAACACAGGTGTTTCCTTAAAAAAATGCACCATATCCTCGGGCTTTACCCCACAAGCGTAGAGTGCCCCAATGAGTGCTCCACCACTGGTACCCGAAATAATTGAGGGTTGCAAGCCTTTTTCTTCCAAAGCCTTCAACAATCCAGCGTGTGCCAAAGCACGCACCCCGCCACCTGAAAATACTAAACCTAACTTCATTATTTGTCGATTATCGTCTTTACGGATTGTCCCCCTTCGGGGGAACGGGGGCAATCTGCTAATCTGCTAATTATCTAATTATCTAATTAAAATAAATGCCATCATTGCACTCACGTAGGCAATTCCCGTCATAAATATCCATTGGATAGCTGTCCATTTCCAGCTGTTGGTCTCTTTTCGTACTACGGCAACAGTGCTAAGGCACTGCATTGCAAAAGCGTAATAGAGCAAGAGCGAAATACCGGTGCCGAGTGTGTATACAGGCGTGCCATCAGGACGTACTTCAGCGCGCATTTTTGCCAAGATAGTACGTTCGCCCTCTTCATCTTCGGTATCCAAATCTTTTCCTAAACTATAAACCGTTGATAGGGTACTAATGAACACCTCTCGCGCTGCAAACGAGGCTACTACCCCTATACTGATTTTCCAATCGTAGCCCAGCGGGCGAAATACGGGCTCTATTCCTTTGCCTATGTAACCCAAAAACGAGTACTCAAGACTTTGGGCTTCTATGTAATGTGCTTTCTGCTCGGCGGTCCACTGGTGAGTTTGTGCCAACTGCTCGGCAGTAGCCTCTATGCTGTTGTACTTTTCTCCTACTCCGTGAGACCCTAAGAACCACAAAAGTATCGAAATTGCTAAAATGAACTTCCCCGCTCCTACTACAAAGCCTTTGGTCTTCTCGTATACAGTGAGGCATACATTGCGCAAAAGCGGAATTTTATAATCGGGAATTTCTGCGATAAAGAAACTGCTGTTCTTGTGCATCTTCAGTACTTTGTCTAAGATAAAAGCCGAGAGCAAAGCTACCGCAAAGCCCAAAAAGTACATCGCAAAGAACGTCCACGCTTTATAGCTAATCCAGCAAAAATCACCGTCTGGAATTACCAAGTTAATGATGATGAGATATACGGGCAAACGCGCCGAACAGGTCATAAACGGAGTAACAAGTATGGTGATTAGGCGTTCTTTCCAATTCTCAATATTGCGGGCAATCATCACGGCAGGTACAGCACAAGCTGCTCCCGAAATCAGAGGAACAACACTCTTACCACTAAGCCCAAAACGACGCATTACATTGTCCATCAAGAACACCACCCTACTCATATAGCCACTTTCTTCCAATAGAGCAATCAAGGTGAAGAGTACAGCTATTTGGGGGATAAACACGGTAATACCTGCGATTCCTGGTAGGATACCCTCTATTAGTAATTCGCTAAGTGCACCAGCAGGTAGTTTAGTAGCAAGCCATTCCCCAAAAACATTGAAACCGTTTTCTATCCAATCCATCGGATAGCTCGACCAAGTAAATACTGCTTGGAAGATAAGCAAGAGTATCACAGCAAACACCACATAGCCAAAGAAGGGGTGTATGAGGAAGCGGTCGAGATGTGCTCGAAGCGTCTGTGCTTTGCGCTGGTCTACCGTATATGTCTCTTTCAGTATTTTGTTGATAAACTGATAGCGAAGTATCGTTTCTTTTTGCTGTTTGCGCCGTTGCTCACTTTCCGACGTGCCAAAAGTCATCGCCTTTAAGCGAGAGATATCTACGCAAGGAGTGAGCGACAGTTGTTGATAATTTACAATCGCTTCTTTCAGTTCTGTAAGTCCTTCGCCTTTGCGAGTACTAGTGAGGACAACTTTCGTTTGCAAAGCTTGTGCTAATTTTTCCACCTCAATACTGATACCCTTTTTGCGCATCTGGTCTACCATATTGATAACAAGTATCGTAGGCAACCCAAGATCTTTTACTTGGGTAAAGAGCAAGAGATTTTGCTTGAGGTTACTCACCTCACACACCACTACCACCACATCAGGATAATGAGGCTCAGAGCTATGTGTAAGCACATTTATAGCCACATGCTCGTCTTCCGAGCTTGGGTTGAGACTATAGGCACCCGGCAAGTCTATGATTTCGGCTTGCTGGGTATCGGAAAGCTTGCAGTATCCTATTTTTTTTTCGACAGTAATACCAGGGTAGTTGCCTACCTTTTGGTTCAAGCCCGTCAGTGCATTGAAGAGCGAAGTTTTACCGGTATTAGGGTTGCCCACAAGGGCGATTTTTAAATTTGCCAATTTATTAATTTGCTAATTAATTTGCTCGTGCGGCTCGCACCTAATTTGCTAATTGAATATTCTCTGCCATATCCTTTCTAATCGAAAGATATGCCTCATTCATACGGATATAGATAGGGTCGCCAAAAGTAGCTTTTTGGAGTACCTCTATTTCACTGCCCGCATAACAACCTAAATCAATGAGTTTTTGAGGTATTTTAGTAATATCAAAGTCTTGTATAATCCCTTTTTCGCCCTTCTTTAGCTCGGCAACAGTACAAGCACGGTTGCGCACTTCTTCCATAACGATTATTATTTAGAATGATTTTGAGTGCAAAGGTAGTAAATAATTTTAATTCTACAATACCATAAGTACCTTTAATAAGTGTCCGCCAATTTCACTACCAAGTAATAATCTTATCTACAATAGTCTGCTGTTCTGAGGCTGTTCGCCTGAGGTAAATACGGGTAGTCTCAATACTTTCGTGCCCCATAAGGTCGGCAAGGAGAGAGATGTCGTTAAAGGCTTCCAAGAAGTTTTTAGCGTATCTATGTCTGAATGAATGTGGGTAGACGACTTTAGAATTGAGACCATATCTTTCAGCAAAAAGTTTGAGTTTTTGGGCAATACCTCGTGTAGTAATACGTTCTCCCAAGCGGTTGAGAAATAGGTAGCCCGAAGTTTTTTGCTCTTTTGTGAGCCATTTTATAGTTTCCTCACGTAACTGAAGTGGGATAAATAGGCGGCGGACTTTACCTCCTTTAGTGTATAGATCGAAATAGCCAATTTTTACGTGTTCTACTTTTATTTGGATAAGCTCACTAACCCTTGCGCCGGTAGCTGCCAAAAATCGCACTACAAAATACCACATTGGGTTTTCTTCTTTTCGGAGTTGTTCTTTTAAAAAGAGGTAATCAGCCTGACTGATCACATTTTCTAAATAGGTGCGTTGCTGCACCTTTACTGATTTAAGTCGAAGTTTAGGCTTACCGATATGTTCCAAAAACTTATTCAGTGCTTGAATGCGCAAGTTCACCGTTTTAGGTTTAAAATGCTCGATAAGGTATGTTTTGTAGAGCAAAAGGTTTTTCTTGCTGAGGGATTTGTACTTTCCGTAGAAATCGTTTACAGCATATAGATAGGCAGTGATGGTATTTTCTGCCATTTGGCTCTCTTTGAGAGCAGTTTCAAAGGTTGTAACCATATTGTTTGAATTTTATATTATAGTGGTTACAATATAAGAAAAACTTGTTATAGACGCTATTATAGGAAATCCACCCTATCAGGTAATGGACGGAGGAGCTCAAGCGAGCGCAAAACCTGTTTATCAACTGTTCATTCAGCAAGCTATAAAACTCAGCCCAAAATATATTAGTTTGATTACTCCCAGCAGGTGGTTTGCAGGAGGTAAGGGATTGGATGACTTTCGTGAAGCAATGCTTGAAAATAAACACTTTAAAGCTATACACGATTACCCTAATGCTGCTGAGATATTCTCTAATATCGAAATCAAAGGAGGGGTAAACTATTTCCTTTGGGACAGGGAATATAAAGGAGATTGTCTTATCCGTACTTATGAAAACAGCAAATGTATTTCAGCTCTGAAAAGACCGCTTAAAGAAGAAAATACTGATATATTTATCAGATATAATGAAGCTATTTCTATCTTTAAAAAAATACAATCCTTTAAAGAAAAAAGTTTTAGTGAATTAATGAGTTCAAGAAAACCTTTTGGAATACCTACTAATTTCAAAGGAAAAAAAGAACCTTTTGAAGGAGCTGTCAAAATCTATGTGAATGGAGGAGTTGGATATATTGAGAAAGAAGGAGTTTTAAAAAATCAACATTGGATAAAAGAGCATAAAGTAATTGTTCCTTATGCTGTAGGAAGTGGCGATAGCAAGACTGATAAAGTTAATCCTATTTATGCGGAGCCTAACTCTTGTTGTACAGAAACCTACTTAGTAATAGGCCCTTTCGCTACAAAAAAACAATGTGAGAATGTAATGCAATATATAGAAACGAAGTTTCTACACTTTTGTCTAACACTAAAAAAGAATACCCAACACTCAACCAAAGAGTTTTACCAATTTGTTCCGCAACAAAACTTTGATGAGGCGTGGACAGATGAAAAACTATATAAAAAATATAGGCTTACTCCTGAGGAAATAGCTTATATTGAAAAAATGGTAAGACCTATGGAATAGCAAAAAAGCGTACAGCGGGTGAGCTGTACACTTTTTTTAAACTATTGGTTTAATCATTCGCTTAATAAAAGCTACTTCATCTTCTGAAAGATTATATTTAGCATAAAGTTGTTTATCTATAGCTTCAATAGTTTGCGACCAATCAATATCGCTTGAAGAGGTGAAGTTTTGTAGAGGGATAAGTGAAAATACCTTTTGATTAACTTGCATTGTTCCGTGTCCTAAGAATAAAAGAAAATGAAAAAAAGAAGTTTCCATATACTTTGCACAATTATTCATTTCATCTTCTTTTTGAAATATTCCTACAAGGAGAAATGTTTCCGTGCAAATATCATTAGGATAGCCTTTTATGTATTCAGGAGGAGTTACGGCATCCGATGAATAAGTTGTGGTAAAAAACAACTTGTATTTATTTAAAACATTGTATTTATCTGTTATATCTTCTTTAGTTATATAACCGAAAATACGTTTAGCACCTCCCTTTTTTCCTTTTACGCCAAAGACTTTTACAGAATCTTTAAAAGATTCAAATGCTAATAAAGATTTAGGATACTTATCAGGATTATTAAAAATGTCTTTCCTAAGACCGAAAGGGCGTGTTTTTGACACAATTGTTGAGAACTTTAACGGATTATGTTGATGTATTTTCTCAAGAATAGGGAGAACTCTTATGTCTCGCACTACATAATCAAAGAATTTATTATGTAATTGGTTACCTCCTTTAATTTCTTCCCCCTCCATTGTAATATAGGTGTAAACAACGTTTTTGTTAGTCTTTTTTCTATTCCAAAGAAAATAACAAATTCCTCCATCATTGTGAGCAGTGGGGAATATGGAACGGTCATCTCGGTAATCTTTTATATAAGCAAGATGAGGGTCATTTTTCATTTCTTCTAAGAAAGGAATCAGTTCACTTCGCCCTCCAATCATCCATTTAGAAGGCATAATCAAACTTATAAATTGACTACTGAGTTGTTTTGCTAATGTCACAAATTTATGATATATAGGAGCTGCTGCATCTTCTGCTCCAGCTCCTCCGTCCATTACCTGATAGGGTGGATTTCCTATAATAGCGTCTATCTTCATATTTTTTTTGTTGTTAAAATGCCAAAATTTGCCACTGAGCAGGGTGTTTATTACGCTTTCGGGCTTCTGGGTGAGGTTTTCAATAAGGTCGCAATAATATTCAGCGTGCACTGGGGTCTCTCTAAAGCCTGCTAAAGTACGTTTGGTTATACTGCGTGCCATTGGAGTTTTACATACTACCAAGATATTCTCTTCAAGAGTCGCATCCCATAATTGCAAGGCTAATTGTCTGCCTACCTCCTCACCATATTTTTTCTTAGCTTCTTCTATACGAGAGCGGTAGATATTATAGGCAGCATACAAAGGATATAACCCACTTTTCGAGTTGATTTCCAAAATCACACTCTTAGGGGTGAATACCTCCTCTGTTACCCCTTGTTGAGTCACATAGTGCGGCACATCTAAGGGCTGTTCAAAATTCTCATCCATAAAACAATAGCCTCCTAAGCAATCCGACAGATGCCTATTCACTACCCGCCAAGGAGTAAGTACTGTTTCTTTATCAGGGTTGCGAAAGGTAGCAAAGATGGCTGCTATTCTACTAATGCGCTCCTCTATGGTAAATTTATCTGCCATACGTGCCATTTCGCGTATACGCTTGCCTGCCTCTCGAAAAATATCAGAGTCGTAATAACGCTTAAAACGCCCAAAAACTTCTTTAGTTACCCCACGTGGCATAAACTCCTCCCACGATGTATCATCTATCAGGTTTTCAAAGTTGTCAAGGGTCAGCTCCTCTTCTTCGTTGCTCATCTCCGCTCCATAGAGTAGCAGCGGCATACGGATAGAGATTCCTCTGAGAATTGCAATAGCCTCTCGTCGTTGATTACCTAGGGCTTTAAGCTCTTCCAAGCGTTGTTTTTCTTCTGGGCTAAGATCATTCTTTTTCTTCTTTTCCAACCGCTCTTTCTCGGCATATTGCTCATTGGTAAGCCCTTGCTTATTAATATCTATATCTCCTGGCCGAGGCATTGCTTTAGTTTTCCCTATAGCAGCCTTCAAATCGCTAAAATCTTTGAGTTCAACTTCAGTGAGTTTAAGCAGTTCGTCATTGTAGAGAGCTCCATCTTCAAAACCGCATTGCACTACTTTTTCTATCTGAGCTCGTTTCAGTTGCCCCAGCATTGTTTTTACATCATAGGGCTTCATTTGGCTACCTTCAATAGCTATTATAGGGCAGAAGTTCAAAAAATCGCCTAATATTTTACGGTCTTCTTCAGATTGTTTACCTGCTTTAGCCGATACTTTAGCACTTTCGGCTAGCACGC
Source organism: Capnocytophaga sp. G1920 (assembly GCF_051417515.1). Lineage (NCBI taxonomy): Bacteria > Pseudomonadati > Bacteroidota > Flavobacteriia > Flavobacteriales > Flavobacteriaceae > Capnocytophaga > Capnocytophaga sp. G1920. Next base: position 30,056 of record NZ_JBPRKH010000016.1, read on the forward strand.
GCAATGTCCGGTCAGGAGCAAAATCAAAAGCATAACAATCGGTTTTCATACGCCCGTTATGAGTGTAGGGAGTTTGCACGCGGAAGATTGTTTGCATATAGCTTGCAGCTGAGGTACTATAAGCTCCTGCCATCATAAATACCCCTGCCCAAGGCTTGATACTCACCCCTGTAGTGAGACGCCCACACGAAAGAGTAATAGTATAAGTTTGGTCAGAATCTTCGCCAATAGCTTTATTTACCAATTCCAAAGCATCTCTACTTTCTTCTTCTTCATCACCATCGCCCGCTACATTCACTATCTTGAAAGCTCCAAATATAGGGTGATTTTGCAACTTAGTACTGAGAGTTTTAGCAGCTTTTACACCAGGTAATATCCAAAGTGTATGACGGAAAATCGTGCGGAAAGTGTCATTAGCATAAGGGTAAAAACTATCACTGTCATCACAAAGCAAAGCTAAAAAACGGTCTATATCCTTATCGTGGACAAAAGAGCCATCATCACGAGTGCGGAAAAACTCACGGAAGTTAAACGCTTTTTCATCATCACTATATTCGCTCATCAGCCTACCCAAATCGTAGGTGTAGATATGAATAGCGGGTAAGGAAGCATAAGGATTGGCATCTCCCAAGTGTGTAATTTCCCAATCTATCTTAGCTTTTTGCTCCATCACATAATCCCACGTAAAGATTTCCTCTTCCTTGTGGTCATCAAGCAGATTAAAAGGAGTACCCGAAAGGCGCAATACTTTAGTGTCTGTACCTTTTAGGTGCGCGATTACGGATTGTCCTAATTCAGTTTGAGTACCTTCGTGTGCCTCATCTACTATCAAAAAGTCCCAAGTAGTAGAGAATAACTCATTATTTTTATCAAATTTACCACCTACTTCTTTAGAGCCCCGCATATCCTGCATCGAGGCAAAATACACATAATTACCTCCTTCGTTTGCAAGTTTTTCCAATGAAGCAAAATCATTTTCTCCTTTAGCTCTAGAACCATAGTAATAATTAGGACTATCATAGAAGATTTTCCTAAAATCCTCATACCAACCAGCATCTACTACTGGGCGGTGGGTTACAATAAGGGTACGCTTCATTTGTAAGTTTTTAGCTACTTGCAGCGCACAGAGTGTTTTCCCAAAACGCATTTTAGCATTCCATAGCATCTGCGACCCTTTTTTAAACTGCTTTTCAGTACGTTCTATAGCATCGGCTTGCTCGGGTCGAAAAATGATAGGGTTTTCAGTAGTACTAATATCCTCTGTTTTCAGACTTTTTCTACCTTGTTTTACGGCAGCAATAGCTTTTATAGCCGTAGCAAGGTCGCAACAGTACCATTCAGTAGCCCCTTTGAAAGCTTTTTTCTTTACTCCAGAGCGTTCTAATACAGAGTGAACCTCCTTATCATTAAAGAGACCTATCTTTCCCTCACGAGAAAATAGAGTAAGTTCAGTGTGTAACAATTGGTAACTAATACCAGCGGTCTGGGTATATTGCTTAATGCGGTTATGAGCGGCATTGTTTAGTTCTTTGCTATTAGCCTCGGGCAATCCATCACCGTTAAAAGTAGTTTCTCCTATCTTTACGCAGTCGCTATGAGCTTCATCGGCAATGGTAAAGATATAAATCAAGCGAGGTTTTAGAGAGAGTTCAAATGTAGCCATATTAGGTATAATTTATATTATAGGAACTACTAATGGCAAACGAAATTGATATAAGTGAAAACGAACTCTTTAAACAATCTGAAGATGTTTTTACGCTTTTACTAAAAGATCACACTACCCAAAAGAATATCTTTTGGGCTACAGATAGTTATGCCGCTAAAGGAGAAGGGTATACCTATTTTGATACCATTACTACAGAACATATTACGGGTGAAAATGGCAATGTGATCCGCCCCAGAGCTATCAAATCAAAAGAAGAACAAACAGAACGCACTAAAGGAATGGCAGAAGTGTTTACCCCATCGTGGGTGTGCAACGCTCAAAATAATTTAGTAGATGAAGTGTGGTTTGGTCGTAAAGAGGTTTTTAATATTGAAGATACTGAAAAACACACTTGGAAAGCAGTAAAAGCTCCTATCACTTTCCCTGAAGGAAAAACGTGGAAGGATTATGTACGTGCTACCCGAATAGAGTTAAGTTGTGGAGAAGCCCCCTACTTGGTAAGCCGTTATGACACGACTACAGGTGTATATGTTCCTCTTGAACAACGTATAGGAATGCTCGATCGCAAACTCAGGATAATTTCAGAAAATACAACCTCTTCAGGCGAATGGCTTGAAATGGCACAAGAGGCTTATAAAAATATTTACGGATTTGAATGGCAAGGTGATAACTTACTATTAGCTCGGGAAGCATTATTAGTTTCATTCATAGAGTATTACGAAGCTAAGTTTGGTAAGCGCCCTTTAGAAAAATCTATTAAATACATTGCTTACATTATCTCTTGGAATTTATGGCAAATGGACGGACTTAAAGGAGTTATACCTTGTAGCTGTAAGCATAACATTACAGAAATAGGATTTGATATATATGGACAACAAGAAAAAAGAAGAATTACTTGTAATGGTTGTCAAAAAGAAATATTCAAAGAACACAATGGTATTTATTGCCTCATAAAAGATTGGGGTAGCAAAGACCCTGACACAGGTAAAAGCAACCGAAAAATAAGATTTATTGATTTGATTAAATAATATAAATTATCGGTGCAAAGATACAGATTATTTAGTAATTTGCTAATTTACCTATTGTCAATTCCACTAAAGTCTCTTTTATGAATTACTCTCTTCGAGGAATCAAGAGACTATTTTTAAAGCTCTTGTATATACCTTAAAACCGCACTCCAAAGCTAAACCCTATCCCTCTATACTCCATCATCTCAGGAGTCTCACTCCAAAAAAGAGGTTCTGCTACATCAAAACTCGTGTAAGAAGTATAAGCCGATAAAAACATACTGTACTTATTTCTCACCAAAAACGGAATGGATAGCCCTACCTTCACTTCCCCTATTGATGGCTTTACTAAGGTACTCAAAGGCAGAAAGCCAGCTACTTGTACAAAAATATTTCCCTGATAACTCTTCACAGGGTTCAAACGGAGTACACTACCCAATTTTAATCCTGAGGCTACAGGGTTTTGAAAATGTGTAAAACCACCTACCGCTCCTACACTCAACATCCTAAACAAGCGGTAATTTACTGTAAAATCACTTGAGATAATAGGCTTCTCATTTAGTAATGCCTCATTGCCTTCATACAAATTCGTACGAGAGTTTAACCAGCTATAAGAGTATTTTGCACCACCATTTCGAGGAAAAGTAAAACTTAATTCCCCTTGGTAAAACCACCTGCTTTCTTTTTCGGGCTCTACTTGCGTTATAGTTTCCGTGCTTACATTTCCTATAACCGATGTGCTTTCCGTATTTTCCTGTGCCGTAGCCAATCCCACAGCAAAAAAAGATATTATATAAAGTATTTTTTTCATTCTATGATTATTAAGTCACTAAAACGATAAAAGTACATAAGTTCGTAGCTTCTTCTTTTATTTCGGTGCAAAAATACAAAAATAACACACAATACCAAAAAACAATTTTTAAGACACATCTCACTAAACTTTGTTTTATTTTCGTTTTTCTTCTCGTTTATCACCCCCTAATCCTTCTCCTTTAACCATTCACTACCAACTCTTTATACACCCTTTCTATACCAATCGTCCAAGATTCGTATAAGCTTCCTATAAGCTCTCTATAAGCTAACCCCACCCTCCCAATAGCCTTTTCTCTCCCAAAAACCTCCCAACCTACTTTTTATATTTTTCGTTTTCCTCCGATAACTCAAACCAGTTCTATTTGTCCGACAAGTCACACCTATTAAAAACCTTTTTTTATCACTACCCTTTTGCTAATTTCCTAATTCTCTAATTTTCTAATTTTCTATACCCGTCGTGCTACGACTGCCCGTGCGGTTCACAGCTAATTTACTAATTACTCGAACTCTCATTAGCCTAAAAACACTTCAATTTCAATAAAAGAATAATATTTCAAAATGTTAAATAAAGTTAAATTTCACAGAAAGTTATAATCTAAGAAATAGCGCTTAAAAGCGAATTATAAGCCTCTATATACTTGAAAATAAGTATTTTGCAAAACAATATGTGAAAAACTGAAAAAAACGCAATGTTTTTGGCGATTCTCTGAAAATATTGCAAAGAATTCAGCAAAATGATGAAAAAAAATGGGGTATTTTCAGAAAATGCACTTGTTTTATTCAAAAAATAGTATTAGGAAATTATACACATTTGGTTATTTAACATAGAAAAAAATTACCCATAAAATTTGCTTTTATAATTTTTTTTCTGAACCTTTGCAAAATTAATTGAACGAAATAATATAATAGCGATGAAAGAAAAATTGATGTATGCACTGTTATGCACTGTGCTGTTCTTTGGTGTTGCCTTTGCCCAAGAACGCACCGTAACAGGGGTAGTAAAAGATGAAGCAGGCACTCCACTACCCGGTGCCTCAGTACTGGTAAAAGGTACTTCTCACGGGGTCGCCACCGATTTCGATGGTAAATACTCCATTAAAGTACCCAATGACAGCGCCGTATTAGTCTTTTCTCAGCTGGGGAGTGCCTCAGTAGAGAAAGTAGTAGGTACTGCCAAAGTGATTAACGTTGTCCTTAAAGAGAACGTAACTGAACTTAAAGGAATAGTCGTTACTGGTTACCAAGAGTTCGACCGTTCTAAATTTACGGGTAATGCTCAAACCCTCAAAGCCGACAATATCAAAATGGACGGTGTAGTCGATGTAGGTCGTATGATCGAAGGTCGTGCCGCAGGGGTAAACGTGCAGAACATCTCTGGTACTTTTGGTACTTCACCTAAAATTACCATTCGCGGGGGCTCGTCCATCTTCGGCGATACCAAACCGCTATGGGTGGTCGATGGTGCCGTACAAGAAGAAGTAGTAAACCTCAGCTTCGAGCAACTCGCTTCGGGTGATGCTTCTACCCTGGTAAGCTCGGCTATCTCTGGTATCAATGCCAACGATATCGAGAGCATCGAAATCCTTAAAGATGCCTCAGCCCTTTCTCTTTACGGAGCACGCGCCCTGAACGGTGCCGTGATTATCACTACCAAAAGTGGTAAAAAAAACGTAAAAACACAGATAAACTACCAATTAGAAGAGTCCGTGCGTATGATTCCTAACTATAATCAGTACGACATTATGAACTCTCAAGAAACAATGGACGTATATCAAGAGTTGGAACGCAAAGGCTACTTTTCGCTTTCTTCTTATACTCAAGCGCGTTACGGTGGGGCTTATAATATAATGTATCGTGCTATCGATACCTTTAATCCCGCTACAGGTACTTTCTTACTCGAAAATACCGAAGCAGCACGTACTGAATTTCTAAAAAAATACGAATACGCCAATACCGATTGGTTTAAAACGCTCTTTCGCCCATCGCTCACTCAAAACCATACGGTGAGTCTTTCAGGTGGGGGTGAAAATGCAACGGTGTATGGTTCAGTAGGTTTCTTTGTAGACCCCGGTTGGACAATTGCTGATCGTGTACACCGCGTAACCGGTAACCTCAAAACCACCTATACCCTTTCACCCAGCGTAAAGATAGGGGTGCTTACACAAGGCTCTATCCGTACCCAAAGAGCTCCCGGTACTTACAACCGTTCAGCTAATACCGTAAGTGGTGGGTACGACCGTGATTTCGATATCAACCCTTTTAGCTATGCGCTCAACACCACACGCGCCTTGCGCCCTTATGGCGATGATGGACAATATGAGTATTACAGCTATAACTATGCTCCTATGAACATCCTCAACGAGCTCGCCAATAACTATATGGATTTGAATGTGCTTGAGTATAAAATTCAAGGTGACTTAGAAGTAAAACTCGCCAAAGGTTTGAAGTATAATTTCCTCGGCTCTGTACGCCACGTAAAGAGTTCTAACGAACACTCTATGAGAGAAAACTCTAACGTGGTAGGAGCTTATCGCGCCAATCGCACTACCGTGATTGCCAAAGCCAATCCTTTCTTGTTCAAAGACCCTGAAAACCCTGATATGATTCCTCAGGTAGCATTGCCCAACGGAGGTATTTATAAACTTACCGAAAACAACTTGCAAAGTTATTATTTTCGTAATGCCTTAGAGTACAAACGCTTGTTTAAAGACGTACACGACCTAAAAGTGTTCTTTGGGCAAGAGTATCGCCATACCGACCGCGATAACTCTTTCTTCAACGGATATGGTTATCAGTTTGCACGCGGAGGAACTGCCTTTACCGATTATCGCGTGATTCAAAAAGCAATACAGGATAACTCTCCTTACTTTGGTAAATCTTTCACCAAAGAACGTGGTATTGCCTTTTTCTTGCAAGGCACTTATACCTATGATAATCGGTACGTATTTGCAGGTACTGCCAATTACGAAGGCTCTAACCAATTGGGTAGAAGTCGTAGCTCTCGCTGGTTACCTACTTGGAATGTCAGTGGTCGTTGGAACGCTTCCAACGAGAAATTCCTCGAAGATAATAGCACCATCTCAAACCTCGCTTTCCGCCTTAGCTACGGACTTATAGCTGGTTTAGGCTCTGCGAGCAACGCCTTAGCTATCTTTAAAAATGAGGTAGCTAACCGTTATAACCTAAATGATAGAGAAAACACTATCTATATAGAAGCGCTTCAAAACTCCGAGCTTACTTGGGAAAAAGTATACGAAGCTAACATAGGTATAGAACTTGGTTTGTTCAAAAACCGCGTTAACTTATCATTAGATCTTTACCAAAAGAACTCTAAAGACTTGATTGACTATGTACGTACCTCAGGTGTTGGAGGACAACTTGTGAAATTGGCAAACAATGCTTCTATGGTGACTAAAGGTATAGAGCTTGCTTTGGATACCAAAAATATCAAAACCGTCGATTTCAGTTGGAATACAGGTATCAATTTTGCCTATTTTAACCAAGAAATTACAAGTCTTACCTATCGCCCTAATGTGTACAACTTAGTACGTGAAGTAGGAGGAAATGTAGTAGGAGGCGCTCGTAATACCTTGTATTCTTATGATTTCAAAGGATTAAACGATAAAGGTCTTCCTGTGTTTAACTTGCTCGACGGTAGCACCGACTATAGTAAAATAGATTTCCAAAGTATGGATAATATCTTGTCTTATCTCAAAAAGGAAGGTCCTGTAGAACCTAATATTACTGCGGGGCTTTCCAATACTTTCAAATATAAAAACTGGGAATTCAGTTGCTTGATTACCATAGCAGCAGGTAACAAGATACGCAAACCTGACCAATATGATGTCGATTACAACGACCTAAGTGTATTTCCTAAAGAAATGAAAAACCGTTGGATACACCCAGGCAACGAATATACTACCAATATTCCTGGTATTGCCGATAAGAGAACTGTTAACGAGATAGGTAGAAGTACCCTACGCCGTGTGTACAACGCCTACAACTATTCTACCCAGCGAGTAGTAGATGGCTCTTTTATTCGTATGAAAAGTATGAGTCTTTCTTATACTTTTGCCAAAGACGTATTGGATGCTTTGCACATAAACAACCTTACCTTGCGCTTACAAGCTACCAATCCGTTCTTGATATATGCACATAAAGACCTCAATGGGCAAGACCCTGAGTTCTTCCGTACAGGAGGAGTAGCTTACCCTGTAAATGCTCAATATACATTTACTATCAACCTTGGAATCTAAAAACAAGTAGCAATGAAAAAGAATATATATACACCCATAATAGCCCTTATTTTAGGCTTATCACTTACCGCTTGCGATAAATTCTTAGATGAAGTACCCGATGCGCGTACTGAACTCGACTCGCCCGAAAAAGTACAAGAGCTCTTGGCAACAGCCTACCCCAATGCTTTGTATGCAGATTTCTGTGAAACAATGAGCGATAATGCTGGCGACAAAGTAAACCTCACCGAGTCCTCCATTTTCAACACTCAAATGTACTCTTGGGAGACTAACAACGAATATAGCTCTCGGGATACACCTCCTTATTATTTCTATGCTGCTTATGCAGCAGTTGCTAATGCCAACTATGCCTTGGAAGCAGTAGAAAAACTCGGAGGAGGTAGTGAGCTCAACTATCTCAAAGGCGAAGCACTCGTGGCCCGTGCTTATGCACACTTTATGTTGGGGCTCTTCTGGTGCAAGCCCTACAACCCCGCTACTGCCACTTCCGATTTAGGGTTACCCTATGCTACCAAAGCCGAAAGAAAAGTTTTTGAGATATACAAACGCATCCCTTTAAAGGATTATTACGATGCGATTGAAAAAGACTTGACTGAAGGCATATCTCTTATTGATAATAGCAAGTATACTAAACCTAATTTCCACTTTACCAAAGAAGCGGCTCACGCTTTTGCCTCACGCTTTTATTTGATAAAAGGTGATTGGGATAAGGTAATAGCACACGCCAATGAAGCTCTTGGTAGTGCCCCTGCTAATAAGCTACGTGATGTGAAAGGACAACGCACACGCACTTATGCACAACAACAACTCTTGTACGCTAGCTCCGATGAACCCGCTAATGCTCTGATTGTAGGTGCTTCTTCAAAATATGAAAGAAATTTTGCTTTCAACAAGTACGGTTTGACCTTGCAGAAATCTGAAGAAGTATTAGGTGACAACAAACACCCTCTAAATGCCTTCCGTGCTACTTGGGCTTTTGCTATCTTTGGACGTGATGACTATCGCAATATCCCTAAATATCAAGAGTATTTCAAATACACCAATGTATCAGCAGGTAATGGTTACGTCTATGATATGGCAGTGCTCATCTCTTACGACGAGGTATTCTTAAACCGTTTGGAAGCCTACCTAATGAAAGGCGAAAAAGCGAAGTTCCTCACTGATTTGGTAGTCTTCCTAAAAAAGAAAACTATGCAAGACATCCCCGATTCCTTTGTGTTAAGTGAAGAGGATATGAATACCATTTATCAAAACAAAGGTACTGAGTTCGACCCCGCCTATACACTTTCTACCCAACAACGAGAATGGTTACAAGCAGTAGCCGATGTGAGAAGAGCTACCTTTGTGTTTGAAGGTTTGCGCTGGATAGACAACAAACGTCTCGGAATGAAAGTCGTGCACGTGAAAAGGGGGCAAACAATGGAACTTCTTAAAAACGACCCTCGTCGTGAGTTGCAAATTCCTGAAGATGCTGTTTCTAATGGTATCACTGTAAACCCAAGATAATTGCTAATTTTAATAGTTAATCATATGAAAAAAATAAGTATAATCGCAGTGTTGGCTTTATCGTTAGCTGCCTGCAACAACAAAGAATCACTAAACTCTGAGAGCGTGTTAAAACCCAGAGTTACAGCTAAGACTCCTTTGGATACCTATATATACAACAACTTCCAAAAGCCTTACAATATTATAGTAACCTATAACTATATCGATGCTGATTTCGAAATGGGTAAATACTTCTACCCCCCTACTGAAACCAAAGTGCAACCGATGCTTGAAATCGTAAAAAAAGTATGGATTGATGCCTATTCTGAGGTAGCAGGACCTAACTTCATAAAAGAAGTAGCACCGCGCCAAATCTCCCTTATTGGAGGATACAACGTGAACCCCAGCGGTACCATTACTCTTGGTTTTGCCGATAGTGGTATGAAAATTACCCTTTTCAATGTCGACCAGCTCGACACCCACAATCACAGTGGTACACGCCAGTATTTTCATACCATCCAGCACGAGTATTGCCACATCATCAACCAGAAGAAACCTTATTCTTCTGAATATGGCAAGATTACCCCTTCTGGCTATACCGCCAACTGGTATAACGTGCGAGAAGCTGATGCTAACGCCGCTGGTTTTATCACCCCATATTCTATGTTGAATGACATTGAAGACTTTGCCGAGATGACTTCTGGGATGCTCAGTATGAGTAAAACCGCTTGGGATGCCAAAATAAACGCTATCAGTAGTGCGACTGGAAAAGAAGCTATTCGCAAGAAGGAAGCTTTTGTAGTAGCCTACTTCAAAAGCGAATGGGGTATCGACATCTATCAACTACAAGCTAAAGTAGAAGAACAAATGCTATCAGTATTACAATAAAAAGTAGAACAATGAAAAAATTAATATACCTATTTGTAGGGGCTCTTACAATTTTTGCCTGCCAAAAGAACGAACCCGATGACCTTTTTGGCAAAAGCCCCTCTAAGCGCTTCGAAGAAAATCAAAGCGAACTCCGCAACGCCCTTACTTCCGCCTCTCAAGGCTGGAAACTTACCTACTTTACCAAAGAAGGCACCTTTGGAGGCTACCATTTCTTGATGAAGTTTACTCCTGAAGGTCTTGTAACTATGGTATCTGATTTCAATAGTAGTACAATCTCTCCTACCACCAGCAAGTACGAATTGCAACAAGGACAAGGAGTGAAACTCACCTTCACTACCAAAACCTATATCCACGAGCTATCTGATGCGATGCAAGGAAAACGAGGAGCAGGTTATGCAGGTGAATATCAGTTCCTGTATTACGGTAAAGAAGGCGATAAACTCAAATTCAAAACCCAACGTAAATCTACCGAACAATTTGTGTACTTTGAGCCCGCTACTGCCCAAGATTGGACAGACATTAGCACTCTTTCAAGCAACCTCAACACCTTGGCTGAGAACATTTCTAATTATTATATGGAAGTAACTACTAATGGTACTACTATTCCCTATGAAATTGATATGCAAAACGGGCTTATAGGGGTAGCACCTCTCAACTCCAATACACCCTCATTAGCTTCGACAGTGGCTACTAAAACAGGAGTAGCTTTTAAACCTGCCCTTACTATACAAGGCAAGAAGTTTACCGAGCTTACACGTGATAACAGCACTACTCCTCCTACTTACAAAGCAACCGTAGATGGTGTAACGGCAGAAGTATATTTTTCATTAACACCTCCTGATGCATTTGTTACAGATGATTACCTAGTTATTCCTTCAAGATTAAATGCTTTTGTAATACTTCCTTCTACCTTAAAATCTCTTATGTCACGAGATTTTTATGATAATATCTTAAAAATCGATGGCGTTAAAGATTTTGAAATCTTTAGGATGGACTTTGGTAATGATGGAACTTGCACAATCCAAATAGCGTATAAATTTGATGGAAATAATAATTCATGGCTTTACCTTACCTGTAATTATGAATTAAGAAACAAACGCTTGTATTTAAAAAATCCAGGAGCCCTAAAAAAAACAAACGCTACTGTTTGGGAGAAAACTGAAAATGCAACTATTTTTGCAAAAGCTACAAATGCCATAACAAAAACAATACAAATAGCTGCAGAAGGATTTTATGTAGCAAATACAGGACGTACTTATTCAGGATACCCAATATACTCCTTACAAAGTCGTAATAATCCTACTTATATCGCTCCTTATCTCGTCTATAAAAGATAATTTAACAACTTTGCCAAAGTTTCTTGCCCGTGCGGCTCGCACCTTTGGCAAAGTTATTTAATCTCTAAAACTCTGACCTAAATGTACAAATTTATCCTTATAGTAGCTGTACTCCTGCTCATTACCCATATTTTCTATGAGCCCTCAGTAATAGGTATTACTGCCCTATTACTGCTTATTGTGCTATCTATTTGGAAAATAAAACATCCATAAAATAAATATCTTATGAAAAAGTTTATCCTACTCTTGTTTGCTATGAGCCTCTCGTTCTGCTCTAAGAACGACAACGATGCTGTAGATAACCCTATTGACCCAGTGGAAAACACCACTCTAATGAAAGAGCTTACTGCATCTCCCGATGGCTGGAAACTTACCTACATCTCCTCCGATGATTCTTTCGGGGGCTATCAGTTCTTGATGAAGTTCGACACTCAAGGAAAAGTATCTATGCTCTCCGATCTTAGTGGCACTGTTACACCTACTATCAGTAGCTATAGCACCCAAGAAGAGGCACGTGGTTTGGTGCTTAGTTTTATAGGGCAGAATCAAATCCATCTGTTAGCCGATGCCTTACAAGGCGAAATAGGCTATGCCCATACGGGGAAGGTCTATCAGTTTTTGTACACAGGTAAAGATGGTAACAAACTCAAATTTCAGAATCTACTTCTAAAAGGCAATTCTTTTATTTACTTTGAGCCTGCTACCTCTGCCGATTGGACACGTACCCCTGCTTTGTACAAAAATATCTCTCCAATTGCTGAAAATGTAGCTCATTATTTTCTAAAAGTAAGCACCGCTACGGGCACTCCTACTACTTACCCTATTCAGTTTACCAATAGAGTGTTGGCGCTGAAAGATACCCAAAGTAAAGTAGCTGTTTTAGCAACTGAAAAAGGCGTTGCTTTCAATCGCACTTTCACTTTAGGAGGGCAACCTTTCACCGAGTTGGAACGCGTTGCAGGTAGTATGCCTCCAGTGTATAAGGCAACGGTAAATGGGGTTACTGCCGAACTTTTCTATTCCTCAGTACCTCCTAATTTCTTTGACAACGACGATTATAAAGATGTCAATACTACCATTGAAGGGTTTGCTCTTATAAGCCAAGCTTTCAAAAATAATGAATATATGAGTGAAGCTTTCTATGAAGATGTCTTAAAAGTCAATGCTTCTACCGACCTCTTTATGCTTAGAATAATGTTTGATGGCACTGATGATTGTAATATACAAATAGGACATCGATTCCCTGATAGTGGATTCTCTATACTACAAATCAGTTGTAAATACGAACTTAAAAACAAACGTTTATACTTAAAAGACAGTGATAAAAATTTGAGTACTAGCGATGCTAAAGCTTGGAGCGATGAGAAAAACAAGGCTATCTTAGAGCAAGCTAAACGTGCGTTAGGTGCCATCTACGACCTTGGTACACAGGGCTTCTATATCAAAAAATTAAATATAAAAATCCAACCTCAAGAAGATAACCCCGTATATTTATTGCAAAGCTATGAATTTCCTTTGTACGCTTTCCCTATTTGGGGAGTACCTAAATAAGGGGTCAGTTATTGGACGGAGTCTGATTGGTCTGACAATTCTGACTTTCAATCCTTGAAAGCTTAAAAAACTAAATATTAAATGAAAAAGTTATTATTATCCCTGTTATTATGCGCTACTGTTAGCGCTTTTAGCCAAGAAAAAGGAACCGCTAAAGATAGTATTCCCTATTCTAAATGGTCATTCATACCCTCTGCCGGTATAGGTTTTGCCGAAATGATAAGCAACGATTTTCAAACTTTCGGGATTTTTGAACACGGTCATTTACAAATACACTATTATCCCGAAAGAAACTTCCGTTTGGAAACAGGATTAGGAGTATCTCATTTTTCACAAGGAAACTTTAAAGAGAGTGAAAAAGAATACTCCCTGCTAAGGGTAGCCACCCTTGAAGTACCTGTGAGATTAGAAGTGCTTACTCCTGTAAATAACAATGTTTATCTCCTTACAGGTGGGGGATTACAGTTCAACGCTCCTATATGGCATCAGTTTAAAACCCAAGACGTAAACTACCAAAGCTCCACAGGAGGTACTCTCAACCTCTCTCTTCACCTCCTCGCTGGGATAGAAATCTACGCTACCGATAAAACTATACTCTCTATTTATGGAGAATACGGAGGCTCTTTTTGGCAAAAAGGAAACTATGTAACTCGCCATCAAGCTACTATTAATGTTGGTTACACTTATATATTCTGAAAAACGTCAGTTCTCACAGGTGCGAGCCACACGGGCAGGAGAAAATTAGCAAATGGGTAGTGATAAAAAAGGTTTTTTGACAGGTCTGACTTGTCGGACAAATAGGACTGGTCAGGACTTTCGGAAGTAAACGGAAAGGTTCGGAAGGGTGTGTTGAGGTAAAAGGTGCAAAATAAGGAGTAAGATGGGTGTGCTTAGCTTATAGAGAGCTTATAGGAAGCTTATACGAATCTTGGACGATTGATATAGAAAGGGTATATAAGTGATTGAATAATAGCACAATACAACAAGGCGAAAAATGTTAAAAACGGGCTTTCGAGGCGAAAGTAAGAGAAAGGATAGACGGCTTGTTGAAGGTCTCGGAAAGACTCTTAGAAACTCGGAAAAGCGAGCTATAGGGTCGTAAAGAGGGGAGTATAGCGATATAAATGAGGAAATAGTATTTGGTTATACCCGACTGATGTTAATCAAAAAGAGAGGGGAGACAGTTTACATAAACTGTCTCCCCTATTGTTATATAAAATAATAGCGATGGGATTTTTCTATGGTTTAAAATACTTCTCTAAACTCTACTTCTTTATCGGTTTTGTTTACGATGAGTATTTCAGAAGATTGGGCAGTATAGCCTAAATCTTTACCTTCATCTATGGTATATTTCACCAAAATACCACCTGTAAGTGTGGTTTCTAAGGCTTTTACTACTATTTTTACTTCCTTATTGCTGGCAGGAGCCACGATAGCTAAAACGCTCTGTTTGCTGAAATCAATAGCGGTGGGGCGCGCCGTCATAGTAGTAGCACCTCCAAAGATACGGTCAAAATCAGCTTGTGAGTCGATTTTTAAAGTTTCTACTTTTGTATTTTGAAAAGTATTATTGACAAAATAGTTCTCAGCGGGAGTGTAACTCACAGCGTTTTTGCTGTTGCCACAACTGGCGAGGAACGTTGCTATTACTGCCATACTTAGGATAAGTCTTTTCATTATTTGTGAGTTTTTAATGATAAACTGCTAACATATGGGCAAAAACCGTGCCAAGACTATAAAAGGTCACGTGCAATAAGGCGTTCCATACCCATTTTTTTTGCTGCACGGTCACCTTGTAAACCGTGCAAAAAAACACCTAAGCAAGCAACTTCTACCGCACTATAACCCTGAACCCGTAAGCCCGTAAGCATTCCGGTAAGCACATCGCCACTACCTGCGGTTGCCATTCCTGCATTTCCAGTGGAATTTATCCAATACTTTTCTCCATCGGTTATCATCGTATAGGCTCCTTTAATAAGAAGTATTACTTTGTGCTCTTTGGCAAAGGCTTTGGCTTTGGTGAGCTTGTGTAGGTCGTCGTCCCACTTACCTATAAGACGCTCTAATTCCTTGGGGTGTGGTGTGAGAATTGCATTTTTTGGAAGGTTTTTTAATTGTTTAGGATGTTGAGCGAGAATATTCAGTGCATCGGCGTCTATTACAAAAGGAGTATCAGGGTACTGCTCAAAAAGACCAAAGAGTGCTGAGGCGGTTTCGGGATGCGTACCCCAACCGATACCTACACCTACGGCAGAGGGCGTAAAAGGAATCTCTGCTGTCTTATAGTGTTTTTCTTCCTCGCAGGTGAGTACCATCGCCTCGGGTAGGGCAGTTTGCAATATGTTATAACCACATTGGGGAATAGCAACGGTAAGCAGACCTGCCCCTGCGCGCAATACGGCTGTCCCGCTAAGCACTACTGCCCCTATTTTACCATAACTTCCCCCTACAAGCAACGCGTGTCCATAAGTACCCTTGTGCGAAAATTTAGCACGTCGTCGTTGTAATTGCTGTATATCGGATTCGAGATAGTAGAAATCGGGGTGAAGAGTCTTTAAAAAATGCACGTCCAAACCTATGTTGAGCACTTCCCACTTACGGATATAGCAACCTGTGGAGGGAAGGAAGAAAGGCAATTTTGGGGTTTGAAAAGTAAGCACTTGGTGAGGGTGTACCCAAATCTCCTCGGGAGACGGAATGCGTTCGGTAGGCAGACCCGAGGGCATATCTACACTTAATATATAGCTGTTAGAGTCGTTTAAATTCCCAAATATTTGTTGTATCCATTTAGGAGCTGGACGGTTGAGTCCAATGCCAAAAACAGCATCTATCACTATCTTACCAAACGTAATATTATTTATTTGTTCGGCTCGTATTTCGGCAATTGCAATTACTTGTGCTTCTAAGAGTTCTTTATTCTGCTGGCAATCGGGCGATAGGTGTTCGCTGAAACAAAGCAGATAAATATTCACTTGCCAACCGTCTGCTATGAGCATACGCGCCAAAGCAAGACCATCTCCTCCGTTGTTCCCCGTACCTGCCAATACAGTAACAGTTCGCTCTTTGGGGAGGTGTTCTTTTATCCACTCAAAGAGTTTGGTTGCGGCGCGCTCCATCAGTTGCCACGAGGTGATACCTTCAGCAGAGATAGTATGCGCATCAGCTTCACGCATTTGTTGTGTGTTTAGAATTTTCATTTTTCCAAAGTAAAAAGATGTTAGCTAATCAAAACATTTGCTAATCTACTAATCTGCTAATTTCTAAATTAAATTGCGTGCGTAACTCGCTTTTAATTCTTATCAGGTTTATAGAGTGATTGCTTAAAGAGCTCATCGGGTTTCATTGCCAAAATTTTCAACATAGATTCCTCTTTGTGATTTTTGGCATAGGCTTGTACTATGCGCAACCCTATAAATCTACCTATTTGTCCTGGTGATTCGTTGTCTAATTCTAAGTAAAACTTGGAGAAGGGAGCTGGATACAAAAAGCGGGTGAGCAGTTTCTTATCTGTTTGATATAGCAATTCTTTTTCTATAAAATAACGCCATATCTCAGCTTCGTTTGCCTCAGCCCAAGCGTACTTCTTTGCGTCATACCGCAAAAGGTCAGCGGGTGTTTTTTTGGGTAATAGCTCACTTTCTAGATAGAGCTTTTTGCCCTCGTAAATCATATTGTCCAAGAAAGTGAGGTGTATGCCACGAGGTACGAGTTTATCGGCAAAAGCATCAGCTACATCTATCACAAGGTTTTTCTTGTCTAAATCAGCCCTGATGTACTTATCCATATCTTGGTAGTATTTGTGTTGAGTTCCTAAGTAATTATCTGTGCCGATAAGTAAGAGACTATCGGCATAAATCACTCGGGTTTCATAAGCTACCCTACTGATGAGCATCACAACCTTAGGTGGCTCAAACTTGGGGAAATAGTACTTAATATGCTGAAACAAGTTCTTAATCTCTTTCTTTTCAGCAGAAAGTGTACCTACACTCTTTTCAATTTCTCCGTACAAATCGGCATAATGCAGATTCGCAAAAGCAGGAATGTCAGGGAAGATAGAACCCTTGCGTATCTCACACCACTCTTCGGGAGTAACGCTCTGAGTAAAAAAATAAGGATACTGTGCACTTAACTCACCCATTTTTGCATCGGAAGTTTTCATAAAGAGCGAATCAAGACGTATCCAATCAAAGTCCATCGGAATCGCTGCTATTTCTTTCTCTTTTTTGTCACTACAAGCCATTGCTAATAGCAGACTTGTAAAAATAAATATTTTCTTTATCATAGTATTTGTTATTAGTCGTTAGTTTTAGCTCTTAGATTATTATCCAAATCGGCTATTATCCCACACCAAAAAACGGCATATCTGTTCCTCTTTGGGTGCAAAGATAAAGCAAATTTATCAATTTAACAATTAGTTGTCAGCCTTCAGCCTCGTATAACTAGTCTGGCTCGCACAGGTAACCACCTATCGTACTGCAACCAATAATAAGAAAAGTCGTTCAGCACCTTGCCAAACGACCTTTCTCAAATATTAACCCTCTAAAATTATTTCTTCTTTTTCTTCTCAAAATTCACCGCACACGAGTCGATTTCCGATACGCGCAAAGTGTTTACCATTCCCTTGCCTTGCATTGGCATCGACACGAGACTTATCATTATATCACCCATATCCACGTAGCCTTTTTCGTTGGCAATGTGGTTAATGTCTTCAATAAGCTCATCAGTAGAGACAAAGCGGTCGTAGTAGAAAGTAGTTACCCCCCACAAGAGGTTCAACTGGGTGAGGATACGCTTGTTGGCAGTAAAGATGAGAATGTGCGAATTAGGTCGGTACGACGAAATGCGGAAAGCAGCATATCCACTGTTTGTAAGCGAAGTAATCACTTTGGCATTGGTGTCGTTCGCCATCTTGGCTGCGTGAAAACAGATAGTGTTAGTTACATAGCGCAACGAACGGATAAAAGGTGTAACAAGTGGTACTTGTATCAAATTCGAATCCTCTACACTCTTGATGATGCGAGTCATTTGTTGGATTACCTGTACAGGGTATTTTCCTACCGAAGTTTCGCCTGAAAGCATTACCGCATCAGCACCGTCCATTACTGAGTTTCCTACGTCGTTTACCTCAGCACGAGTAGGTGTCAAGCTGGAAATCATACTTTCCATCATTTGGGTAGCAATGATTACCGGAATGTGGTGTGATTTAGCTTTGCGCACCAATTCTTTTTGGATAAGAGGTACTTCTTCAGCAGGGATTTCTACTCCAAGATCACCACGGGCAACCATAATCCCATTACAAGCTGCCATAATCTTATCAATATTCACCAAGGCTTCTGGCTTTTCTATCTTGGCAATGATAGGAATTTCGTGACCTGCATTCTCTTTGATGAGGTCTTTTAAATCCTGAATGTCTTCGGGGTGACGCACAAACGAGAGCGCAAACCAGTCTACGTCTTGTGTGATAGCAAAAAGGGCATCACGCACGTCTTTTTCGGTAAGCGCCGGAAGCGAAACTTTGGTGTTAGGCAAGTTCACGCCCTTTTTAGATTTCAGCGGACCGCCTTGCACTACTACCGCTACTACCTCGTCTTCGCGGTTGGTCGATTCTACTTCAAAGATGAGTTTCCCATCGTCTAACAAGATACGTTCTCCGGGGTTCACATCGGTAGGGAACTCTTTGTAGTTCATATACACACGCTCTTTGTTGCCTACGAAAGGCTCTCCGGTAACGAAAGTAACTCGGTCACCAGGGTATACCGTAGCGTCGTCTTCCATTACCCCTACACGCAATTTAGGACCTTGTAGGTCAGCGAGGATAGCTGTATGAAAGCCGTTTTCTTCGTTGATTTGGCGAATCATTTGCACGCGGTTGCGTACATCGTCGTAATCGGCGTGCGAGAAGTTGATGCGGAATACATTTACCCCCGCAACCATCATATCTCTTATCACCTCAGGACTCTCGGTCGCTGGACCTAAGGTCGCTACAATCTTTGTTTTCTTTGTATTTAACATTCTTGAAAAATCAATTTATATTTTTTATCTAAGGTATCAATTGCTATTTCTCGTGCGGTAGTGGCAGGCACTTCACGAAGCTGATTTAAAATTTTCGGTATATCCAGCCGCCCTTCAGTATCTATCTTCAAAAAGTAATCTACCTTCTTTTCGTTCTCAACCAAATATTGCACCTGTGGCAATTCTTCAAAAAGGGTAACCACAGCGGTAGGAGCTTGTGTATCTTGCAGTTTGTTAGCTATACAATGCCAAATAATATCCGCAGAGGTGTCCTCCCAAGTATAATAAGAAAACTGTCCTCCCGAAGGCATCGTCAAACAAGCCTTTCCTTTTGTCTTAGCCAACTGCAAATGTAGCGTTTTATTTAAGAAATACGCCAGCTGATAGTCTTCCAAATGGGTGTGAAGAGCGATAAGTTTATAATCGCAAAAAAACTCTGTCGATAGCTTCAGTTTTGCCATAACCAGTCATTTCGGGTGCAAAGATACAAAACAATTCACAATTAGCAATTAACCATTGATAATTTTAACTTACTAACGGAACTTACAATAATATCTATAAAACAAAAACCTAAACACCGCATTATGCTAAATGTTTAGGTTCTAAGTTAATCTTCCCTTCTCAATTCCTTTATTTTGCAATCGCCTGTATGGCTCATTCCCGCCTGTCGTGCTACAACTGCCTGTCGTTCTACGACCTCACACCAATTACCTTCCCATATATATCAGCAATATACTGATATCCGCTGGAGATACCCCACTGATGCGCGAGGCTTGCGAAAGGGTAACAGGGCGTATCTTTTTCAGCTTTTCGCGCCCTTCAAACGAGAGCGATACTATCTTGTCGTAATCGAAGTTGTCGGGAATACGCATACTCTCCAAGCGGTTGAGTTTATCAGCATTATTGCGCTCTTTTTCTATATAGCCGGCGTATTTCACCTCCACTTCCGCACAGGTTTTCTCTTCTTCGGTAAGTTCGTTCTTCTTTATATATTCGGCAATACGGTCTATAGTCTCAAAGTCAGCAAGAGTTACATCTGGGCGAGAAAGTACCTTTTGGAGCTTGTCGCCTTGTCTCATTGGTGAGGACTCGTATTTTTCGAGTATAGGGTTTACCTCTTCGGGGGTAACACTCAATTCCTTTATATAAGTGATAAATCCACTCACCTTGCGTTCTTTGGCTTCCCACGCACGATAGCGCGCTTCACTTACAGTACCTATTTCATACCCTAACGGAGTCAATCGTCTGTCAGCATTATCCTGTCGCAAGAGGGTGCGGTATTCAGCACGTGAGGTAAACATACGATAGGGCTCTTCGGTGCCTTTGGTGATGAGGTCATCAATCAAAACTCCTATATAAGCCTCGTCGCGTTTCAGTACAAAAGGAGCTCGCTCGCGTATTTTCAGCACCGCATTCACCCCTGCCATCAGTCCTTGTGCAGCGGCTTCTTCATAGCCCGTAGTTCCGTTGATTTGCCCTGCAAAGAACAAGTTTTCTATGAGTTTCGTTTCAAGCGTATGTTTCAGCTGGGTAGGCGGAAAATAGTCGTACTCTATCGCATACCCTGGACGGAAAAACTTCACCTTCTCAAAACCTGCTACCTGACTCAGGGCAGCATATTGCACTTCTTCGGGCAAAGAAGTCGAAAAGCCATTCACGTACATCTCTACGGTATGCCAGCCTTCGGGCTCTACAAAAAGCTGATGATGGTCTTTGTCGGCAAAACGATTGATTTTATCTTCTATCGAAGGACAATAGCGCGGTCCTACCCCGTGGATAATGCCCTGAAACATAGGCGAACGGTCGAAGCCTGTGCGCAATATATTATGTACACGCTCGCTGGTGTACGTCATATAGCAGTCTTTTTGCACTGCGAGCAGCTGTGTTTCAGCAGAGAAAGAAAACTTTTGTGGATGCTTATCGCCCGGTTGAGGAATCATCTTACTGAAATCAAGCGAACGCCCATCTACACGTGGAGGCGTACCTGTTTTCATACGTCCCGCCTCAAAACCGTGTTGTACGAGGCACTCGGTGATGCCGTATGCTGCAGGTTCACCTGCACGCCCTCCGCCAAACTGTTTCAGCCCTATGTGCATCACTCCGTTCAAGAAAGTACCATTGGTGAGCACTACACTCTTCGCTTTGATAGTAATCCCCAACGAAGTGCGTACTCCTACTACTTTGTCTTTCTCTATCAGAAGGTCGTTTACCATTCCTTGAAAGAAATCAAGTGTAGGCAGACTTTCCAACTGCAATCGCCACGCTTCCGAAAAACGCATACGGTCAGATTGTGCACGCGGACTCCACATAGCAGGACCCTTCGATTGGTTGAGCATCTTAAATTGAATGGCGGTTTTATCAGTGATAATCCCCATATAGCCCCCCAAGGCATCTATTTCACGTACTATCTGCCCTTTGGCAATACCTCCTACAGCAGGGTTACAGCTCATTTGGGCGATATGTTGTAAGTTCATAGTAATCAGTAGTGCGCTGGCTCCCATATTGGCAGCCGCAGCGGCAGCTTCAGCACCTGCGTGTCCTCCGCCTACTACTATCACATCATATTCAGTTGTAAACATTTGTCTAATTTGCAAATGTGCTAATCTGCTAATTTGCTAATTTTTCTTTAGAAGTTTATACAGTTCTTTGATACTCTTTTCGAAGCGTTTGATGAGTTTAGGATTAGTTACTTTACTGCGTAACTGAGGTTGTTCATACCAAGCGGTATCAGCTCCTGCCCTACTATGACTCAGTTCCAATTGGTTGTCTATATTTACAATGAAATAATAATCAGAAGGAAAATAAGCGTCTTTTTCATCAAAGAACACAATAGATTTCGGTAGATAAAAATCTCCATATTCATAGGTAGTGTGAGGTTTTTCAGTATTCCACACTACAGCATACTTAAAACCTTTGGTGTTGTTCCAGAAAGCCCACGACGATGTTTTCTGAGGAAGCTCAAAAATCTGCAAGGCATCTTCGGGAATGAAAGCACTGAGTTGTATGATTTTATTGAATAAATCAACGGTAATCACCTCGTTTCTTAATGGGTGACCGTGTAGTTTCCTCTCTCTGTAATAGATTCTTGGCATAACAATTCAAACTCTTTTAAGTGTGCAAAGGTACAAAATAAAATCATAACTAAAAAATGATACGCAAAAAATAACATTTTTTCTCTTTCTAAATATCATTTTACAACCGTTTCACATTTCCCTTAGTTTTTTACTGGAATTTTACAAAAAAGTCGTACAGGTTATCGGTTTCGGAAAGGTTGAGTTTTTTGCGGATACGGTAACGGGCAGTTTCAACCCCACGAATGGATACACCTTGCATAGTGGCGATTTCTTTGGTGGTGTAATTAAGCCTTATCAGTACGCAAATACGCAAATCGGTGGTGGTGAGTGAAGGGAAACGCTCTTTGAGATTCTTGAAGAAGTTCTTGTGAATCATATCGAAGTTTTCTTGGAATACTGCCCATTGGTCTTCTTCTGAGATATTCTCGCGGATATGTTGCAAAATGAGATGACTTTTGGCTTTACTTACTTTCTGGTTGTCCATTAGTTGTTCGAGCTCTACTACGAGATTGGTAAGGAACTCGTCGCGCCTGATGTTTAGCATAGTGGCTTCGGCAAGAGCTTTACTCTTGTACTCTAACTGGTTGGCGAGCATTTGGTTTTGGAGTTTAGTTACTTCTTGTTCGCGTGACTCGAGCAGGCGTTGGCGACGTATTCTTTCACGCAAGAAGGAACGCTCTTTTTTCTTCATTTTATAACGAAAGTAGATAGCTGTTGCTACAATACTTACCCCGATGAAGCTGACGAAATACAATATATAAGCCCAAAGGCTTTTATACCAAGGGGTGGTGATTTGAAACGGGAGAGAATAGAGGGAGAGCTCTTTGTTTAGTTCGTTGAGTACTTTTACCTTGAGCCTGTATTTACCAGGGGGGAGATTTTGATAGCTGATGCTAAAATCGGGGTCGGCTTGCGTCCACCGCTTGTCATACCCTTCTAAGACGTACCACAGTTGGTAATGTTCTTTACTAAAATTGGGATACTGAAATTGGAACACCAAATTGTTTTTGGCGTAAGGGAAAGAAGGATTGGCGGTAATTTCTTCCAAAAGATATTGGTCGGTATCGCGGTCGTAGGAGCGGAGGCTTTTTAGGCTGAGATTATAGGGGTAGGTGGTTTGAGGGGTGTTATCGGTATAACGGGCGATACTACCGTCCAAACAAAAGAAAGAAGCACCATCGGAGGAAACGAATACTGAGGCACGGTCTTCGGTGGTGGGGTGTTGGAGGTCATCGAAAGCAATCTTTTCGGTTATTTTGTATTGACCATCGACAAAGGAAACTAAAAAGTAATCGGTGGCAGTGATAAACCAGAACCGATTATCGTTTACGGGTACTATATTGCGGGTTTTGGTGAGCTGAGGGAGTTGCTCATTGAGCATCGCATAAGGTACAATTTCTTGTTTATCGTCGTCGTAGTAGTAGAATTGAGAGCCGTCGGCAAAGACTATTTTTCCGCGTATTTTGAGGAGGCGGAGGGCTTCTTTGGTTTTAGGTTTATTGAACACTGTTTTGTGTTTCACCTTTCTTAGGTCTTCGGTAAGTGAGAGTTTGCAAACGCCTTTATAGATGTGATTCGTCCAGATGTTGCCCATAGGGTCTATTTCGATGCGATAAGTAAGGTCGAAGAAGCCATCGACGATATGTGAGGGCTCCCACTTGCCAGCTTTGTCTCTCTTGTAAATAGTAAGTACAGAATACGAAGAGCCGACGAGCACCTCCTGACCGTGAATCATTCCCTTCTTTAAATCCATACCTCCGACGCCTACATTGCTGAGGGGGCGTAATTGGTCACCTACGAGTTCGGAGACGCCTTTGTTATGTCCTACAAATAACTGGTGGTCGTACTGCTTTACGAACCACACTTGGCTTGAGAAGTTGGGCAGTTTGTTGAGTTTTCCGTTAGTAAGGGAAAAGACCCCTTTATTAGAGGCTAAGTAATAAGAGTTGCCTTGCTCAGCCATATCGCTGATGAGCTCGACATCGCCATTCAAATTTAAGAAGCGGAGTTTGCTAGGGGTTTCAATCATAGCGATACCGTTGTCTAAGGCTACCCAGAGGTTGTGCTGGACATCTTCATAAAGCCCGAGTACGGTGTTATTGTTCAGTCCGTTTTTCTTGTGGATATGCCACAGGAGTTTACCTGTACTGACATTGATGGCATACAAACCTTCGGAAAGGCTTCCCAAGATGAGGTTTCCTTTATCGGTAATGAGCGCGCGGTTGAGACTAATAGAGGGTAATAGAGCGTCGATATCGGTAGTGAACTTGCGCAACTGGTCGGTTTGAGGGTTGAAGAAGAACAATCCGTTCTTATCGGTTACCAGAAGGAGTTCTTTTTGATAGGGGATAGTAGCGATTACCAAGCCTCCTAAGCTATTAGTAGAGAGTTTTGGGTGGAGGCGATGCTGAGGGTCGATGGTATAAAAGTCGGCATTTACGCCTTGCATATAGAGGGTATTGCCGTCGGAGAACATTGCAAAAGGGGCGGGTTTAGGGCTGAAAGCGCGTACTTGCTTGCCGTCGAACACAAAATAGGAGGAAAAAGTTTGGAAGTAAATTTTATCTTGATGCTTGAATATGCGCCAGACTTCATCGTTGTGAAAGCGGTAATCTTTGAGTTGGTCTTTTAGAGAAGTGTAGACCAATTGGTTTTGAGCATTGCGCTGGAAGTAGCCAAACTCTTCGAAAGAGCCTACATAGACGCGCAGTTTGGAATCGTTATTATCGGCAAGAACAGAACGGGCTATTTTTTTCTGGGGCAGATAGTGGAGTTGCCATACCTGTCCGTCGAAAGTAAGTAGCCCTTGGTTATTAGCCACGTAGAGGACGCCCGTTTTGCATTGGCTTATTTGCCAATTTTGCAAGCCTGCCTTGTATTGAGTTTGAGAGTAGTTATAGATAGGTGGGACAAAGGGCAAGTCCTGATTTTGGGCTGTTGTGGTGGGGAAATGCCCCAAAAGAATGATAAGTAAGATGATGAAGTGCTTCATATCTATCGCACAATAGTGAGCGACAAAGGTACGAAAAAAAATTAAATAATGTGTATTGGATAGGTAAAAGATAAAAGATAAAAGGTAAAAGATAAAAGATAAAAGGTAAAAGGTAAAAGATATGAGGGAAATTAGAAAATTAGAAAATTAGAAAATGAGGAAAAGAGGAAATGAGAGAATAAAAGAAAAATCAATTAAAAAAATAAATAATTTAGGTGTGAGTAAAAAGTAGTGATGGCTATTAGGTTGAAAGACAAGGTTTGTCAGGAGGTAGAGCGGGGGTAAGATAAAGGTAGGGTGAACGATGAGTGGCTCTACAGTGGGTCTACAGTGGGTCTACAGTGGGTCTACAGTGGGTCTACAGTGGGTCTACAGTGGGTCTACAATGATGATTAATCAAATTATAATCGAAGATTAGTTGAGTTTATAGCGCTACTATCTGCTAATATCATTGGCTATTGGTTAGATTTGTCGGACATAAAATAACTAAGGTGAATCCGATATAAGAAAAGTGTAGCTTACGCTACAGAAATCTTACAATTCTTTACAAATCAAACAAATAGGCAACAAGTTGCTTTTAGACACATATTCTGCTATGCCAGCTCGCAAACTACACACAGATTACACGGATTGCACGGATAGTTTTTCAATTGACAATTGACAAATGTGATGCGCACGGATTGGCAACTTCGTTGCTGGATTTCACGGATTATAATACAAATACAATTGTAAATCAGTATTGTATATATTGAACAGATATTATAGTCAAATAAAAATAGATTACGACTCAATAGACTTGTTTTTAGAGGGCGATTTGCAAATCGCCCCTACAAAATATACTGAAAAAGCGACTGATTATCAGTCTATCAATTTTACTAAGGGTCGTAGCACGACGAGGTGAGAGCTACACGAGCAGGTGGAAAATTAGAGAATTAAAAAATGAGGGTGTGTAGTTAATCGGAGTTCTCAGAAAATCTCGGAGAGGCTCAGGACATCACTGATGACTAAAAACTAAGTACTAAATTTTGCTAATTTACAAATTAGTTATTATCTTTGTCGCCAGATTACTAATGGAGAGAATTGCCTTAGCAGAGTGATTGCCTTAATAGGGTGAATTGCCTCACATACTCAGCTGCGCCAGCTCGCTGACTTTGCTCCTAAGACATAACACAAAACTTGATTTATATTAAGAACTAAATACTAATGAAAACATTGCGTACTTACAGCGATTTTAAAGAAATCGTTTTTGATAAGAAAGAAGTGGCTATTAGCAAAGAAGCTAAAGCCCTCATTGAAGAGAGTTACGCTTTCTTAAAAGACTTTGCAGAGAACAAAATCATCTATGGCGTGAATACGGGCTTTGGACCGATGGCGCAATACCGCATTGAAAAAGAAGACCAATTGCAGTTGCAATACAACCTTATCCGCAGTCATAGTTCGGGCTCAGGGGAGGTGTTTGATGAAGAAACCGTGCGTGCGGCTATATTGTGTAGGCTTACGAGCTTGTCGTTAGGCAAATCGGGGGTGCATATAGAGGCTATTGAACTGATGCGCGACCTATTGAACTACCGCATTACCCCGCTTATTTTCCAACACGGAGGCGTGGGTGCTAGTGGCGACCTTGTGCAGTTAGCCCATCTCGCCTTAGTGCTCATAGGCGAAGGAGAAGTGTTCTACAAAGGCGCGCGCAGACCTACGGCTGAAGTATTTGCCGAAGTGGGACTCAAACCGCTACAAATACATTTGCGCGAAGGACTTTCGCTGATGAACGGCACGTCGGTAATGACGGGCTTGGCAGGGGTGAATGTATATTACGCACAAAAGCTATTGGATTGGACAGTGAAGTTCACAACGGCTATCAACGAGCTAGTACAGACTTATGACGACCATTTTTCATCTGAATTAAACAACGCCAAACAACATACTGGGCAAAAAGAAATCGCCCGAATGATGCGCGACTTCTTGCACGACAGCAAGCGCACCCGCAAACGTGCAGAACATCTTTACAAAGGGCAACACAACGAAACTGTATTTAAAGAAAAGGTACAAGAATACTACTCCTTACGCTGTGTGCCACAGATACTCGGGGCTGTATACGACACCATTGCGCATACTGAGCGCATCGTAGAAGAGGAACTGAACTCGGCTAACGACAACCCAATAGTAGATGTGCCTACCCAACAGGTATATCACGGGGGTAACTTCCACGGCGATTATATATCCCTTGAAATGGACAAGCTTAAACTGGTAGTTACCCGTATGACAATGCTTGCTGAGCGACAGCTCAACTACCTTTTGAACCCTAAAATCAACGAGCTATTGCCACCATTTGTGAACGCAGGGAAATTGGGCTTTAACTTCGGTATGCAAGGAGTACAGTTTACCGCTACTTCTACCACTGCCGAAAACCAAACCCTCTCTACCTCGATGTATGTGCATAGTATCCCGAACAATAACGACAATCAGGATATAGTGAGTATGGGTACCAATGCGGCGACCCTTACCCATAAAGTGATAGACAACGCTTTTCAGGTGCTTGCTATTGAGGCTATCACCATTGCGCAGGCTATCGATATCTTGGGCTGTTATGATGAGCTTTCGAGCACTACAAAAGAATGGTATAACGAAATAAGGGAGATTATACCGTTCTTTAAGGATGATTTGGTGTTTTATACTTACTTGAAGGAAACTACATCGTGGTTGAAGAAATAGAATGTTTTTCAACTTTGGCAAAGTTTGAAACCAAAACTGTAAGGAAGATTTATAAAGCACTGATTTTTAACTATGTTTTTTTTGTAGAAATACTGTGTAAGTATTATCTTTGCAAAAAAAAAGTTATGACCACTATAATAAAGAATAGAAAAAGAATTTCAAATATCTTTTCTAAGATAGAAGATAAAGAGTTAGAATTTCTTGTAAAAGAAACAGGAGTCGATAAATATAGCAAAAAACTTAAAGGAATAGAAATATTTAAGTTGCTAATTTTCGGTGCTTTGACAGATGATAGAGCTAGTCTAAGAACCTTTGAAAACTTTTATATCACAAATTTCTTTAAAATGATTGCTAAGATATCACTTACTAAAGTCATATCACATAGTAGCATTGCAGAAAGGATTGCTAAAATAAATGTAGTTTTCTTTGAAAGACTTTTTGCTTATTGCGTAAAGAAGTATGCACCTTTTTTAGAAGAAGGAATTACTTCTAAAATAAGTAGTTATGATTCTACAATAGTGAGTATCTCATCCAAACTACTCCATTTAGGAATGCAAAATGGACAGAAGAATAAAAAAGATGAGCAAGGAAAGCTAAGCTTAAAATTCACCATTGGATTTTCAAACTTACCATTCAAGTGTAAAATTCATCACCAGCAAGAAATG
>NZ_JBPRKH010000017.1:0-58497 GCF_051417515.1 Capnocytophaga sp. G1920
GGGCGTCCAGTAGCTACGTCGTAAAGCGACAAGCCAATAAAATAAGTACCCTCAGGAAGTAGTCCGTTATAAGTCGCCTCATTAATACCGTAGAGGTTTTCGTAGCGCAGTAGGGTTTTGAAATCTATATTGGTAAGTGTGCGTCGTACGCCTGGGGATAGGTTTACCAAATAGGGGGTAATATAATCAGGTGTTTGGGCAATGACTTGTCCTTGGAAGTCCTCTAACGAGAACCGAAGCACAAAAGGGCGTCCGCCGGTAGAGAGGTCTTTAAGCAAAAAGTGTGCTTGTATCTTCTGTTCAAAGGTGTCGGCATACCCTCTCAGACTCTGTGGATAGGGCGGAGTGACAAACACTTGCACGTCCACAGGGTATTGCTGAGCTTGCAGAGTGAAACTCAGAAACGTTAAGAAAAAGAGTATGTAACGACGTAAGAACATTATTTTTAATGATTAACAATCATCTTCTGCACCATCACATCGCCACCTGCTTCTAAAATAACCAAATACTGTCCTGCTGATATTCTTCTGTTTTCAATAGGAATGTCGAAAGTTGTACCTTCTGGTTGCTCAATGGCAGGGAAAGCCTCTCTGCCTAAAATATCTATACAATACACCTTTATTGCAGAAGCTCTCTTGAGATTTACCTTTATACGGAAAGTTCCATTGTTAGGATTACTAAAAATACCAAAATCATCTATGAGTACTTCTTTAGATGTATTTTCCTTACCAATACCCAATCGATCTTTTTCTACCCAAAGCGTTTTGTATACGGTCTTCTCACAACCGTCCAAAAAGCCTTTTAAGCCTATGGTATAAGTTCCTTCGTTAGGAAAACGCACTTCTGCAGCTCCATTTTCTTCTTTGATAAGAGTCACTTCTCGAGGTAATACCCACTGGGTAGTGATACTGTGAGATAAGCTTACCAATTTTACTGTATAGTTGTAATATGAATTGGTAGCAGCCAAAAAGTCTACTTCTAATATCTTATCACTTTGTGAAACTTCAAAGGTTGTCGCCTCTTTACAGCCTTTCTGGTCAGTAATTTCTACTTTATAATTACCTTTTGTCGATACGGTAAAGGTAGGTTCGGTACTAAGGAGGCTACCTGTGCTATCTGTCCAACGGAAAGTAGCCGAAGGAAAAGCTGTACTTAAATCGAATGACCGACTGTCACCTTGGCATATCGTGATTTGTGAAGGAATATTAATAACCGTTTTTTCAGGTTGCAATACTTCGTAAAACTGCTCTAACGCCGGACAGTCGCTTTGGTCACGGAATACTGCTTTGTATTTACCTGCTTTTAACCCACTGATAGTTTTACCTCCATTAGTAGTGCCTTGTGTAATGAGAGTACCCTCAGCATCATACCACAAAACATTAACAGCTCCTTTTCCTCCTGAGAGTGTAAGAGCTATCTTACCATCATTCCCCTCATAGCAGGTTACGGGAGTGATGATAGTGCTTACTACCTCCACTTCCTCAGGATAAGAAAGCACCACCTTTTCTTGCACGGAACAACCACGACTATCACTTACGGTTACGAAATACTTCCCAGCCGATAGTTCTGTGATATGAGCGCCTGTATGCCCTGTATTCCAAAGATAGGTATAAGGAGGCGTACCTCCAGAGGCTATAGCTGTTGCTTGCCCCCCATTAGGAGCACTACAGGTCATTTCTGATTTAGTAACCTTCAAGTAAAGAGGGTCAGGATAAGTAAGAGTATAAGTTCCGACAGCTTTATTTTCATTAGCATCTATAACTTCTACCTGATAGATACCATCTACAAGATCTGTAATAGTCTTATTTCTTGTTTCAGTATATGGCTTGTTAAATCTTTTCCATACATATCTGTAAGTAGGTACTCCTCCTTTAGCATTTACCGTCAGCGTACCATTACTATTGATGCTCGAATTATTATTGGGGTCACTATTACGAGGGTTACAACTGATAGGCGTAGCTTCAATGCTATTTATAATAAGTTCATCAGGCTCAGTAATGGTAATTTTCTTAGTAAGCGTACAACCATTTCTATCTTTAATAGTAAGCGTATAAGTATCTGCCCCTAAAAAATAGTAAAGAGCTAAAAACTCCCCCTTTTTTTCTCCTGTCCCCATATGAAGAGTGTTAATAAATTCTCCATTACTTGCTTGCAACTGAGTTGTATATCTATAACTATCGATCGGAGTCCCTCCGGTAATAATTGCTGAGATCATACCATCTTTACGCTTATAGCCCTTAGCATGTGTGATGAAGTTTACTTTCCCTTCATTAACAATAGTAATAGGCTTTGCAGGCCCTCCTATTTTTACAACCACAGGAGATACTACCCCATTTTTAAGAATCTGGCAATCGTTCTTATCGGTAATAGTAAAGGTATATGTTCCAGAGGGTAGATTTGAAAGATAGAGAAAATTATCATCATAGACAAAATTATCATCAACGAGCACAGGTTCTTCTCCATTTTTAATATATTTATAAGGGGGTGTACCACCTGAAATTTCAAGAGTTATCACACCCTTAGACTCTCCGAAACATTGATTATCATTCTTATAATACAAAAAAGAATTTAAAGGTTCTGGGACAGCAACTGTAAATCTACCTTTATGTTGTGCATCATCTGTATATAAGGGAATATCTTTTCTTTGCCCATTATTATTTAGGTAGTAAAATTTTCCCATTATATCTATCTGATAATTAGTAGTTACAGAAGCAGTACGAAGTACTACATTATCTATGTGGTCGTGTTGTAAGAAATATTCTGTTAAATCTTTAGGCAGACCATCAATATCTCCTCCTTTTTCATTCTCCCCTGCTTTTATGAAAGAAAAACCATTGAATACTTCACCTAAATAAGCATCTCTATTTTTCTTATATTGTTCTAAACTACCTAATAATTTCCTACTGAGCTGGATAGTAACAGTAGCAGTAGTTTCATTACTATTACATAAAGGAGATTGGATATTTTTTATCGTAATGAAGGGAGCTGCTTGTGTGACAGTAAGAGGTAATACCTCAGAAGAAGAACATACTAAACCAGTATCTTTATCATAAGATACTACTCTGAAGTAAATAGGTTTACCTATCATCTCTTCTGCTTTGGTTTTACTCTCTAAAACATCTTCAGCAGAGACTTCTATGCTTTGTTTTTGTTGGAATTTTGCAGGAAGAGGTTTCCAATTATAATCATCTAACCAACTAAACCACCACCTCTTTTTCTCTGTTGCATATTCATAATGATATAAATCATTATCAAAAACTTCCTTAGCTATAAGAGGAACTTTGACATCAATAGGGAGAAATTTAGCACTATTGTTATCAGAGGTTTTCAAAGTATGAAGGGGAACGACATAAAAATCATAAGAGTAACTTAAAGATGCTCCATGTCCATCCCCTTCTTTGCTATCATGCAATATCTTACAAAAAACAACATTAATAGGCACATTAAAGTCCTCATCATCTCCATCACAATCATATCTATTCCAACCAAGTCTTTGTATGTGACCTTGATACCTTATTGTTAAGGGCTTTTCATTATAAAAATATTTAAGTGGGTTATAAAAGTTATTTTCAGTAGAAAAGTTTTTCTCTCGCTCATTTATAAAAATCCTATTCCATTTACCACACAACTTTCTTCCTCCTCCACTCCCGTAGAAGCCAACTCCCCCCGATATATAATAATTATTATTTTTTTTGATATTTAAATCTATATCAATTGTTCTGTCTTGAGCAAAAACACTTATACTGGCAACAAGAAATGATATAAAGTAAAGTAATTTATAAGCCATTGTCTCAGATCTTTAAGTTTTTTTCAATAAGGTAATCCTAATATTTGAAAAACAAAGGAACATTATTCCTTCACATAGACTCTTTTTTCAATTTCAGTTCCATTTCCCATATCATTTTTTTCACTATGAATTAGAGTTAATTTATTTTCTACAATTGAAAAAGTATAAGTATATGTCTTTTTTTCAGTATCAGATAATATAAGTTTATTATTAGATATAACATAGCTAAATGCATTAGAACTCTCTTTACATTCATCTATCTCTTTATTAAAATTAGTATTTACGTATTGCTTTTCTGTAAAGAGAATGTAACTTTTCTTTCTGCACTCATTTAAAACTATTTCTTCCCCTTCATCAGTTATAGATTCAATTTTCCACGTTCCAATTAATGCTTTTTTACCATCATCCTGAGGGTTAGGGTTGTCGTTATTGCTTTTTCCGCACGCCGTGGCTAATAATAATGTTAAGGCTACAAAAGCCAAAGTAAAGATTTTTTTCATCGTACATTTTTTTAAGCGTTATTAATGCGACAAAGGTAAGCTGTTTTTGTGAGATGTGCAAATAATATGTGAGATATTTTTCTTACAAATCTACTTATTCCCTTTCTGCATTAGAAAACTTATCTAAAAAAAATACTCTCTCCTTCTCTACTTTGTTTTTCTTTCGCTTTATTTCTCTAAAATCACTGTTAATTCTTCACTCTTAGTTATTCATTATCAAGTCTTTATACACCCTTTCTATACCAATCTTCCAAGATTCGTATAAGCTTCCTATAAGCTCTCTATAAGCTAAGCATAAGATTCCTTCAAGCAAGAAGTACCTTTCCCATTTATTTATATTTTCGTTTTCTTATCTTTTAAAAGTGATAAAGCTACTAAGTATTCTCTTTTGGCTTTCTGTTGGTTGTAAATTTAGTGATGACTGCATTTTGTTCAGGGCTATAGGTAGAAAGGTCGCCAAACTCGTTTTCTGTGGGCAAAGTGCCGTTTTTGAGTTGGTCGCTAATATCAAAAGGTTTTTCAATATGTCAAGGAACATTATTTGTTTTTTCAGAATTTTATAGCGTTAGACATCGTATCCATCTGTTTAGTGAGAAAGTCCCCGTAAAATTTATTAGAAACAGTCGTCAAATCATTTATATCACGAAAGCCATAGTTATCATTTGAGTGAATTAAAGTATCTATCATCTTGTCACAATCAAACTGAGCTATGATATAAGGATATTTTTTTTCTCTATCTCTTTCCTCATTAAAAAGCATTAAATGTTGAACTAAAAGAGCAATATTATTCTTTTTATCATAGATTCCAGAAAAATAATATAGATCTGGTGATACTTTTTTTATATCAACAGAATCTGTTTTTACAAATATACAATATCTATTCCCACTAATTTCTATAATTTTAAATATCTGACCTGATATATAATAAGAAGTATTTTCTTTATATGTATTCCAACTATTTTGTTCTTTTTCAGAATTATAACAACTTTCATAAAACATCAAAAAACATATTATCCCAAAAAAGGTTGCCATTATTATATTAGCTGTCTTACTTGTTTGTATTACCATAATTTTAAAACTCTATTCCATTAGGAATTGTGTCCATTTGTTGAAGTAAATATTGTGCTATAGTTGTTTTTTTATCAGTATCCCACATATCTTCATCCAATTCTAATTTATTATCAGAAAATGTAAAACCATATTTACCTATTTTAGGATTGCACGTATATGTTAGATAGGGAAGTGTATTGTTGTCTGTTTTAGCAATTCCTAATCGTGACTTAGATCTTGATAGAAAAATGGCTATTTTTCTATCTTCATCAAACACTCCCGAAATTCTATCTCTTCTTTTTTCTGATCTTAAAATGTTTACAGAATCTGTTTTGACAAAAAGAGCATAAGAAAAGTTCCCTATTTTTTCAATTTTAAAGACTTGACCTGATATATAAAAAAATGTATTCTTTCTATAAAAGTCTCTTCGCTCATTTTCGTACGTAGCGTCATTTATTGAGGCTAAAAAATTATTTACAAAGATAAAAAGAACACTAAGCATTATCAAACCTCCTATGAAAAATAATATAAACTTACGCATATTTCAGAATTTTATAGCGTTAGACATCGTATCCATTTGTTTAGTAAGAAAATCTCCGTAAAACTTATTAGAAACATAAATTAAATTGTTTACACCACGAAACCCATAGTCATCATTTGAGTGAATAAAAGTATCTATTTTTTTATCACTATCAAACTGAGCTATAATATAAGGATATTTTTCATTTTTGTATTGATGTTTTTTATCTATAAAAGCTAAATGGGCAACTACAAGAACAATATGATTCTTTTTATCATAAACTCCTGAAAAATAATATAGATCTGGTGAGATTTTTCCTATATTGATAGAATCAGGTCTTACATAAAGACAATATCTTTCTGATGAGATTTCAGTTGTTTTTAAGACTTGACCTGATATATAATAAGAAGTATTTTCTTCATATATACGCCTACTATTCTGTTCTTTTTCAGAATTATAACAACTTTCATAAAACATTAGAAAACACATTATCCCAAAAAAGGTTGCCATTATTATATTAGTTGTCTTACTTGTTTTTATTACCATAATTTTAAAACTCTATTCCATTAGGAATTGTATCCATTTGTTGAAGTAAATATTGTGCTATAGTTTTTTTAACACTTGCGTTCCATATTCCTTCATATAATTCTAATTTATTATCAGAAAATGTAAAACCATATTTACCTATTTTAGGATTGCACGTATATGTTAGATAAGGAAGTGTATTGTTGTCTGTTTCTGCAATTCCTAATCGTGACTTAGATCTCGATAGAAGAATGGCTATTTTTTTATCTTCATCAAAAACTCCCGAAATTCTATCTCTTCTTTTTTCTGATTTTAAAATGTTTACAGAATCTGTTTTGACAAAAAGAGCATAAGAAAAGTTCCCTATTTTTTCAATTTTAAAGACTTGGCCTGATATATAAAAAAAAGAGTTTTCTTTATAAAGATTACTTTGCTCACTTTCATATATAGTGTTATTTCTCGTCTCTATAAAATTATTTACAAAGATAAAAAGAACACTAAGCATTATCAAACCTCCTGTGAGAAATAATATAATTTTTCGTAACATTTTTAGTGGGGTATTATAAATTTAATGTAACTCTTCAATTTTTCCCATTTAGTTTTGGGAGTGTCAACAGCTTTTTTGTTAATAAAAGCTGTCTTTCCTATTCCTGCTGTAACACTTGGCGTTACTGGGGAAAGACCTCCTCCTACACCAACAGATGTAGAATATGACAAAACATTCCAACTCACCTCTTTTTCTTTTCCCTCTTCACTTTCTACTTCTCCTTGCGCATAAGTATAAGCTGTCCCTACTGAAATATCTAATCCTCCTAAAAGGAGTCCTGTACCAACACCAACACCTCCTCTTCCATATTTATATTTACCTTCAAAATTAATATGTTCCTTATATTCATCCGTTTCTGCAAAAGTCATAAATAAGCTTCCCCCTACATTAGCAGAAATACCAATATTCAATACTCCTCCCATTCCTGCTTCACCTCCTACATATGAATGAACATAACCACTATCATTACCTCCCATAAAGATGACATTTCCTAACACAACACTAGCCTCTTGTTTTAATCCAAATTCATTTTCTAATCCAGCAGATTTTTCTATACCAAAACCAACTTTTGAAAAGTCTATTTTATTATATACTAATTCAAACATTTTTCTAAACTCTTCTATTTTATCTTTAGGTAAAATAGTTTCTAACCAACTTTTATCCACAGTACCTCCTTGAAAAGTAGGTTCTAATAGAGCATCTTGATTGGTTGCTGAAAGTGTTATAATGTCTTGTTTAAACTCGTTGTTTTTCTTTTTCTTGTAAAGATAGTCATAATACTTTTCTAACAAACGAATCTCTAAACTTTGTCCTTCTTTTTCTTGATAGTCTTGAGGAGTGTTTATCAGTTTTTGGGTCATAGTGTTTATACCATAGGCACTTCCTATCACTAACTGCCCCCAATTATCCGTTGGGTCTGCATTCTCTAGCATTTTCTTCATTACACGTTTGTATATCTCAATATCTTGCTTTTTAGAGAAAAACCTATCACTATAATTAATTTTATATTTCAATTGATTTTCTCCTTTTGTGTAGTGCAACCAAATGGCAAATCCTTGAGTTTTTTCTAATTCTTTTTTCAGTTTCTCAAATTCTTCATCTTTAATATTTGATGTACTTACAATTATCTTAAATTGATTGTTAATTGTGTATATCTCAAACGAAGCATTATTAGGTACAGCAATAGTTTGTTTGCTCTTAAACTCTTTCTGGAAAGCGTTCTCTGTTAAAATAGCCCCTTGAGGAATAGTTGTACCATTAATAACACCATCAAAGTAAACGTCTTTCCCTACGTTGTTAATACTACCTCCTGTATTTTCAAAGCTATTTAATTTTTCTGTATATTTCTGTAATTCCTCTTGCAATAATTTAATTTCTTCTTCAACTTTTTTTACTTCATTAGAGGTAAAGTTTTTTCCTTTTTCAATAAGATTATCTGCACTCTTTTCTAAGTTCTCAAGAGATTTCTTGAGTTCATTATCATTATGTTTATCTATTTCTTCCTTTATCTGTTTTACCTGTTCTTTTAACTCTTTCTGTTGATTCTTTTTACCCTTATATTCTCTTAGAATTGACTTAATCCTTTCTACTTCATTCGTAATATTTATCACATTCCTCTCCGTCTCATCATAAGTGGTTACTAACTTCCCCTCTATGAGTTGCCGTTCGGTGTTGAGCTTGATGCCGTTAAACACTACCTTTATCTTAGTGTCTTGCAGATAAGGTACTTTCACATAGCCTTCACCTGAGTATACGCCATTGTTACCTGT
This sequence comes from Capnocytophaga sp. G1920, assembly GCF_051417515.1. Classification (NCBI taxonomy): domain Bacteria; kingdom Pseudomonadati; phylum Bacteroidota; class Flavobacteriia; order Flavobacteriales; family Flavobacteriaceae; genus Capnocytophaga; species Capnocytophaga sp. G1920. Next base: position 8,699 of record NZ_JBPRKH010000017.1, read on the forward strand.
AGCGTTGAGCACCGTTACCGGGAAATCACCTGCCGTAAAGGAGGTGTTAGGATACAGGTTATCCTGCAATGGCTCGGTGTTCTTGATGCGTATTTCGGGTTTTACCCCACATTGTACTTGGCTCTTTTCGTCTATCTGCTCAGTGGTGGTAAACTCTTGTTCGGTACTATACATATAGCTTTCTTCACCAAATACCGAGCTACTATAAGCTGTTTCTAAGCCACAGGCTACACCCACTTTGTAGATGTAAGTACGTCCCCGTTTGAGTCCTGTAACTTTAGCATAGGGCATACTCACCTTTTGCGATTTCCAGCTTTTGCCTTTCTCTCGGTACATCACCTTGTACGGGTATTCCTGATTAGGCATCATCGCCTGAGCACTCCAGCGCAGTTGTGCCGAGGTGCTTTCAGTTATCGCTGTAAGGAACTTCGGCGCTTCACAATGAGACACTAAATCAAAGTAAAAAGTCTCGGAGTTGCCGTTGTTTTTAAAGTATGACTGTTCGTTAGGGTTATTGGGGTTATTTGTAAAAGCCCGTACCTGCCATACGTAGCGCTTGTTTTCCAATAGGATTGGCATCATATTAGTGTATGCCAAGGCTGGTGAAAAGGTTTTAGTTTGGTACACCAATCGTCCCGTCATAAACGCCTCTTCTGGCACCAATGCCAAGTCCCATACTTCTTTGAGGGTGAACTCATACTGCATAAAGGGGGCTACATCGCGAGGCATCCATTGGAAAACAATATGCTGAAAAGCGTTCTTTTTGGTAAGCACTTCTCCTTTTTGGGGCATTGTAAGCACAGGGGGTGAATAGCGTCGCACTTGTATCATCGCGCGTCCTTTGTTGGATACGGGGCGTCCAGTAGCTACGTCGTAAAGCGACAAGCCAATAAAATAAGTACCCTCAGGAAGTAGTCCGTTATAAGTCGCCTCATTAATACCGTAGAGGTTTTCGTAGCGCAGTAGGGTTTTGAAATCTATATTGGTAAGTGTGCGTCGTACGCCTGGGGATAGGTTTACCAAATAGGGGGTAATATAATCAGGTGTTTGGGCAATGACTTGTCCTTGGAAGTCCTCTAACGAGAAGCGGAGCACAAAGGGGCGTCCGCCGGTAGAGAGGTCTTTAAGCAGAAAGTGTGCTTGTATCTTCTGTTCAAAGGTGTCGGCATACCCTCTCAGACTCTGTGGATAGGGCGGAGTGACAAACACTTGCACGTCCACAGGGTATTGCTGAGCTTGCAGAGTGAAACTCAGCAAGGTGAAGAAAAAGAGTATGTAACGACGTAAGAACATAATAATTATGGATTGTTAATTATTAATTGTTTTGACTTCTATTTTTTCAGTAGGGGTAGGTGAATTGTCTTTTAAAATGACTTTAAAAAGGTAGAGATAAGTGTTATCAGGTTGTATGTCGGTATCTTCAACTGAGGTAATAGGCGTAGTAAAACTGCGCCACAACATAGGTTTATCTCCATTGATAGCCTTGTAAATTATCATTTCATTAAAGCCATCTTTTATAGGTAACCACTGCAAAGTAACTTTTCCTTTTTTAACACGACTTTGAAGCCCTCGTAATACCCTATCATCAGTTTTAGATTTGTGATTGATTTGTATTACAGGCGAATAGTCAGAAAAGTTATTGCTATGGTCTTTTGCACGTACAGTATACTCATAAACTCCTGATACATTAGGAGGAACCGTATAAGTATAGGATTCTTTTTTGCTATTATTTTCAGAGTGAATAAGTTTCCAATCGGTAGCTCCTTTTTCTCTTCGGTAGAGCAAATATTGGGTTACATCGTCACTAAAGCTCTTACGCCAAGTAAGTTTCCAGCCATTTTTATCATCGACATACTGAGTGAAAATAGGGGTGGTAGGAGGAACTTTATCGGGTTTGGTGAGTTCTAACAATACGGAGGGAGTAGACTCATTCTTACGAAAATCGATGGCAGTTACCCAATAATATACTTTAGCGTTCAAACTTTTGAGAACTACGGTATCTTTAAGGGAGGTATCGGTGATATGAGAGCCTGTGATACGCATCATCTCTTCACCTTTTTGGTTACCTCTAAATACGTAATAGCCCATTAGGTCGGCATCGGTATTGGCTTTCCATTGCAAAGTTACGACCCCTAAAGTATCTATAGTCCCTGTGAGTTGTTGTACCCTTTCAGGAGGGGTTTCGTCATCGGGCTGTACTAAGATCGCGAATGAATCGAAAGTAATACCATTTTTGGCATACGTGCGCACCTTGTAGTAATTAGAGGGCATTGTAGGGGTTATAAGTATTTGTCTGTCACTTATAGCAATAGGAGTTTTTATCTCTTTATAAGTCTTGTCGTCAGGCGAGTGCAAGAGAGAAAAGTGTGTAATCTCATTCTCATTTTCCTTAGAGAAATCCCAACGCAAGCGGTATTGCTTTTCGTCTATAGGAACTACCTCAGTAAGTTGTGCTATTTGCGTAATAGCCTTAATACCTTTGCCTTTTATCTCTTGAGAATACGGACTATAAGTTCCAAAGATTGTTTTTCCTTTTAGGCGATAGCGGTACTCCTTATCATTCTGAGCTAATGAATCTACATAAATCATCGCTGAGGAACGACTATTCTGATTCATATTCACCACGGGGTGTTCGGTTATTGGAGCAAAAGGAGCGTCGCCTTCAGCCTTTTCAATAAAGTAATAACTATAGAGTTGGCTAAGGGTTTGATAGTCCCACGTGAGGGTTACTTTCCTATCTTCAAAATGTCCTCTAAAACCGAAAGGAGCTGGTAATTCTTGAAAATCTTTGAGCCCTGCTACTACCCCTCCTTCTTTTACGCTAAGCTTATCATTAGGCAATAGTTTTACCTTATAAAGATAATTTTCATTGGGTAACACCTCGTTGTCTACATATCCCCACCCTGCAAAGCAAGCTACCGAGAAGTCTAAATCGGCTGCCATTAAAGCAAAAGAAAAACGGTCATCTATTTCGCGCGCTTTATTAGCAATGCCTTCTATAGGATTTTGGTTATTAGAAATTTCCGTTTCAAAGGTTTCTCCATAAATAGCTTGTGCTACAATAGCTGCATTATCGTTCTTTTCTACCCATTCTTGCCACTTTTCTAACGGAGGGGTTTTGAATGTGCCTAACACTTTGGTTTCGGGGGTAGCGAGCACTTTACCATTGCGAAGATATGTAGTCCGTTCCAACTGAAAACCTATATTATTGGCTTTCTGCCACGCTACAGGAGCATCTACTGCCCAACGTAAGGCAATGCTGTTTTTTCGTACCTCCTTACTCATTTGCAAAGAAGGATTTTCTTGTGAAAAGGCAAGAAAAGTAATGCTATATATAACTATAAATAAAACTCGTTTCATTTTCTCTTAAAACTTATATTTGTAAGGTGTTTCGGAAGTAATCTTCCCGTCTGGCAATCGGTATTTTAACACTGCTTTGTAGTTCTTAGTAGGAAGCACAGGAAAATAGAGCTCCATAAACTCATTATACAAAGGATTTTTAGCCAGTTCATTTAAATGATTGGCAAAGTAATAATGCTGGGCATCCCAGTCTCTTTGATAATACATAAACACATCATATCGATAAGGGAATACCCGTTTTACATCATAACTATTCCATTTCAGTTCTTCGGGATAAAACGGAAAAACAGTGATAGCCTCTTTAGGAGGATAGCCTACGGTGTTAGTATCTCTGCTAAACCAAGGTTGTCCTTGAGGGTTATTGTATAAATATTTAGTAAATAAAGCGTCAAACTTATCGTCTAATACAGCTTCAGCTTTTATGAGAGGAATTCCTGAATAAATGGTGCCTATGAGTTCGCTCTCTTCAAAGGGTTCATCAGTATTCATATCGTTCTGTAGCAAGGCAACTGCCGAGTTGTATTTTATCCATAAGTGCTCAATTTTGAACTTCTTCATCTTGTCGCTCAGACGCTCGTATTTACTAGTGTTAAATTGGTACGACAAACGTTCAAAGCCTCCTCTATCCACATTGGCTTGTGCTTTCTTGTTTTCAAAGGTGTAAGAAGTTTCATCTTCTCCTTTGTCAAAATCACCTTCTGAAACTTTAATGTTATTTTTCTTCTGCTGTGTTTTACCTGTGGCACTTACTTTTGCCCCTTGCTTACTATAGCTCACAATAGAAAGCCCATATTTAGTAGCTTTCGAGAGTTTAGGCATTGTAAAGGAGACTTTATTCTCTGCTTTTAAGTAAGTCGGGTTGAGCTCAAGAGTTTTTCCTCCTCCTTCGGGCTCTATAAACAAGCGGGTATTCCAATGCGCATCCTCAAACAAATAAGACTGTCCTTGTTTTAACTGCACAAAGCCCTCATTACTTTCTCCTATGAAATAATTCTTTTGGTCTAACACAGGATAAGCGTATTTTATATTCTTATTAGGGATATACTCAGGTGCTTCGCCTGTAGTAAAGGTTCGCTCTTCGGTTTCTACGGCTTTTTTACCATCTACCATCACAGTCTGGTAACTTCCTCCTTTAAGTTCTTTAAAGCTTACACTTACTACTGCTTTTAGTTTTTGATGAGAAGGAAGCACCTCTCTTGGGGTAAAGTTAAGTTCATCCTGACTCTTCCCATAAGTTAGTTTTCCTTCTATGGTATTCCCTTGCGCATCGAGTACTTCAAATTTTTCTAAGTTCACGACATACGTATGGTCGCGGTCGTCTTCGGGAATTACAATAGGTTTCTCTAATTCTAAGTTGAAAGTAGCTTGAGGAGAGAGGAATACATCTACATTTTCACTACGGTCAGAAGGGGATACGTCTGAGATAATTTTCATACCTCCTAACACTTGATCGCTTGCCAATTCACATTGTTCACCAAATTCCATTTTCAAACGGAAGCGACCTTTTACCAATCCGCCGAGGACATTGTAGTAGCCACCTAAATAACCTCGTGCCCAGAAAGGATTAGGTCCTGACCCTTGTAGTAAAGCTGCTACCCCTGCACTAAGTATTGGGATGCGTTTGCGGATAAAGAACAGTTTTATTTTAATACCTAATTCGCCTTGCAGATATACATACGTTTGTCCGTTAGCATACCATCCGTTGATTCCTAGTTCTCCACTTCTGCCTTTGCAATGGGCATTGCCGTAATTTTTTAGCATCAAATCTGAACCAAAGCCAGCGGCGAAACTTGCGTAGAGGAAACCTACATCAAATTTAGTATCGAAGTTCAAATGCGCTCCAAAAGCAAACCCTTTGCCTTCTTTTATCTGGTTAAGACTCTTCATATAACCGATCTCGTCAGGATTGAGTTTTAGTATTTCGGCTACCTTCGCAGGAGGCTGAGGTGCTTCGCCTATTTTAGTACCCACCATAAAGTAGGTTTGCGCTTTGATATTTAGGAAATCACCAAAACCCACTTGTAATCCCATCATCTCACGAGTAGTCCCCAAGTGATAATACCAATCTTGTGGGTCTATATGTAATACCGCACGTCCTGCTAAGCCACTATTACCAGTCCCTCGTATCACTCCACCTGCTACATTCACGTATACTTCCATATTAGAGTGATAGGCTTTTTGGGCAAAGTCGTAACTCACATTTAGCTGTGCAAAGATAGGTGCTTTTTTGCTTTCATTGCTTTTATCTATGGTGAAATCATCAGGGATATCTGCTTTCCCTGAGTTGTCTAAATATTTGTATTTCTCATTTTTAGCCAACTCTTCCATTTTTACTACTTTTTGCACATTGTCAGCAAAGCCTTTTTGTACAGTAGCAAACGGATTGGATAGCTTATCTTGTAAAGCGTACATTACCGTTGCATTGCCATAAAAACCAATTTTTGAGAGACCTCCTCCTTTATAGGTTTGAATGTCTAACAAGGCTATAAAGGAAATCACTCTTTTGTCCTGAAAAGCCCCTAATACTCCTGCTTTGAGTCCTAGCCCTATCTTTTCATCGGGAACTAACGAAAAGGCTTCTAATGCTTCTTTATCTTTAGGATTCCCCAAAGGACGCATTTGGTAATACGCTCCTCCTATAAACCCTGTTATTTTTACGTATTGGGTGTTGATATTTAGTCCGTCTACCATAGCTTCAAAGCCCCAATAGCGAAAGTCTTTACTACCAAATACAGCATTAGCATTTACATCTACATCTAAAGATGTAATCTTGGTTGAAAGTTTTGCCTTAAACCCATTGCCGTACACTGGGTCGTTCTTCATTAGGTTTAACTCTCCACTCACTTTAGCTACTACTATATCTACATCCTCCAATTTGAGTCGGTTGATTTCAAATTTGTCGTAACTCCAGTGTTCATCAGTATTTTTAGCGTAGATATTAAAATCACCTTCGGCTGAAAACTTATCTTTTTGTAAGCCCACCCGTATACCGAAATGTAATTGAGCTCGTTCTTCTCTGAAAGCTACACTTACATCTTTGATACTCACAGGAAAACCGGCTATTTTCTGCTCTCCTTCACAGCCAAAATACTCAGCTGATATGTAAGGTGCTTGTGTTTGTAAGGTGAATTTTTGGAAGTTAATACCTTCTAATCTGTAAAGGTTTTTATCGCTCTTAGGAGCTTCTAAAACCATCGAGCCATCAAGTACTACTTTAGGAAGAAATTCCTTATTTTTTACTTGTAATTCAACATAAGAAGAAGGGAGAATTACAGCCTTTGCTTTCCACATATCAAAGGAAATAGAGTCCAATGACGAAACGCGAAGCATATAGTTATCTTCAGAAAAACTACCGTCAAAATGAATCCCGCGTGAATCGTCTTTCTCTATCGGAATCCGAAAAGCCCCCGAGAGAGCCCCTCCTTTGAGTTTAGAAGCTACAAAATCAGCTTGTATATGGTGTATAGCATATTTCCAACCTTTCTTTTTATCCTCTGACGTACGTCCTTCCTTAAAGCTAATGATATTGTCTGCCGATAAGCTCCCCGAAAAACCATAAGCGTCCAAAAGGAAGTTAGTCGCCTTTAAACTTACTCTCCCCTCCGTTTTTTTGAACTCTTCAGGCAAGGTAACCGTGAGTTCTTGTATATAAAAACCTCGCCAACTCTCTTGTCCTGCTACTAAATACTCGTCATATCCTTGAGGGAATACCATTGCTGGAGCATTACTAGTATCACTCATATCCAAGACCATTCGCTCAGGGTGAAAAATAAAAGCTCCTTTATCTTTGTTCTGTATCTGCCTTGTGAGGGCAAAAGCAGGTAGTTTAAGCTCTACTAACAAGTTGTTAAAATCTTCAGCTTCTATAGCTACCTCGCTTTCTACATAGCCATTGGCTATAGGTTGTAACTTATTGTCAACTGGTACTATAAGTTCATTAGATATGCGTATTATCCCTCTTAAAGCAATTTTTTTCAATCCGTTACAATCTACCTCCACGTATGTTTGGTCGTCTACCGTTTCCCCTTTTACATTTCTACCTCCTTTGAGTAAAAACGACCAGTTTTTGGTATTGCTAAGGGTTACATCACCCAATAACGACAAGTGTACATCGCCTACTAACTGACCTTCATACGAAAAAGGAATTTCAGTAGCTCCAAAGTACAGTTCCCGTTTGCCTGAAGGATTTTGGGTGTCGGGGAAAGTAATACGAGCGTAAATATTTACCCTCGTTTCGTTAGGAGAAAAAGTAGCTTTGGTAACCATCATTGCATACTCTATCCCATTCTTATTTTCTCTAATTCCCACAGGAAGTTCTGTAATATCTTGGATTTGGTTTACCCAATGGGTCTTATTTTCTAATGAAGTGAAATTTTCTTGCTCTTGTGCCATTAAACCAGTATAGCACAATAGCAAAAGTAGTAAATAAATGCTTCTTATCTTCATAGCAATAGTCATTTTAAAGCTACAAAAGTAAATATTATTTTTCGAATTAGCAACTTTATTTATATCAAAAGCAAAAATGCACTTATATCCATCAGTGAATAGAGGTTTATTTTAACATCATTTCGATATATAATACTGATTTATAATAGTTATGTTTACATTGTAATCTGTGCGAGACTTTCGGGTAGCTTGTCTCCTATTTGTTTGATTTGTGAAGATTTATAAGATTCCTGTAGCGTAAGCTACACTTTCCTTACGTCTAAATTAAGCTAATTAATAAAAAGCTAAAAGTCGTTTTTCAGAAATTACTAGCTTTGTATAAGCCATAGCGTATGAGCATAAAAAAAGCACCTTAAAAGGCGCTTTTTTTATTAATAGGGTGGAATATGGGGCTCGAACCCACGACCTTCGGAACCACAATCCGACGCTCTAACCAACTGAGCTAAGACCACCGTCTGTATTTTCGGGTGCAAAAGTAACTCCTTTTTCCCAATCTACCAAATATTTAGACAACTATTTTTTAGCTAAGTGTTAAGTGTTAAGTGTTAAGAACATTTAGCTCTTTGATTTTCAATCTCTTTTCACCTTTCACTCACATACCCTGTTACGAGCCCTCACTGGCTTTACCCTTTATCTTTTACCTTTTGCCTCTACCAGTAATGGCGCTTTCTTGTCTTTCTCCGAAAGTTGTATCACCTCAGCTGGTAGTCGCCAATCAATACCTATGGTAGGGTCGTCCCAGCGCACACTACCCTCACTCTCGGGAGCGTAGTAATTGTCGCATTTGTATTGAAAAATAGCTTCTTCGCTCAATACAGCAAAACCGTGAGCAAAACCTCTCGGGATAAAAAACTGGCGCTTGTTTTCTTCGTTTAGTATCACAGACTCATACTGCCCAAAGGTAGATGAGCCTTCTCGCAAATCCACTGCTACATCAAGTACTTCTCCTTTTACCACTCTCACCAATTTAGCCTGTGCAAAAGGTGGTTTCTGAAAGTGTAATCCGCGCAATACCCCATAGGTCGATTGCGATTCGTTGTCTTGTACAAATACAGTGGGGCTTACTAACTCATTAAATCGCTGTTGCGAAAACGACTCAAAAAAGTAACCTCTTCCGTCAAAAAACACCTGTGGCTCAATAATCACCACGCCTTCTATCTTAGTTCTGATTACTTTCATCGGTAGGGGTTTGTTCTTCTTGTGCAGGTGTTACCTCTTCTACTGGTTCTATGGGTTCTATTACTTTTGTGCGTTTACTCTTGCGTTTAGTAGCTTGCAAGCGCGTAATACGTTCGTTTATTAAGTCTCCTGTTATGAAATCTATATTAGGCTCAGTATAGGATTTCTGATAAGTTTTCAGTGCCTTTTTATCATCGCCCATCTTTTCGTAATATTCAGCTAAAAAGAAGTTGGGCATCGCTGTTTTTAGGTAGCCATTGCTCTCTACGTATTTCGCTAATTTCTTGAGCGATTCCCAGTCTTGCGACGAATTAATAGCTGTATAAGTAGCCATCACATCGTTTAGTATAGGCACTTTCTTTACGCCTAACTGTTTATAAATAGTGTTATATTTGTTCTCCAAATATTCATAAATCCCCGTTTCAAGAGTCTCCATTTGGGTCTTAAACTCCTTGCCTCCTATGGGTTTATAAATGTCAAAACACATATCAAGTGCCTGTGCTATCCCCTGCAATTTAGCAGCGTTTACTGAGCTCCCTTTAAAATCAACAAAGTGATATTCTACCGATTCGTGCACGGGCGCTGAGCGCATCGCTCTTTCAAACTGAATTGCCTTGTCGTACACCACTTTGTTTTCCACATCGGCAGTAGCCATATAGTAAAATAAACGGTTAGGCACTCCCGCTGCCAAAGCGTGCGAAAATTCTTCTCCCATACGTGGAAGAGCCACTGGATTAAGGCTTACTATCATATTAAAAGTAGGTTTCTTCTCGGCAAGCATATAGTAATTAGCCAAAAAACCCGCCTCTTCCGAAGCAATAACCCCTTTTAGGTCAGCTATCGGGTATTTCCCTTGTATGTAAGGCACTAATTCTGCCGATACAAACTCAAAGAAACGAGCCGACTCATTAATAGGGCGACCCACCTCTTCTACCACCGTTACATCTTCTTGTTTGGGTTCATACACACCCACCACTATACACTTAGGCATTTCACCAAACTGTTCGTAATAACGCACCATCGAAACAACAGGATCCATCAGCGTTTCGGCATTGAGCACTACTATTAGCGGATATGCCTGTCTATCCGTGTACTTTTCAGGCTTGTAGATACCTATCTTCTGTTTTCTATTGAGTCTCCCTGACGAAAAAGTCTCCGAAATAACCTGTGAAAATGCACTTTGTAAGGTTACCAAAGCGATAACGATTGTAAGATATTTCTTCATTTTTTTATAGTATTTACTTTATTTTAAACGCACAAATGAAACAAAAAAGCTCCATATAGCAAAATTTTAAGCATTTTTTAACGAAATTTTAACTTTATACCGATACCTGCGCTTTAATCGTAGGGTAAGGGTCATAGCCTTCTAAACGAAAATCGTCATAATCAAAGGCAAACAAATCCTTCACTGCCCGATTCAAGTGCATCGTAGGCAAAGGGCGTGGCGTCCTGCTGAGCTGTAAAGCTACCTGCTCACGATGATTGTTATAGATGTGCACATCACCAAAAGTATGCACAAAATCTCCTAGTTGCAAATCGCATACCTGTGCAAGCATCATCGTGAGTAAAGCATACGAAGCAATGTTAAAAGGCACCCCTAAAAACACATCAGCACTGCGTTGGTATAACTGACAAGACAATTTCCCATCGGCTACGTAAAACTGAAACAGTGCGTGACAAGGAGGCAATGCCGCTTTACCATTGGCTACGTTCTCCGCAAACGATTTTCCTGTATCAGGCAATACCGACGGATTCCAAGCCGAAACGATAATCCGTCGGCTTTCAGGATTTTGTTTAAGAGTCTCTACCACCGTTTTTATCTGGTCAATCGCCTCGCCATTCCAGTGGCGCCATTGCGCTCCATAAACAGGACCGAGGTCACCGTTCTCATCTGCCCATTCGTTCCAAATGCGCACCCCGTGGTCAGTGAGATATTTAATATTTGTATCTCCTTTTAAAAACCAAAGTAATTCATAGATAACCGATTTTAAGTGTATCTTTTTAGTCGTTACCAGCGGAAAACCCTTATTGAGGTCAAAGCGCATTTGGTAACCAAATACACTAGTCGTTCCCGTGCCGGTACGGTCATCTTTAGAATAGCCATTATCGAGGATATGGCGCAAGAGGTCGTGATATGTTTGCATTTTTAGTTAAGTGTTAAACCTAAGAAGTTAAATCGGTGCAAAGATACAACAATAATAAAAAATACCAATACCCTAACCCCTCTCATTCTATCAACCCACTTATTTCCAATTTTTTATATAGCTTATCTTTGTCTTATATATCACTGCGCTTCATCTTTCCGCCCCCACACTCCCACTAAACTTCTCCAACAAATTTGCTAATTTTCCAAATTCTCTAATTTGCTAATTCTCTTTTCTGTCATACTCCCCCCTAGTGCCTATGGCCTAAGGCCTATCACCTCTTCCTCTTTCTTTCGCCTCGAAACCCCGTTTTTAACATTTTTAGCACTGTTGTATTATATTATGAATCAACTATTTATATACCCTTTCTATACCAATCGTCCAAGATTCGTATAAGCTTCCTATAAGCTCTCTATAAGCTAACTCCACCCTCCTCACAGCCTTTTTTCACCAAAATCTCTCTCAACCCTCTTCCGAATTACTCCGATATCTTCCGAATACTCCTAACAGTATCAACACATCGCTTTTTCATCTCAAACTTTGTCAAAGTTAATAGCCTGTCGTGCTACGACTGCCTGTGCGGCTCGCACCTCATTCCCTCATTTCCCCATTTCCTCATTTCCAAATTTCCAAATTTCCTAATTCTCTCATTTTCTAATTTTCTAATTCGCTAATTATAGCTATCTTTGCATTTTAATTACTCAAAAAACTATGGCAGATAAACACCATTACAAAGGTCTTACCGATGCGCAAGTCCTTGAAAGTCGCGAAAAATACGGCGAAAACTCCCTCTCATCAGTAGAGGGCGAACCGCTTTGGAAACAATTCTTAGAAAAGTTCACCGACCCCATTATCATCATTCTTCTCGTTGCCCTCGTCTTCTCTTTTGGAGTATCCACTTATGAGTATATGGTGCACAATGAAGGTTTCGATGCTTTCTTAGAGCCCATAGGGATTCTCTTTGCTGTACTCTTGGCTACAGGTGTCGCTTTCTATTTTGAACATAAAGCCAATAAACAATTCGAAATTCTCAATCAGGTAAACGACGAGATTTACTACAAAGTCATTCGCAACGAACACATTACACAAGTGCTCAAAAAGGATATTGTAGTAGGCGATATAGTGATTTTGGAAACCGGTGAAGAAGTACCCGCCGATGGCGAGCTCCTCGAAGCCGTATCAATGCATATCAACGAGTCTACCCTTACCGGAGAACCTTTGGTACACAAAACCACCAATCCAGCCGATTTTGAGGCAGAAGCTACTTACCCTTCTAACTACGTTTGTCGCGGTACTTCGGTATCCGATGGTCACGGTATTTTTGAAGTGAAAAAGGTCGGCGATGCCACCGAATACGGCAAAGTGTTCGAGGGGGTTCAGATAGACAACACAGTGAAAACTCCTCTCAACGAACAGTTGGATAAACTCGCAGGAATGATTACCAAAATCAGTTACGCCATTGCAATTTTGGTGATTGTAGGTCGCCTTATCCTATATTTTACGCTTCCTGCTCATAACATAAACCAAATCGATTGGATTGATTTTGGTCACTATCTTCTCAATACAGCGATGATTGCTATTACCGTAGTGGTAGTTGCGGTACCCGAAGGCTTACCGATGAGTGTTACCCTCAGTTTGGCTTACAGTATGCGCAGTATGATGGCTACCAATAACCTCGTGCGCAAGATGCACGCTTGTGAGACGATGGGCGCTACTACCGTGATTTGTACCGATAAAACGGGTACACTCACCCAAAACCAAATGACTATCTACGAAACTTATTTCAATCGTTTTACAGATGAACAATTAGGTGAAAAACTCATCGCCGAATCGATGGCGGTGAACTCTACGGCTTATCTCGATTTTACTGATAAAGAAAAACCAAACGTGTTGGGGAATCCTACCGAAGGAGCACTCCTATTGTGGCTCTACGGCAAAGGAACCAACTACTTGCCCATACGCGAAGGGAGTGAAGTGCTTAACCAACTCACTTTTTCTACCGAACGCAAATATATGGCTACTTTGGTGCAATCACCAGCGTTGGGCAAACCGGTATTGTACGTAAAAGGAGCTCCCGAAATCGTGATGACTTTTTGCTACGAGGGTGGTAAATTCCTTTCCGATATTCCTCAAGCCGATTTCGAGGCAAAACTATTACAATACCAAAACCAAGCGATGCGCACTATCGGTTTTGCATATAAAGTAATCGACGACCCGAATACGGTAATATCCGAAAATGGTAAGTTAGTGATAAATGGTTTAAATTTTATAGGTATTACCGCTATTTCTGACCCCGTACGCCCTGATGTGCCTGCTTCTATTGAAGAGTGTTTGCACGCAGGCATTCAGGTGAAGATTGTAACCGGTGATACACCAGGTACCGCTCGCGAAATCGCCCGCCAAATACATTTGTGGGACGATACTTGCACCGAGCGCAACCAAATCACCGGCGTAGAATTTGCCGCAATGAGCGATACCGAACTCTTAGACCGCATTACCGACCTACGTGTGATTTCACGCGCACGTCCGCTCGACAAAGCACGCCTCGTGAACCTATTGCAACAAAAAGGCGAAGTTGTAGCCGTAACCGGTGATGGTACCAACGATGCACCAGCTCTCAAAGCTGCCCAAGTAGGTCTTTCAATGGGCGACGGAACCTCAGTAGCCAAAGAAGCTTCCGATATCACTATCTTAGATAACTCGTTCAGTAGCATCGGTAAAGCCGTAATGTGGGGGCGTTCTCTCTATTTGAACATTCAGCGTTTTATCCTCTTCCAGATGACTATCAATGTGGCGGCGTGTATCATCGTGCTCATTGGGGCATTCTTAGGGGTAGAGTCACCGCTTACCGTAACCCAAATGCTCTGGGTGAACCTCATTATGGATACCTTTGCAGCATTAGCGTTAGCGTCCTTACCACCGAGCAATCGCGTAATGAACGATAAACCTCGTGCGCGTGGTGCTAATATCATTACAAAGCCAATGATGAAAGGCATTTTTGGTGTAGGAGGATTCTTTGTAGTGTTGCTTTTTGGTTTCATTCAGTACTTTAAAAATGAGGATATCACCAGTCTCACTCAATTTTCAATTACTGATTATTTCAGTCATTTCTTTCACTTCGGAACACCCCAAAACGGACTATCGGCTTATGAACTTTCCTTGTTCTTCTCGATATTCGTGTTCTTGCAATTCTGGAATATGTTCAATGCCAAAGCTTATCGTACCGGCAAGAGTACTTTTTATAATATAGGCAAGAGCCAAGGTTTTATACTTATTGCTACGGTGATTGTCATCGGTCAAGTGTTTATCACTACTTTTGGTGGACAGATGTTCAATGTAACCCCACTCAAGCTCACCGATTGGACAATCATCATTGGCGCTACCAGCCTCGTACTCTGGACAGGAGAAATTCTCAGAGCCATAAAAACAGAAAAGTAATAGTTACATACTTAGCCGAATTTTCAAACTTTGGCTAAGTTGATTACCCTGATAATCAAAATCCTTTAGTTACATTGTAGGGGCGATTGGCAAATCGCCCCTACAAAACAAAACTTTCCAGATAAGCTCTTTTTTGTATTAAAACTTTGCTGATTTGCTAATTTTCTTCTATCTTTGCCCCAGTATTAACTCAAATAAAAAAATGAAAAAGGCATTTTACAGCCTTATTGCTATTGCGGTAACATTAGTAACCTTTACAGCTTGCTCCTCTGATGGAGGAGATAATTAAAACTTAAAAAATAATCATTAAAACATCAACAATATGACTTTTTTTAAAACTCTCTTAGCCACTATCCTCGGATTCTTTATCTCTATGGGGATATGTTTTATTCTTTTCCTCATCTTCATTTCTGTGATGATAAGCTCAGTGGTAGGTGGTGCCAAAGGTGAAGAAGTGAGTGTGAAGGACAACTCTGTACTCGAACTCTCTTTTGAAGAACCATTAGTAGACTACGGCGAACGCATAACTTTTAAGGATTTCGACTATACCTCTGAATCCTATAACGGACTTAATGCAACTCTCAAAGCCATTGAGAATGCCAAAACCGACAAGCGTATCAAAGGTATTTATCTCAAAAGTACGGGTAATATCGGCGGATTAGCTTTCGCTCAAGAACTTCGCAAGGCTTTGGAGGATTTCAAAACTTCTGGCAAATTCGTCTTAGCTTATAGTGATGAAATTTCCCAACTCGATTACTATCTCCAAACCGTAGCCGATAAGGTATATATTAGTCAGCTCGGAAGTGTTGCGCTCCGGGGTCTCTCTTCTGAAGTCCTTTTCTTCAAAGGGCTCCAAGAAAAAAGCGGTGTACAAATGGAAGTGATTCGCCACGGTAAATACAAAAGCGCTGTAGAACCTTTCTTAGACAATAAGATGAGCGATAACAACCGCAAGCAACTCACCGAACTACTCTCTGCTATGTGGAACGTCATCGTTACCGATATCGCTAAAAGTCGTAATATTCCCGTAGAAAAACTCAATGAAATAGCTACCAATGTAGGCGGACGTACTGCACAGTTAGCTAAAAACAACGGACTCATAGACGGCATTCTTTTCCGTGATGAATTCGAACAAATCATCTGTGATAAAACCGGTAGTAAAAGCATCGATAAAGTTGATTTTATCAATATTGAAGACTATGCCGAAGCCGTAGTAGGCAAAGCAGCGGGCAAACACTCCAAAAATAAGATAGCTGTTATCTATGCCGATGGTGAGATTATGCAAGGCGAAGGACGCGCCGAAATCGTAGGTAATGAAACCATTATCCGTGCCTTGCGCAAAGCCTCCGATAATAAAGATATAAAAGCTATTGTGCTTCGTATCAATTCCCCTGGTGGCGATGCCTTAGCCTCTGAATTGATGCACCGAGAAATCGAAGTTACTAAAAAGAAGAAAAAGGTATATGTTTCTATGGGCAACTATGCCGCTTCTGGTGGCTATTATATTGCGTGCAATGCTAATCGCATTTTTGCAGAAGCAGGTACTATCACCGGTTCTATTGGGGTATTTGGGGTAATTCCTAATGTAAATGCCTTAGCTACCAACTGGGGTATAAATGCCGAAACCGTAAGCACTCATCCCAACGCTCAGTTTTATAGTGTATTCCAAAAACCTACGGAACAATTCAAAAAAGAAATGACCGAATCTATCGAGCAAGTGTATACTGTATTTTTAGACCGTGTAGCCAAAGGGCGTGGTAAAACGGTTGCCCAAATAGACTCCATTGCACAAGGAAGAGTATGGAGCGGTAAAGAAGCTCTTGCTAATGGTTTGGTAGATGAAATCGGCTCGCTAAACGATGCTATCGCCTACGCTGCTAAAGACAACGGACTCAAAGAATATCGCACTGTTTCTTACCCCACTTTCGAAATGGACTTTAAAGCAATGTTCCGCCGTTTTGGAGCAAATCTCAGAGGCGAGAACTTGCGCAATGAGATGGGTGTAGAAGCTTATGAAGTCTATCAGCAGGTGAAACGTATCGCTCAGCAACGTGGAGTGCAAGCCCATTTAGAATACGACGTGAAACTGAAATAGTTATAAAAATTAACACAATATTAACACCTAAAAACTTGCTTAGTTCATTTTAAAGAAGTACATTTGTACAGTGAAATTCTAAATAGATGAAGTTATGAAACGAGCTACGTTTGAATATACCACAATGATTTTATCGAAAGTGAGTTTCGACCCTAACCTATTTTGTAAGGAACTAAAAAAAGCTATTGATAGGTTATTACCTTATGAAATAGAAGAACTGAAAGTTTGGTTAGATGACTACACCAAAAATAAGCCCGAGCTGATGCAATGTATGGTGCTTATGGATAAATGATAACAAAAGCTGCCTACTCTCGTAGGCAGCTTTTTCTTACTTCTTATCTCTTACCTAAAAATGAACATCACCAGTACTCAAAACCCCCTGATAAAGAAAGTAGTTCTTCTCAGCGAGAAATCGCGTGAGCGTAAAAAAGAAGGAATATGTGTAGTAGAAGGTGCCCGCGAGATACGCTTAGCCCTTGAAGGAGGCTACACCCTCGAAACTCTGCTATATCAGCCTGAGATTTTTGCAGAAGAACACTTGCAAAGACTCCTTAGCTATACAGCTCAAAAAGCGAATCCTATCGCTATTAGCAAAGAAGTATACCAAAAGATTAGTTATCGCAGTTCTACTGAGGGGGTTATTGCCTTAATACAAACTAAAAAGCACAGCTTAAATACGCTAGCTTTTGCAACCGACTCTCCTTTGTTATTGGTAGCTGAAGCACCTGAAAAACCAGGTAATATAGGGGCTCTCCTTCGCACTGCCGATGCTGCTAATATAGACGCTGTGATTATTGCCAATCCTAAAACTGACCTCTACAACCCTAATATTATACGTTCAAGCGTGGGTTGTGTGTTTACTGTTCCTATCGCAACGGGTAGTACTACTGAAGTGATTGCTTTTCTCAAAGCCAAAGGTATCAATAGCTATTGCGCTGCTCTTACTGCCTCTAAACCTTACTACGAAGTATCGTTTGAGGAAGCCAGTGCTATCGTAGTAGGTACGGAAGACCAAGGTCTTACAGAGGAATGGCTCACTCATAGCACTCAGAATATTATTATCCCTATGGAAGGGGTAATCGACTCTATGAATGTATCAGTAGCTGCTGCGGTGCTTATTTTTGAAGCGAAAAGACAAAGGGTAAATCTTAATTAATAAAATATTTATAGAGAACAAAGAGCTCCACTTAGCAAGCTAAGTGGAGCCCTTTATTATTATTATTTGTGTTCGTGTAGTCCGCATTCTTTTTTACTATTGCTTTCCCACCACCAACGACCTGCGCGAAAATCTTCACCCTCTTTGATAGCACGAGTACAAGGGGCACAGCCTATGCTCACAAAACCTTTGTCGTGTAGCACATTATAAGGAATGTTATGTGCTTTGATAAAGGCTTTGGTATCTTCAAACGTCCAATGGAGGATAGGATTGTATTTAAAGAGCTGGTAAGTATCGTCCCATTCGAGTATAGGGAGGTCTTTACGAGCATTACTTTGGTCGGCACGCAAACCTGTTACCCATACTTTCTTGCCTTTTAGCGCTCGGCTAAGGGGTTCTACTTTGCGTATATGACAACACTCTTTGCGCAGCTCTACTGAGCGATAAAAAGACAAAGGGCCATTTTTGTGTACATATTCTTCTATATCGTGTGTTTTGGGATAATAAGGCAAAATATGTGTATTGTAGCGTTGCTCAGTGCTTTCCCAAACTGAGTAAGTTTCGTTGAACAAACGACCGGTATCTAAGGTGAAAATACTAATAGGAATTTGGTTTGCAAGAATGAGGTGAGTAATAGCTTGGTCTTCTAACCCAAAGCTGGTTGAAAAAACTATCTCATTAGGAAATTGTTCAGCTAAAAAAGCGAGACCTTCTACTTCTGTTTTTTGTAAGAGAGCGTTATGTAATGTTGTTAATCGTTCTTTCATAGTGTTATTTATTGTCAGCAAAAGTGAGGTAAGGCATAATTTCTTTTATAGGTACTTTCACTTCAAAAGGAGTATTTACATAAGGAGCAATCTCAAAAGGTTCATAGAACAAAATGAGAGCATCGGCTGCTACGCCTATTTGGTTAGGAAGACGAAAGACTCCATTTTCAAAATCAAACTTCTTATCATCCAAAAGAGTGATGGAAGCGTTTTGTTGTGCTTTCTCAAAATAGCGTTTGGCTATTTGAGTTACTTTTTCTTCATCGGTAAAGAGGTTTTCATTGGTAATTACTTCGCCATTATCTAACGCAAAGTGAGTAAAAACTTTGGTTTGTATAGGTTGTGCTTCACCGGTAAAAGCATAACGGTTGGACACTAAAGAAAGCATCTTACTGTTTTGCCACATAATGCTATCAGTAGCGATAAACTCGAAAGCAGGGAGTTCAGGGAAATGTTCGTGAAGCTTATAGTAATCTTTTGTAAGGCTATCTAAAGCTTTTTCTATACTGATACCTTCCACTTGTAGAGAGTCGTCGTTGGAAAGGAGAAAATTGGAGAGTTGTAGCTCTATTTCTTGATTGAAATTCTTAGCAAACTCGCTATTACCGTTGCAATATAGATAGTTTAGGCTTACAGAGAAACAGTTATCTTCGCAATTCTCATCGCTACGTTCTATAGTTTTCTCTTCAAAACTGATTTTTTGAGTACGGGTATAGTGACGGTAAATGCAGTAACCGCAGTAACCGATTATTATAATGAATATAAGACCTAAAATAAGGCTTAATTTTTTCTTGTTCATATTTAATTATTTCTATATCTTATTTTCCTTTTTGTATGAAGAATATTGATAACATAGACCCTCTCTTTAATTTACTTCTTTTTGAATATCTTCCCAAGAGAAGTTGTTAGCTTCATTTCCTGTAAGTATATCTTCCTCAAGTTCTTTTAAATCCTGTGCCAAGATTTCTTTTTGCTTTTCTGAAATTTCATATACACTTTCAATATCAGCTTCATTATAAAGCATCTGATTGTACTGTTCAACAGGAATGACAGCTAAAATATCTTTTCCTTGCTTATCTTTGATGTATTGTACTGTTGTATTCATTTTTTTTAAAATTTCCATTGACATAGATATTTCGGCATACCATTGCTGATAGGTTGATTTGTTTGTCGTTTACCAGTAGAGTCATAGAGTTGTCGAAAGGTTCTTTGCTGAGTACTTCTATTTCGTCGCCAAGAGCTATATTCATTTTGTTGAGGTAAACGAGAAATTCCTTAGAGGTGTTCTTTACTGCTGCACATATACCTTTATCGCCTTGTTTGAGCTCGCTTAATAGGGTTTGAATAGTGGTGGTAAAAACGCCTTCTTTGTTAGGAATCGGGTCGCCGTGGGGGTCTTTTTTAGGGAAATCGAGGAAAGCATCGAGACGCTCTATAAGTTTTTCTGACTGTATATGTTCTAACTCTTCGGCTATTTCGTGCACTTCGTCCCAAGAGAAATTGAGTTTTTCGACTAAGAATACTTCCCAAAGACGATGTTTGCGAATGATAGCAATAGCTTTTTGCGTACCTTTTTTAGTGAGTGTTACCCCTTGATATTTCACATAGTTGATGAGCCCCTTATCGGCTAACCTTTTAAGCATATCGGTTACTGATGAAGCTTTGGTGTTCATCACTTCGGCAATAGCATTGGTATTCACCTCTTCTTTCTTTTCGTTATAAAGGTGAAAGATAGCTTTCAAGTGGTTTTCTTCAGATAAGGTCATTTTGCTTTGTTTTTAAGAGAAAAACCGCCTTTTACAGCGGTTCTATTACTAAATGCATCAGCTATTTTCTAATTCAGTAAAGAGAGCTTTTAGCTCGGTAGCGTCGTGCGGACTGAGTTTACCTGCAAGCACAAGACTCAGTTGGCGACGTTGTAGGGCACCGTTGTAACGTTCTTTTTCGAGCTGGGTTTCTGGTTCTATCTCAGGTACTTTTACGGGGCGACCGTTTTCGTCTACCGCTACGAAAGAGTAAATCGCCTCGGTAGCTTTGGTACGTTCGCCATAGATATTTTCCATCCACACATCGATATATACTTCCATAGAAGTAGAGAAAGCACGAGAGATGGCGGCTTCGACCGTTACGATGCTTCCTATGCGTATGCTGTGAGTAAAAGCCACGTGGTTTACCGATACGGTAACGGTTAAACGTCCAGAGTGGCGTTGTGAGGCAATACTAGCAGCTCTATCCATACGGGCGAGGAGTTCACCCCCAAATAGAGCGTTGAGGTGATTGGTTTCGCCTGGGAGTACGATGTCGGTGAGTATAGTACGTGAGTCAGAAGGTTTTTTCTTGAGTTTCATCATTATTTTAGGGTTGAGTTAGTATCCAGCCACCGTCGAGTTTTTTCTCTTCTTTAGAGTTTTGCACTTCTTTTTGTTGTAGTTTAGCTTCGTCCATAGAATCGAAACCGCCATAACTTACTTGGTACAAACCTCTGGCATTCATTCCTAATACGAAAGCATTTTTATACCCTAACTTTTGGAGTTGTTTCACTCGGGTTTCTGCGTTTTTCTCGTCTTTAAAAGCCCCTGCAATCACTTGATATTTTTTAGCTGCCATTGCCGAATTTGTACGTACAGGGGTAGAGGCTACACCTGAGGTATTGGTTTGAGCGGGCTTAGGTGTTGTAGTGGTTTGTGCAGGTTTGGGCGCGGTGCTGGTTTGCGCTGGCTTAGGCGTAGCAGTAGCTTGTACAGGCGTGTTAGCGGGCTTGGTTGTCGCTACCGTAGTGGCAGCTTGATTAGTGGACTGAGTAGGTTTTTGTTCAGGCTTTACTTGCTCAGGTTTTACTTGCTCGGGCTTTTTAGCCTTTACTTTTTCTACTTGCAAAGGAATAGCAGGGATAGTAATAGGCGGGGTGAACACGGCTGCTTCGCTGAGTTTTTGGTTAAGACGCTCTTGTACTAAGCTGTCAGTAATTGCAAACTGTTGTTCGTTATTGCCATCGTTTACTACTCTTTCGCCGAAGAGCAGATAAGCTCCATAAGCCAAAAAGGCTAAGCCTACTGAGGCTACTGCTGTATATTTTACATACGGCATTATTTTAGCAGGTTTCTTTTCCTTAGCTGGCGGTGGGGTAGTACCTCTGTGGGTTTTAGGAGTATTGGTTACCACAGGAGCTGTAACTTGGCTCACAGGACTTTCAGTAGGAGTTACTACGGCATCTTCTTCTTCTGGTGGAAGGTTAGGAATGCCGGTATCGGTACTTGAATGGTCGAGTGTAGGACGGATTTGATTTTCTTCTATTTTCAAATCGGAGGCGGTTACTTCGTGAGGTACGAAAGGCGCCATACCGAAAGAATCGGTAAGAAAATTCACGTCGTCAGCGGGTTCGAAAGAGATACGACCTTCGCCGACTAACCTAAGAGTCCCGATTTTTTCGAGATTTAAGGTTTGGTCTTGCTTCAAGATGCGTTTCCACCCTTCGACAGCTAAGTTTACGTAATCTTCTACCAAGTTATACTCGATACCTGTTTGTTCGGATATATACTTGATGAGCAAGCCGTCGTTAGAAGTGAGGCTTGCGTTGAAACTGAGCTCTCGTTTAGGAGGGTCGAACGTTTTATCTTCAGCCATTTGGGCTGATTTTCTATTAGATATAAATGCTCCGAACTTAGGGATAATCACGCATTGGTGTTTGTAGAGCAATTCTTCGATGTATACATTTAGGTCTTTCATAATTCCGATATTTTAAGTTATTAAAATGATGGATTTGCCTTTTGAAACAACAAAGGTACGATATTTTTTTATACCGACCAAGTTTTTTGATAAAAAAGTGGTCTTGCCAAGAATCGAACTTGGATCAAAAGTTTAGGAAACTTCTATTCTATCCGTTGAACTACAAGACCTGTGAGTAATTTTTTGCAAAGGTACGACTTTTTTTGAAACTACGAAAAAATGTGATGAAAGAAGAGAAAAGTGCGAGACATTAGGCCTTAGGCCATAGGCACTAGGAATGCGACGAAAAAGTGACAAGAGGGGTGGGAAATTTGGAAAATTAGGAAATGAGAAAATTAGGAAATGAGAAAATTAGAAAATGAGAGAATAAGTAGTGATAAAAATAGTTTTTTGATAGGTCGGACGTGTCGGACGGAGGTTAGGCGAGATTGAGGACTTTATTGGGGAGGGTCTTTGAGATTCGGAAGATATCGGAGAAGTTCGGAAGAGGATTGAGAGAGATTTTGGTGAAAAAAGGCTGCGAGGAGGGTGGGGTTAGCTTATAGAGAGCTTATAGGAAGCTTATACGAATCTTGGACGATTGGTATAGAAAGGGTATATAAATGATTGATTCATAATATAATACAACAAGGCTAAAAATGTCAAAAACGGGGTTTCGAGGCGAAAGAAAAAGGAAGAGGTGATAGGCCTTAGGGCATAGGCACTAGGGGGAAGTGTGACGGGAAAGAGAATTAGAAAATTAGAAAATTTGGAAATTAGCAAATTTGTTGGAGGAGTTTAGGGGGAGTGTGGCGATGGGAAACTTTCCTTATAATTAAGGTGTAATTGAATAAGAATTTTATCATTTTGGGCTTTGGGTTGTATTCATATTCAATTTTTGATTTATCTTTGCGTTTTAAAAACTAAAAATAAAATGGATTTTCTTTTTACTGCTGATGCCTTTGTGGCGCTTATTACTCTTACGTTCCTCGAAATTGTATTGGGGATTGATAACGTGATATTTATCTCTATCGTTACGGGGAAGCTGCCCGAACATCAACGTAAGCGCGCTACACGCTTAGGGCTTTTCTTGGCAATGTTTTTGCGCATTGCTCTTTTATTGGGTATTTCGTTTCTGATTAGGTTGAAAGACCCGCTTATCAGCCTTGACTGGGGGTGGTTTTCAGCTCATTTTAACGGGCAGGCTCTCATACTGCTTGCGGGGGGTATCTTCCTGCTCTATAAATCGACTAAGGAAATTCACGCGAAAGTGAATCATATAGAACACGTTACACAATCGGATAACCCTAAGGGGCGACAACACGCTTCTTTCGGGGGGACTATTGTACAAATACTACTGATAGACCTTATTTTCTCGATGGATAGTATTCTTACAGCGGTGGGAATGACCAGCGGGCTAACAGGGGCGATTTATATAATGATTACAGCGGTAGTGCTTTCGGTGGGTATAATGATGCTTTTTGCGAACCCTGTGGGCAACTTTGTAAACCGCAATCCTTCGATTCAGATATTAGCACTTTCGTTCTTGATACTCATTGGTTTTATGCTTATTACTGAGAGTATGCACCTATCGGAAGCGGTATTGGCAGGGCAAACGGTGGGCGCTGTGCCTAAGGGATACTTGTACTTTGCGATAGCGTTTTCGTTAGGGGTAGAGTTTCTGAATATGAGAATGAGGAAGTCTTCACCTTCAGCCTCTCTCCCAAGTAGAGAGGAGCAAAGTGAAAAAGAGGTAGAAAAATGATTAATGGTTAGTGATTAATGGTTAATGATTAATGATAAGAGGAAGTGTATGTAGCTCACGCTATAGAAATTCGATAAAAAAATAAGCAAAAATAAAGGCTTTGCTTTTTTAGAGTCAAACAAAAATAGATTGTAAATGAATTTTGATAGGCTATAAGTAAAAAAGCGTGGCAGTTTGAGACCTCAAGAGAGAAAGGGCAAGTGAGACTCTTTTGAGTGAATACTTTTGATTACGAATGGGAACTACCACGAGCCTACCGCAGAGGAAATAATGAATAAAATATGTGAATAACTATGGGAACAAATCGTATCAAAGGGAAAATAGCTTTTATCTCGGGTGCCAGTAGTGGGATAGGTAAAGCAGTAGCTGAAAAATTGGCACAAATGGGCGTCAATTTGATTCTCTGCGCTCGTCGGGCTGAGATATTGGCAGAACTGAAAGCCCAACTCGAAAAAGAACACGCTGTGGAGGTTATAACCTTAGCTTTCGACGTGAGAAACTACCAAGAAGTAGCGAAAAATATCCAGTCCTTACCCGAAAAATGGCGACAAATAGATATACTCATCAACAATGCGGGTTTGGCAATAGGATTGCAACACCTCTATACTTACGCCATAGAAGATATAGACCAGATGATTGACACCAACATCAAAGGGTTTACCTATATTGCCAACAGTGTGATCCCGCTAATGATTGCCACTGACAAGGTGGGCACGATTGTGAATGTCGGCTCGGTAGCGGGTGAGATAGCTTACCCCAATGGCAGTGTTTATTGTGCGACCAAGTTTGCTGTAAAAGCCCTAAGCGATGCGATGCGCATAGAGCTAATGGACAAGAAGCTGAAGGTAACGACCGTAAAACCAGGGTTGGTAGAGACCAATTTCAGCAAGGTGCGTTTCAAAGGCGATGAGCAGAAAGCCGAGAACGTGTATAAGGGTATCACGCCCCTATATGCCGAAGATATAGCCGACACCATAGCCTATATCGTCAATCTGCCAGATAAAGTTCAAATCACCGATATTACTGTTACCCCGCTCCACCAAGCGGATGCCTTACATATTTATAAATTAGCAGATTAGATAATTTGCTAATTGCTAATTAGTAAATTATACTTACCTTTGTCACAAAATAACATATGATGTGGTTCGTTTTTGCACTACTTTCGGCTATCTTTGCTGCTCTTACCGCTATTCTTGCCAAAATAGGCATTGAAGGGGTCAATTCTAATGTAGCGACCGCTATCCGCACAGTGGTAGTTGTGTTGCTGGCGTGGGCAATGGTTTTTATCACCCAAAGTCAGCATAATATTGTCCAGATAAGCCAGCGCAGTTGGCTCTTTCTTATCCTCTCAGGAATTGCCACAGGGGCATCGTGGTTGTGCTATTACAAAGCCCTGCAAATGGGAGAAACTACCAAAGTTGTTTCGGTAGATAAACTAAGTATCGCCATCACCTTTGTTTTGGCTATTATCTTCCTACACGAAGACTTCACCTTTAAATCGGTGGTAGGTGTCTCACTCATTACCATAGGTACCTTGGTGATGATATGGTGAGAGTAGGAACTAAACGCTTGCACTAGCAGGGCGGGCTAAATTATTAGTTGAAGGCCTTTAAAGAATTTAGGTTATTTACGATGGGTATAGGGTGTCTGTACCACACCTAAACCACGTATGTGGCACGAATATAAGAAGGAGATAGGAGAAAAATTTTTTGTTCGTTACGCCAAAAAAGACTACCTTTGCTCCCTAATTTAATTAAAAAAACCGTTATGAGAAAGCTGTTAATTTTAGCAAGCCTTGCTCTCATTGGAGTTGCTTGCCACAAAAGTGATGATGACAATAACAATAATAACAATAAAAAAACTCCTGACCCGTGGGAAGAAAAGACATTATTGCCTACTAAGTACATTATAGAGCGTTCAAAGGATGATATCTCCGAAATGGTTTACACCATAGAGGACGGATTTATTAAGGAAGCAAGAGAGTTTAAAACTTATCGTTCAAAGCGAAAGGAAGTCAAACATTTGATTATTAAGCCCCTAAAGGGTAAGAAACTTCCTGCCAGGATAGATATTGATAAAGACGGTATAGCTCAAGGAGTTGTAGAATTTAGTTTCAATGACCAAGACCAAGTTACTGAAATTAGAAAAAGTAGAATAGGAAAGCATCCTATGTCTATTACTTTTGGCTACAAAGATGGAAAACTAAGTGAATTTTCTCCTTCAATCGTTTACAAAATTACCTACCCAGATGCCCATACTGTGGTCGCAACGAGTGCTTCTGGACACGACAGAAAAACCTATACTTTTAGTCCAGAAGGCAACTTGACAAAGAAAGTAAAAGATAAACTCAATGACGGAGGAGAAGTTTTTCTTAGAGAGACCTGTCTATATGAGTATGACCTGCAGAAGAAAAACCCCAAGAGAGACTTGCAAATACAACTTGTCACGTTAGCAAGCACTCCTTTAAATAAGTACATCTTTTATGAGCTTTATGAAGCCACTAATAGCAAAAATCTTGTAGTGAAAAAAACTGAACAAACTCAACATCTAAAAGATCCTGACAACCCCAGTTTAGGACTTACTACAGGCATTCCATATTTAACTGAATATAAAAATGAAGCTAATAATCCGCAAGGTTACGCTACTAAAATTACCAAAGTGATGATGGGATATGATAGTGCTATTGAAAAATATGAATACTAATACAAGCTCTATCATACTTTATAGTTAGAAGAGAAGTATCACTAAACTCAATTAAAATGTTAATAATAAAAAATCTCCACGCAGGTGTGGACGGGAAAGAAATCCTCAAAGGGATTGACTTAGAAATAAAAGCAGGCGAAGTACACGCCATTATGGGACCTAATGGAGCGGGCAAATCTACCCTTTCGGCGGTGATTGCGGGTAACGAAAACTTTGAGGTAACAGAGGGTGATATTTTCCTCAATGGCGAAAGTCTGTTAGAAGAAGCCCCCGAAGAGCGCGCACATAAAGGCATTTTTATGTCTTTCCAATACCCCGTAGAAATCCCTGGAATATCGGTAACCAATTTCATCAAAACTGCTATCAATGAGAGTCGCAAGGCACAAGGATTACCCGACATGCCTGCTGCTGAACTTCTCAAAAAAATACGCGAAAAAGCAGCCCTTCTAGAAATCAACCCCGACTTCCTTTCGCGTTCCCTTAACCAAGGTTTTTCGGGCGGTGAGAAGAAACGTAACGAAATCTTCCAAATGGCAATGCTCGAACCTAAAATTGCTATTTTAGACGAGACCGACTCTGGTCTTGATATCGACGCCCTACGCATTGTAGCTAATGGGGTGAATAAACTCAAAAACGAAAACAATGCGGTTCTTGTTATCACCCACTACCAACGCCTTTTAGACTACATCGTCCCCGATTATGTACACGTGCTTTCCGACGGTAAAATCGTAAAAACAGGCGACAAAAACCTCGCCTTAGAATTGGAAGCAAAAGGCTATGATTGGCTGAAAGGATAAGCAAATTAGACTATGAATTTAAAAGACAAATGGGTAGCTACTTTTGAGCAGTTCCCACATAAAGACGATATATTAAAAGACATTCGCAAAGAAGCCCTTAATTTCTTTGCCGAAAAAGGTTTTCCACATAAGAAAGTAGAAGCGTGGAAATACACCTCACTCTGTAATCTCCAAGCTACTGATTACAGTTTGTGGCAACCTATTCACAATAAAACAACCCTCTCACCCGAAGTGTTACACAAGTACGCTATCGCGGATTGTTATCAGCTTGTATTTGTAAACGGGTACTACTGCCCGGAAATATCGAGCAAAGAGATTGCAGGCACTACCATTACCCCTCTATTAGAGGCGCTACACAAGGGCGGAGAAGCCTTTATCAAAAAATACTTCAACGCTAATACCGAAAAGGGCGATATATTCACAGCCCTCAACACGGCTTTTGCCTCAGAAGGGATATATATAGAAGTACCTAAGGGGAAAGTGGTAGATAAACCTATACAATTGCTATATTTTAATGACAGAAAAGAAACCACTTGCTACCAACCGCGCAATATTATTGCAGTGGGTGAGAATGCACAGCTCAAAGTCATTGAAGTACACCAAAACTTATCGGATACTGCTACGGCTATCCTTACCAATGCAGTAACCGAGGTATTTGTAGCCAAAGATGCTTTCCTCGATTATTACAAATTGCAAAACGACCGTTTGACGGCTTCCCTTATCGACAACACCTATATTTCGCAAGAAGCAAATAGTCACGCCAGCGTGCATACCTTCTCGTTTGGTGGGACACTCACTCGTAACAACCTCAATTTCTATCACCAAGGCGAGCATTTAGAATCTACCCTCAAAGGATTGAGCATTTTGCAAGGTACTCAGCATACCGACCATTATACGCTGGTGAACCACGCTCAACCTAACTGTGAGAGTCATCAGGATTATAAGAGCATCGTAAGTGATGAAGCGACCAATGTGTTCAATGGCAAGATAATGGTAGAGCAAATCGCCCAAAAAACGAATGCTTATCAGCAGAACGACAACATCCTCCTCTCCGATAAGGCAACGGTATACACCAAGCCCCAACTCGAAATCTTCGCCGATGATGTGAAGTGTTCGCACGGTTGTACCGTAGGCTCTCTCAGCGCAGACTCCTTGTTCTATTTGCAAACACGTGGGATAGGCAAAAAAGAAGCCTCTGCCTTACTCACTTATGCTTTTGCAAATACCGTATTAGAAAGCGTAAGCATTCCAGCCCTTTCGGAGTATATCAATGCGATTATTGCTGAAAAATTAGGGGTAGAAGTGGATTTTTAAAACTGTATTTATAATAAATTATGTATATGAATTAATCCTTTTCTACTGGTCTTTTAGTATCAATTTTTAGGAAGGCATCAATAATTTTTTGAGAATATTTTCCATTCTTATCATAAATATTGATTTGTTTTTTATGGATATATTTTTTTTGTAAATTTTTGGTTTTATAAATCCAGAGATGTTCTTCTTCATTATCATCATACATACCTAACATCTTATTAGAACTAACTGATTGAAAGAAACCTTCTTGTTTATTAAAAAGGAAGGTAAGAACTTCTTTACTATCATGGGTGATATATATAGTATAATCATCGCCGATAATTGATAATACCTCTTTAATTTTTTCTTCTATAGCTTTATTAGTAGTCTCTTTATTAGGATCCACAGGTTTTATATTTTCCGATCCATCCTTTGAGCCTCCATCATATTCAATTTTATTAGGCTTCTTTAAACCATCTTGTTTATCTGAATCCTTTTGGCAAGATGCGAAAGTTAAACCGAAAACTATTAAAACTAAAGCTAAAACTGATTTTTTTAAGATTGATTTCATGACTTATAATTTTATTTAATTGTTATTTTTTGTTTCTATAATATAATAGTTGTTATCAATTGCTAAACTATAAAATTAGACTTTGTATTTAGCATTAGAATGTTGTATTATTTGCAAAAGTTGTTGCAACTCAGCAAGGGTAAGAGAGACATCATTCATATCATCTTCTTGCCAAAGACCGCTTGCCTTAATATTAGGATTAGACGAGTGCTTACCTAACCAATTTTTTGATGCTTTTATAATTCCTTTTTTACCTGCTTGACCAAGGGTGGATATGAGTTTCTTTTCCCAGAATTTCCGCTCGTTTTCAGTTTCTACTTCAAAAACGACAAACGAAAAATTCTCTTTCATATAAGTAGATACTTCTTTTTCTATATCTGTGATAGAATGTTTAGCTTTGTTTTGCAAGCTATTCCCTACATATTTTCTAAAACTACTTGCTTTCATATTTCCTCTAAAATGCTGGTCTAAACGGCTAAATAGCTTATTACCTCTTTGAGAATCTTTATCACTATCTGTTGTGTGAATTCCCACTCTCACAATTCTATCTTGTGAATAGCCTTGTGGATTTGTGTATATTTCTCCTTTTTCAAAGAAGACATAGATACCATTACGAGGTACAATCCATTTTTTACCTCTTTTCTTTTGGTAAGGGTAAGAAAAACGTCTTAGGGTATTAAAGAAATCGTGTAGCGCAGAAAGGAAAGTTTCGCTTGCTACAGTAGTAGGGTTGAGGTTTGCAATCCTTTTGTTTATTTTCTGTAACTCAGCACCCATTAGTTTTTGTTCTGCTACCCATTGTTTTTCTTCTTCTTCATTGAGTATTTGGAGCATTTCGCCATTTCCTTTTACACCTTCAAAAGGAAGTTCAACCTTTTTTAAACTACCTTTGAGAGACTTTACATAATCCTTGCCAGCCAAGATGACAAACTTATCTTTTTGCAGGTCGGCTACTTTTTTGAGTCGCTCAATTACTTTAGCACCCCACGCCTCATTTTCAGCTTTTTTGTTGCTCACTCTTTGATCGTAAGGTTCTATTACCTTATCTAAAGGCAGTAGGTAATGCTTGGCTGAAAGAATGTAGATAGCATCAGGTTTTAGCTTTTTAGCATAAGCTAAACTTTTTACAAATAAAGGGCTTTGGTACAATTTTTCAGCTTGTACAGGTTCAGTTCCTTTTTTGGAAACACAAGAGATTAGTACTATTTTTTTCATAACCTAATAGTATCTATTACTTTAACTCATTTATAATTTTACGACCAAATTGCTGAGTATTCCAAGTATCTTGATAGTCTATTTCAAATTCCTCAGCGATTTTTCTTAAAGCTTCCTTAACTGTTCCCTCGTAGCGATGTCCACAAATAAGAGTATTATTTTTGTTTATATACAAACAATCTTCTCCTCCCACGATAGCCTTAGGGTCTCCCAATGTATCAAGTATCTTTTTAGCGAACCATTCTATGCCATTTTCAACGGCTGTATCTTGATGAAATTTAAGCCCGTTTTCACCTGCTATTTTATGCAAAATTGCGGTAGTTACTTTTTGTTTTACATATACTTCTACAGCATTATTGTCATACAAAACGACTACATACTTTCCTTTAGCTGCTATTTCTTTATATTTTTTCATTGTACAAATATTTATTTTTTCTTTCTTCCTTTCTTTTTGCTTGTGCCAAATAGGACTCCCAATAAGGTTGCTCCTATTTTGCGTTCTACCCCTTGGCGAGAAATAGGCACTCCTATTCTGCGAGAAGCTTTACTGCGGAGTGCTGTAAGTCCTACAGCACGTTTCCACGAAAAAGAGAATCCTGTTCCTTTTAAGATACTGCTAAATAGTCTCATAAGTTGATTATTTAATATTAACTTTGCCTAAGTTTGGAACTCAGGCAAAGTTGAAAAAAGTGTGTATTGCTATTATACTAATTTTTTAATGAGTCGTGACAATACGCCGCCTTTCTTTTTATTTTTTTCTTTGGCTTTACGGGCTTTTTCCATTCTTTCGGCTATAGCTTTTCCTTCTTTGGTACGAAGGTCTACTTTACCATCAGCTTTTCTTTTTACCCCGCTTGAAGCTGTAGTTTTCTTGTCGGATTTTTTAGCTGCCTTTTCTTTTTCTTTTTTAGCAGCTTCACGAGCTTTCTTTGCTCTTTCTACCATTTCTTTGTATTCGGTAGTTCTTTTATCTACTTTTCCAGTTGCTGTTTTTTTAAGTGCCATAGTTTTAATATTTAAGGTTATACATTAGGCTTCGATTTCTAAATCATCAGCTTCTTCTACAAAATCGTCAAACAATTCGCTTGCTTTTTCATCGTCTATGCCAAGTAGTTCAGCAAAAGCAAAATAGTTTTCCATCTCGTCGGCAGTAATCACACCATCGGATGCTAATACTTGCAAGCTAATAAGCAATGTAGCTTCTTTTTCACCAGCTTTCACAGCTTTAGCAGCTTCCTCGAGATAAGCATCGAAATCGTCATCACTGAGTTTTTCTATTTTTTTGAAAGCGGCTTCTACTTCTTTTTGTAAGTCGTTGAGTTCAAGCTCTTCAGACAAATCGGCTACGCATTCTTGCGCAATTTCATCGTAAGCTCCTTGTGCAGTTGCAGCAGCAGCGATGAAAGGAGCTATAGTTTTTGATTTAATTCCCATAATATTAAATTTTTTTTTAAGTGTTAAAAAATGTTTTATTTAAGTACGATAAACTCCACTCGTCTATTTTCATCGGAGTTGGGGGTTATTAGTGTTTTTTGTTTGCTACTTCCAAAACTTCATAGCTGAGGCGACTACTACAGCTTTTTGTACTTCTTCAGTAAGAGGGGTAGTTTGAGTAGTAGCGGGTTTTTCTTCTTTATTGGCTAATAAAAAATAGGCGATTCCTGCTAAGAGTACTAACAATACAATCCACACCCAAAAAGGAATTCCTTTTTTACCACCTTCATAAGTGATTGCATACCCTACTTTGTAGTTAGGGTCGGTTTTAGGAAGGTCGCCTACTTGAGCTGTGATGCCATATTGTTCGGCTTTTTGTTGTAGTTTAGCAAGGCTGGGAGCTGTCCACATTTTGCAGAAAGCGATTTTATTGCCTTTTACTTTTAACCATTCACCATCTTGGGTAAAGCAAGCTTGGTCTTTTTCAAACCATTCATTTCCTGCTTTTTTCTCAGCCTCAAGGTCTTTAGTAGTGTAGAACAGTTCACCAATACCTGCATCGGGACATACACTACTTTTTGCGAATATTTGTTTTAGCTCACTTAGGGTTGTACTGGGGTACATTTCTAAATAAGCAGCAATAATACCAAGGGCTGTTCTATTCTGTGTTCTTCCTGTTACAAGAGCTTTTTTTGCCATTTTTATTTCTTTATTTAGTGTTAGTATGTTTTAGTGTGTTTTTTTAAAGAGAGTGCCTAAAAATAGACACTCTCTTAGAAATCAGTTCTTATCGCAAAGCTTCAATTACTTTTTTCCCAAATTGTTGAGTGTTCCAAGCTTCGTCGTAGTTAATTTTGTACTTAGCAGCTACGGTGCGCAAACCTTCTTTAGTACTGCCTTCAAACTTGCTTCCACAGATAACGGTACCTTTGGCATCGGTATACACACAGTAAGTTTCATCGGCAATAGCAGGAGCTCCACCTCCAAGGGCATCAATTAATTTTTTACCAAACTGACGAGTATTCCAAGATTCGTCATACTTGAAGTTGTTTTCATCAGCGATTTGGCGCAATGCACCTTTAGCATTTTCGTAGCGGTCGTACACGTCGATAGACTTGTTGTCGTAGATAGCCACGATATACAAATCAGTAGCTACCAATTCTTTGTATTGCTTAATCATATTATAAAAATTTTAAATTGTTTACTTGTTTATTTTTTTCTTGCCTTTTCGCGAGCAAGACTTTCTTTAGAACGCTCTATTTGTTTTTTGAGACTTTCAATAGCACGGTCGTGAGAAGCGGCTTTATCTACTTTAGTCTTTTTATAAGCGGCTTTACTACTTGGAGAAGAAGCTTTCTTTGCCATATCACCGTAATAAGCATTGTCCTTTTTCTTATTTTCTTTCTCTTTGTCTAATCGCGCTCTGAGGTCGATGATTTGTTTTCTGTAATATTCTACTGACATTATTTATTGTTTTTTGGTTTCTGTTGTTATCTTTTTTCAGGGGCAAAAGTATAATCGCTCCAAAAAATACGAAAGTCCAATTTTGTACAATTGTGTATAAATTTTCTGTACAATTTTGTACAGTTTAGTGTTTTTGTGTATATTTGCGCCCCAATTATAAATACTTGACGTGGAAAATGACAAATGATTTAGCTACTGATAACGCTTACAAACAACACATTAACCGCTTACAAAACGAAGTAAACCGCTCCTTTGGAAAAACAGTTACTTCTATAGCCGATTTTGAAGAATTATCGGAAAAAACACGTCTATCTACCCAAACCTTGCGCCGCTTTTTTGGGAAAATTGACAAGGAGAAACAACTAAGTATTACAAGTTTAAACTTGTTGTGTAACTACATTGGTTTTGCTGACTGGCAGAGCTTTTGCAACAACACAACCCCTGCTACCCCTACACAACTGCGCGAGGTTATCAACTCTTTCTACGACACTATTGCCTTCTCGCGTGCGAGTTTTTTTGACGTTAAACTGCGTGACACTCACGAGGCTTACGCTCCTATCATTTTAAACGATTTGCCTTATGCCTATTCGTTTTTGGAACGCTATAAAAATACCCCAAAAATCACTCAGTCGCTTTACCCTTGGTTCCCATACTACGATTATATGGCACAAGCAAGCTATGTACATCTCATCGAAACCTATCTCGCTACTCAACCTTTGGAGCATTTGAGAGTATGCCAGAATTCTTTTTTTGCTTATGGGGTGTTCTGTAGTACAAAATGGGGGGGGGGAGCAGGTTTTGTAGAAAAATATACTAAAGAAGCTGATAAATACATTGAATCGGTATGGCGAGATTATCCTGATAGTTTCTTTCATTACCCCGAAACGCGCTATACTATAGCCAAAGTGGTATTGGCTTATTTAAAAAACAACGAGCAAGAAGCGATACGTGTGGCTGAAGCTGCCTTGCACCGCAACCTGCGCGCTAAACCGTTGCAAGTGTTCAACGAAGAATTTAACACTCCTGATATTCTCATTTCTAAACTGTGTAATGCCCTTATATGGATGGGGAAAGTGGATTTTGCAATAGAGATCTATAGTACTTTTAGCGAGGAGCTTTTTCTAGCAAAAGACCCTGTGGAAAATATGTCACAGCATTTTGTATATGAGCGGGATACTCAATTTGCTGCCCAAACAGTAGATATGTTGCGTTTGTTTGACCCTTCTATTCCTGAGCTTGTTTCTAAACGTCAGCCGCATTGGAAAACGAGGGTATATGAAGAAATTCAGCAGCTTCTCATTGATTTGAAGGGCTGTAAAAAAGGAGAGTTGAGCAAACGTTTGACCTTAAAAGAGCGCTTGCGCACCCTTGCTAAGCAAACCAACTTCGGGGTCATAGAAAATTTGATACAACTATTCCAATAAAAAATAAATCTGTTTGAAGAATTTTATTCGTGTAGGCGTTTGCAAAACGTCCCTACACAACATACTAGAAAAGCTATTGATTACCAGAGTAATCAACTTTGCCAAAGGTCGTAGCACAAGAGACTATTAAAACTTTGGCAAAGTATAGCATTTTTCTTACTTCTTATCTCTTGCCTAAACTAAACTCCTGTGTAGTTCTCGGGGGTGATGAATTTTAGTTCTGCCTTCACGTCTTCACTTACTTCCAAGGTATCGATAAAACTGCTGATAGTCTCGGCTGTGATAGCGGTATTGGTGCGCGTGAGGGCTTTGAGGGCTTCATACGGATTAGGATAGCCTTCACGACGCAAAATCGTTTGGATAGCCTCGGCTACTACTGCCCAATGGTCTTGCAAGTCTTCGCGGATTTTATCTTCATTTAAAAGAAGTTTATTGAGTCCTTTGAGGGTAGATTGCAGGGCGATGAGTATATGACCAAAAGGCACCCCTATATTGCGCAATACAGTACTATCGGTGAGGTCGCGTTGTAGACGGGAAATAGGTAATTTTGCCGATAAATGCTCTAAAAGAGCGTTGGCTATGCCTAAATTACCTTCGGAGTTTTCAAAATCAATAGGGTTTACTTTATGAGGCATAGCCGAAGAGCCTACCTCGCCAGCTTTTATCTGTTGCTTGAAGTAATCCATAGAGATATATGTCCAAACATCGCGATTTAAATCGATGAGAATCGTATTGATGCGTTTGAGAGCATCGAAAAGCGATGCAAGATGGTCGTAATGCTCAATTTGGGTAGTGGGGAAAGAATGGTGTAAGCCTAATATTTCCTCTACAAAGCGGGTGCCGAAAGCCTTCCAATCGATATTAGGATAAGCTACTTTATGAGCGTTGTAGTTGCCGGTAGCTCCCCCAAACTTGGCAGCATAAGGTACTGCTATCAGGGTTTGTAACTGCTGTTCTATACGGACGACAAACACCTCGAACTCCTTGCCTAAACGCGTAGGGGATGCGGGCTGACCGTGAGTGCGCGCCAGTAGAGGGATATCTTTCCATTGGGTTACTAAACTTCTCAGTTTGCTGAGCAATTGCTCCAAGGCAGGCAAATACACTTGTTGTACAGCTTCCTTGATGCTAAGCGGAACAGCGGTATTGTTGATATCCTGAGAGGTGAGACCAAAGTGGATAAACTCCTTGTATTTTTCTAATTGCAGTTTATCAAAAGCCTCTTTAATGAAATATTCAACCGCTTTTACATCGTGATTGGTAGTTTGCTCTATTTCTTTTACTTTCAAAGCTTCTTTTTCTGAGAATTTCTGATAGAGTTTTCTAAGGTCGGTGTATCTTTCCTTAGGGAAATCGGCGAGTTGAGGCAAGGGGAGTTCGCATAGAGCGATAAAGTACTCTACTTCCACTTGCACACGATAACGAATAAGTGCCATTTCGGAGAAGAAAGGCACAAGGGAGGTCGTTTTATCGGCATAACGACCATCGATGGGGGAAATTGCGGTTAACATAATTTCAAATTAGAAAATTAGTGAATTAACGTGAGTTTGATGTAAGAAAAGTGTAGCTTACGCTACAAAAATCTTACAAATCTTAAAAAAAAATCAAACAAATAGATAGCAAGCTACCTAAAAGTCTCGCACAGATCTCACGGATTACACAGATAGTCTTTTAATTGACAAATGTGATGGGCACGAATTGGCAACTGCGTTGCTGGATTTCACAGAATAGTAATGAAAAGACAATTGTAAATCAGTATTGTATATATAGAACTGACGTTAAATTAGAAAATTAGAAAATTGTCTCATTGCTTAGTGTGTAATAGCCGGGTGAGTTTAATGGCTAAATCGGTGAAAATAACTTTGCCATTGCCGTTGCGCTCCACGTGTAACTGGGCTTCTTCGAGGAGGTTGTGTATTGCCTCGATATTACCGCCGTGGATAAAAGGGGCAAATTTGGCAAGCTGAAAAGTAGGGTCGGAGAATTGTATATATACCAAACCAGAGGCGGTATAGTTCAGCAGGAATGCCTGACGGAATACCTCAGCGCAGTACTGCAAAAACTGTTTTTGCGCCTCACGCCCAACAGTATTGATTTCGTCACTCCACTGCAAGAGTCCTTGTATGGAGGCTTTGTTGCCACGTGCGCGGTAAGCTGTACGCACCCACGCAATAAACCAACGCTCAAAAATGGCTTCTTCGCTTTCTTTGTTGTTCATCAGTTGGAGGGCTTTGTTGAAGTTTCCTTGAGCGCGTAGAGCTATTTTGGTTGCTTCGGCATCAGTTAAACCACGTTCTACGAGGGCTTCTTTGATAGCATTCTCACTTAGGGGCGGGAAACGCAGGATTTGGCAACGTGATTTGATAGTGTCTAATAAAGCATTCTCATCTTCAACCACTAAGAGGAAGAGCGTTTTATCGGCAGGTTCTTCGAGGAGTTTGAGGAGCTTGTTAGAGGCTTCGGCATTCATCTTCTCTGCCATCCAGATAATCATTATCTTATAACCACCCTCAAATGATTTCAGAGCTAACTTATTGGTAATCTCTTTAGCCTCATTTACCCCTATGTTGGCTTGTTTCTTCTCTATACCTAAGAACACGAGCCAATCAAAAAGGGAACCATAAGGCTGTTCTTTTACAAAAGCGCGCCATTCGTCCATAAAGAGAGCACTAATAGGGTCTTTTTTCACCTTGTCATTAATAGCTGTGGGGAAAGCAAAATGAAGGTCGGGGTGAGCGAGTTGGGCGCATTGAGCCTTTGCCTTGGGGTTATCGTGCGAAAGAATGAGAGTTGCGTAGCCGATTGCCATTGGCAGAGCGCCTTGTCCTTCGCCTGCCACAAATAATTGAGCGTGTGGAATGCGACCTGCTTCCACACTGGCTTGCAAATAGTTCTTTATTGTATTGTATCCTAAAATATTGTCCATTGTTTAGGTGTTAGATGTTAGGAGTTAGTATATACTGATTTTAATAAAGCAAAGGTAATAAAAATAATACTGTTCCTAACAAAAATAGTACTGCCAAAAAGTGAATTACAAAACTATTTTTCCTCAAAAATATATATTGTTGTACCAAACGTATTGCCCAGAACAACGAGTTGCCAAGTAAGAAGACCTTACCTAAATCAGTAGTGAGAAGTTCGTTAGTAAAACAAAAACAAACTATTGCTACTGCTACAAAATAATAAACTATTTGTATATTGAGAATTTGGATAATTCCGCGATTGGCAAAACTAAGTTTGTGCACCTCTTTTTTCCACTTAAAAAGTCTCCAAAACAACAAATGGAAGAGGGCAAAGAGCAAATTATAAAATCCTAAAAAGATAATAACAGTATACATTCTATTTCTTATAAATATTATTCTCCCTATTGATATCTACACTTCTGTTATTAGGGTCTAATACTATACTCTGGATATTGTTCAATGGCATATCGAGTTCAAAAGTGTAGGTAAGGTTACCCCAACCCCAAGCAGGAACTACCGTACGGGGATAATTAGGGTAAGTGTTTGGTTTTTCGCCGTAAGTCATTCGCAAGGGCACATATACGTATTGGGTTTTACCAGCTTTATCGGTTACAAAAAGGTCGATAGAAAGAGGCAGGCGTTCTAAGCGTTTGAGGGTAATTGCCGTTTTATTTCCTTTGGCTTCTACCTTGTCGATAGCGTAATCGGCTACGTGGTCAGTTTGCATAAACTCATTGAGGAACCATTGCAATTGCATTCCTGATACTTTTTCGGCTATGCGAATAAAATCATTGGGGGTTGGATTCTTGAAAGCATATTCGCGATAGTAGCGTTTGAGAGTTTTCATCAGTGCTTCGTTGCCCATTAGATAATCTAACTGAGTGAGGAAGAGCTGCCCTTTGTAGTAAGCGGCAATACTATAAGCGTAGTTCGTCGCATAACGGTCGGAATGAGTGATGGTAGGTTCTTGTAACCCCGATTTCACTAAGTTTAGGTAACCGTTGTACGCTTTATTAAAGGGATAGTTGGTTGCAGGAATGAGGTGCAACACTTGTTGTTCGGCAAGTGTTTGGATATAGGAGGTAAACCCTTCGTCCATCCACGGATAAGCTGCCTCATCGGTAGCTAAGAGGTGTTGAAACCAAGCGTGAGCCAGTTCGTGAATGGCAGTGCCTACTAAACTCTCATATTTCTTACCGCCTTCCATAAGGGTACACATTGCATACTCCATACCACCATCGCCTCCTTGAATGAAAGAGTATTGAGGCCAAGGATATTTGCCTATAAGTGTATTGAAATAATCGAATACTTTGAGCATATCGGGCTGGATACGCTTCCAATTCTCTGGATATTTTTTATAGAAGAAGTGTATGGTCTTACCGTCGGTGAGAGTGTGCTTATCGTGAGTAAACTGAGGGTCGGCAGCCCAAGTGAAATCGTGTACACGTTCGGCTACAAAGTGCCACGTTTTGGTTTTAGCTTTGGTTTGGGGTATTTTTACGCCCTTGTCTTCATAACCACAGCCCATTTCGTTAGGATTTTGCAACACGCCTGAACCTGCTACCACATAGGTTTTGTCGAGGGTGATTTTTACATCGAAGTTACCCCAAACGCCGTAGAACTCACGACCTAAGTATTCGGTAGTATGCCAACCTTGATGATCGTAAGCTACCATTTTAGGGTACCATTGTGCCATTGAAAGCGCTACACCATCGGGGCTATTACGACCTGCACGACGTATCATTACGGGCACTTGACCTTCAAAGGTCATATCGAGTACTGTTTTGCTGTGAGGTAGAATAGGGGTGGGGAGGGTTACTTTTAGGATTGTACTTTCGTGAGAGAAGGTAGCTTTTTGTCCGTCCTGACTCATAGCCGTAATGCGCAATAGTCCGATTTCAGAAGGTGAGAGTTTGGCTATACGACTCTCGTAAATAGGGTTTTTATCGGTGCCGAGATTGTTAACCATACGTCTATCGGGGTCGGGGATGGATTGCAGTTTGCTATCCATTTCGCTATTTGGCTGAAAAGCGTTGAAATAGAGGTGGTAGAATACCACACGTAGGGTATCGGGAGAGTTATTGGTATACGTGAGTTTTTGGGTGCCTTTATACTGAAAGTTTTTCACGTCCATCGTTACGTTCATTTGGTAATCAGCTTGTTGTTGCCAAGGGTTTTCTTGGGCTATTGCATTCAGCGTAAAAGCGAAAATAGAGAGTGCTAAGAGTATTTTTCTCATTATTATATTCTATTGATAGTTATTGAAAGTGCAAAGGTACGAAGTAATTAGCAAATTAACAAGTCGTGGCACGACGGGTAGGTGGAAAATTAGGAAATGAGGTGCGAGCCGCACAGGCAGTCGTAGCACGACAGGCTATTAACTTTGACAAAGTTTGAGATGAAAAAGCGATGTGTTGATACTGTTAGGAGTATTCGGAAGATATCGGAGATATTCGGAAGAAGGTTAGGAGGAATTTTGATGGAAAAAGGGTATTAGATGGGTGGGGTTAGCTTATAGAGAGCTTATAGGAAGCTTATACGAATCTTGGACGATTGGTATAGAAAGGGTATGTAAATAATTGATTAATAGCGTGATACAACAACGCTAAAAATGTTAAAAACGGGGTTTCGAGGCGAAAGAAAAAGGAAGAGGTGATAGGCCTTAAGCCATAGGCAATAGGGAATAACATCCCCCTTTACACATACTCCGCTATTGCAGTGCACATACACAGCTGTTGCTGGGTTTCTTAAAAGGAGGTACGAGCTTGTAGCTCGTACCAGCGAGAACGTTAGTCGTTAGGGGTTAGTAGCCCCCGTTCCCCCGAAGGAGGACAAGCCGAAAAAGTGATTTGTCGATTTGCTAATTGATAAATTTATTAATTCTTATGGTTCATCTATTCCACTTGGGTTGAGCCCTTTACCGCCTCCTGCTGTATAGCCACGGCTTTCACCGGTTTGCCAAGGAGATACCCAAAAAGCGTAAAGGTCGCCATTGGTAAGGTAGAACTTAAAGCGTACAGGCTTGCCTTTAAGCGCTGTGAGGGTAGCATTGTTTTTCCACTGTACACGCACCTTAGTGCCGTCGGTTTTTTGCAATACTACACAATTTTTCTTAGTAAAACCTGCAATAGGAGAGCCGCTTTCGTCCAACACTTCTACTAATAGTTTTCCTTTCTTGACTGCCACATTTACAAAGAGGTAATCGCCGTCAAAACTCACTTTTTCGGTAGTGGCAAAAGCCTCTTTCTTGTCAGCTTTGAGCGATACAAAACCATCACGACGTAAGGTAGCCAAGCCAGTGCTCATACCGGCATCCCACCAGATATTGTTTTTAGAGCGACCACTACTGTAAAAATAAAGCGAGTCGCCTACAATAATGGGCACTCCATTCACCGACTGCATATTGCCGTAATTCCAAGCCCCTTCGGTGGGGTTTACCCCCATAAAGGACTGGTGAGTAGGGCGTGCAAAGTGAAAGCCATCACGACTATAACCTAACTGCACTTCGTTGCGCTTAGGCATCATCGCTTTTTTGCAAATGCCATTCTCAGGTCCTTGCCACTGACTGTAAAAGCCGAGTATGATACTCTCATAGGCAATAGCATCGAAATTATAGATACCAGGAGCTACTTCGGGGTGGTCGGGGTGGCGTTTTTCTTTATCATCGGGGGTGAACCAGAATACTTGATATTTCTCGTGTAGCTGTCGACTCATCATATGAGCAAGACTTACAGCATCTTCTACATTAACGTGCTCTAAATAAGAGCGCGAACGGTTAGATACCTCAGGCACCGAATAGCGCATACTAATAGCCCAGCGATTGGTAAAAGGATTGTAGAACGCCGAACAGCGGTCGGTAATACTACCTGAGTGTGCTACTCCTTTGTCCGTAAAGTGAATGCCATCGGGGGAATATTTCAACACGATTTGGTATTGAGCATAGTCGCTTTTGTACTCTATGTTATTCATCGCTTTGTATTCTACATTGAAGAACTTAAAGCGTTTAGCGGGGTCTTTTTCCTGTTTGTCGAGCCATACTGTGGCAGCATCGCGGTTGTTCACGTCTACGTAGTTAGTGCCAGGCACTATGTCTAACGAAGGTTTCATCCAATGTTTACCATCAACCGATTCGGCATAGCAGGTAGCTAAACCGTGTTTGGCACCATTTGCTTGAGAGGCACCTGCTAAATACCACATCTTAAACTTGTTATCTTGCTCGTCATACCACACTCCATCGCTAAAAGGAGCAGCATAAGGATAGCCTTCCTTAGTGTTTTCCCAAGGTTTATCAGCTTTGAGTACTGGATTCTGAGCGTAGAAGCGCGGTGTGTGATAGACCTTTTGAAGGTGGTTTTCACTGAGCAAAAAGTCGTCTACAAACAGTTGCCTGCCTATATTAATAGGAATAACCGCAGGCTTGTGCTGCAAATACGGCACGGGCATTTCTTTTCTCTCAGTAGGCTCTTCATAACGGGGTGGCCACTGTGAAGGTAACGTTATACCATTATGAAGTACCTGACCGAAAGACTTCATACATAAAGTAATTGAAAGTAAAAGTATTATTTTTTTCATTAGTTTTCAGTTGTTAGTATGTCCTTAGAGGCACGAGTTACAAGCTCGCGCTAGTGAAAGGCTAATTTGCTAATTGACTTATCGGTTCATCTACGCCACTTGGATTGAGTCCCTTACCGCCTCCTGCTGTATAACCACGACTTTCACCGGTTTGCCAAGGAGATACCCAGAAAGCGTAGAGGTCGCCATTGGTAAGGTAGAACTTAAAGCGTACGGGCTTGCCTTTAAGCGCTGTGAGGGTAGCATTGTTTTTCCACTGTACACGCGCTTTGGTACTATCGCTTTTTTGCAATACTACACAGTCTTTCTTAGTAAAACCTGGAATAGGAGAGCCACTTTCGTCCAACATTTCTATTAATAGTTTGCCTTTCTTAACAGCTGCATTTACAAAGAGGTATTCACCGTCAAAACTGACTTTTTCGGTAGTGGCAAAAGCCTCTTTCTTGTCAGCTTTGAGCGATACAAACCCATCGCGTCGCAAGGTTGCCAAGCCTGTAGAGGTATGGCTATCCCAGAACACCTCGCTAAGCCTACGCCCACTGGCATAGAAGTAAAGCGAATCGCCTACAATGATAGGCACCCCATTTACCGACTGCATATTGCCCCAGTTCCACGCTCCTTTAGTTTCGTTCACATTCATAAAGGGTTGGTGAGTAGGGCGTGCAAAGTGAAAACCATCGCGACTATAACCCAATGAAATCACATTACGCTTTTGTATCTTATCCTGCTCGCATACTTTGTTTTCAGGTCCTGCCCACGCACTGTAGAAACCGAGTATGATACTCTCGTAAGCAATCGCATCAAAATTATAGATACCAGGCTCTACTTCGGGGTATTTTTCGTGGCGTAGCTCTTTATCATCGGGGGTAAACCAATAGTGTACGTACTTATCGCGGTCATCTTTGCGTATACGGTGGGTTACCGATACAAGAGTCTCTGGGTCTGAATGTTCTACATAAGCACGTGAACGGCTTGACACGGGGGTGCCATAGCGCATACTAATGACCCATTTTTTAGTAAAAGGGTTGTAGAAGGCTGTAGAACGGTCGTATATATCACCTGACTGTGCTACCCCTTTGCTCCAATGCACACCATCGGGAGAGTATTTGAGGACAAACTGCCAACGGCGATCGGACGGGCGACGTTCTACATTAAAGAGTTTCCAGCGTTTGGCAGGGTCTTTTTCATTGCGGTCGAGCCATACGGTAGCCGCATCGCGGTTAGATGTTTCTACAATATTAGTATTGCTATAAACCCCCATTGCGGGCTTTATCCAATGCTTACCATCGGTTGATTCGGCATAACCGGTGTAGAAAGTCTGCGGGTCTTCTTTGTGCAACGTGCCTGCCCCAGTAAGGTACCACATTTTGTACTTACCGTCACGCTCGTCATACCATACCCCATCGCTGAAAGGAGAGGCATAGACTGCTCCTTGGGTGGTTTTCTCCCACTCTTTATCGGGTTCCAATACAGGGTTGCCCGCATAGTAAGTGGGGGTGTGATAGACCTTCTGTAAGTGGTTTTCGCTGAGGAGAAAGTCGTCTACAAATAGTTGTCTGCCCGTATTAATAGGGATTACAGCAGGTTTGTGCTGTAAATACGGTACGGGCATTTCTTTTCTCTCAGTAGGCTCTTCATAACGGGGAGGCCACTCAGCAGGTAGCTGAATGCCGTTATGAAGTTCCTGACCGAAAGACTTTACAAATAAAGTAATTAAAAGTAAAAGTATTATTTTTTTCATTTGCTAATTACCAGCCTGGATTATTATGTTGAATATAGGGGTTGCCTTCTACTTCGTCTACGGGTAGTGGTAACCACTCATTCTTGTGTTCTTGGAAGCCAAGGTAAGCTGAATTGTTATACTGTTTAAAATTGGGGTCACTACCCTCCAATTCGCGGAAACGTTGTACTACCTTGCCCCAGCGAAGGAGGTCGAAAAAGCGATGCCCTTCTTGGGTGAGTTCTAAGATGCGCTCGCGTTCTATCACGTTCATATCTACTGAAGCTACTGCAGGCATACCTACACGGGCACGCACTTGGTTTACAGCATCCAACGCACTCAATGAGCCTTGTGTTCCTCCATTTACTACCGCTTCAGCATACATTAGTAATACATCGGCATAGCGAATTTCTATTTGGTTTAAGCCATTAGCGCGATTTTGCCACATAAAGAAATTGTTACCAGGGTTATTAGTAGGTAGCGTCCAGTCGATACCCTTACGGCAAGCTGCTTTATATTTGTTGGCTTGTGCATTTACTGAACCAAAACCATTCGCACCATAAAATTCGGCAAAAGTCTTATTGTCGAAAACGCGGACTTGGTCTCCTGTACGGGCATTGATTTCAGGTTTGGTATCATCAAAAATCAAAGTGCCAAACATACGTGGATCAGTATGACCTGAAGCATCTTTAGAATTGACAAAGGTATTATATACCCAATCGTGAATCACACTACTACTAGCATTTTTATCGGTAGGAGGCAAATAGCCA
The DNA here is from genome assembly GCF_051417515.1 of Capnocytophaga sp. G1920. NCBI lineage: Bacteria > Pseudomonadati > Bacteroidota > Flavobacteriia > Flavobacteriales > Flavobacteriaceae > Capnocytophaga > Capnocytophaga sp. G1920. The sequence continues at coordinate 53,680 of NZ_JBPRKH010000017.1, forward strand.
CGAGGGTCGCGCCATACCCCACTGTTAGACAAACCAGGGTTAAAGCCCGTATTGGTTACATCACCCAAAAATTGGAGTTCAAAAATAGACTCATCGTTGTTTTCGGTAGCTACCTTAAAATTATCGTTATAATCGGCTACTAAGCGATATTTACCACTAACGATAAGCTCATTGAACTCGGCAGCTGCCTCGTTGTAATAGGTAGTGGTGCTGTTGCCATAATAGCGTTCAATACCCGAACGGTACAAATAAGCCTTACCAAGCAGAGCAATAGCCGAACCTTTGGTTACACGTCCTACCGATTCACCTTTCCAAAAGCCTTTTTCGGGCAAGAGTTCTTTAGCACGTTTGAGGTCGGAGATGATTTGTTCCCAGACAGCCTCAGGGGTTGCTTGAGGTTTATAGTCTTTGGCCGAAGCAGGCATCTGGTTCATCAGCGGAATGTTGCGAAAATTAAGAAACAAAAACCAGTGCGTATAAGCCCTTAAAAAATAGGCTTCACCTAAATAAGCATTCTTTAGTTGTTGGTTAGTGAAACTAACGTTAGGAATAACCTCTATCATCTGGCAGGCTTGAGAAGCCGCTGTATAGAAGAGGGCATAAGGCTGTACTACCGTATACCACGACGAGGTAAGTTGTGCTGAATACTGCCCAGGAGCACCATAATCGGAGCGGTCGCTACTCTCATCACCACGATTGATTTGCAAGCGCCCCGCAGTACCCATCGCACGAGGAGTAGTAATATAGGCATAGATACCTATCACCCCTTGATCTATCTTCTCTGGCGAACTGTAAAACCCATTTACGTCTTGTTGGTTAGGGTCACTCGCCAATTCATCGAATGTTTTTTCGCAAGCCGTAAGCCCTATAAGACAGGCTACAAATACAGCTTTATATACTATCTTTTTCATTTTGTTTTTAGTTTAGAAAGTGAGTTTTAATCCCATATTATACACGCGGGCATTAATCGCAGGAGCTTGAGCTTCTAAACCGTCAATACCTTTGTTGAACAAAGCGTTGCTACTTACCTCAGGGTCGTAAAGAGAATAATTAGTGAGGGTAAAGAGGTTTTGAGCACTGCCGTAAATACGCAAAGAGCGTAAGCCTCCTATCTTTTTGAGCAATGTTTCGGGGAAAGTATAGCCTATTTGCACGTTTTTAAGGCGCAAATAAGAGCCATCTTCTATATAGAACGTACTGGGCAAAGCGTTGCCCCCGTTGTAATTGTCGGTTTTAGCGATAGGTAACTTAGTGTTACGATTGGTAGGTGTCCAAGAATTTAAGGCATCTACAGGGCTGTTCAGATTATAATTGAAGTACAAATCATACTTTTTAGCATTAAAAATTTCATTGCCTGCTACCCCTTGAAAGAAAGCAGTGAAATCCCAGTTCTTATAATTCAAATTGAGATTATACCCAAAGATAAAATCAGGAGTAGGGTTACCGATTACTTGTTTATCGTCTTCTTTTAGCTGTTTAGCCAGCTTAGCAGTGCCGTCTTTGGCTTGATAAAGAAAATCACCTTGGTCACTAATTCCTACTACTTTATAGCCCCAAAAAGAACCAATAGGCAAGCCCTCTTTGGTGATGGTAGGACGGTCGTTGAAATTGCTACTCATCAGTTCCCCGCGAATAGGTTGTACTCCTTCACCCAATGCCAATACTTTATTCTTCATATAGGTAAGATTGGTTTGGAAGTTAAGAGTGAAATCATCCCATTTCTTTCTGAATTCCAAAGAAAACTCCAAGCCTTTGTTTTCAACCGAAGCACTGTTGTACACTGGCAAATTTCCCTTGTTGATAGTGATGGTTTGTCCTGAAGAAGGAAGCGGTTCGAGTGGTGCCAACAAATTGTTATTGCGCTTGATAAAATATTCAGCCGTGAAGGTGAGCATATTATCTAGTATTCCTAACTCGATAGCGGCATTAGAACTGATAGAAGTTTCCCACGTAAGGTTTTGTTGCGCAAAGCGGGTAACATAGCCATACTGACGGCTACTACCGAAAATAGCAGGTACAGGACCATAAGCCAAATTTAAGAAAGTATAAGGGTCGATAAAGTTAGCCCCCAATTCACCATAGCTGGCACGCACTTTCAGTTTGCTGAGTAGTTCGGTGTCGAACCAAGGCTCAGAATGGATATTCCAACCCACAGAAGCAGAAGGGAAATAACCTACACGATGCCCTTTGGCAAATTTGGACGACTCATCACGGCGCAAACTAAGCGATAGCAAGTATTTGTTGTTGTAGTCGTAATTCAAACGACCGAAGAAAGAAAGTAACGCACTGTTAAGTTGGTTAGACCCTACTACCCCTTCACCATTATACGTTTTTACAGTAGGGGATCCTAAATCGTGAACACCTGAACTGATAGAGTTTTTGCGGTAAAACTCACGCATCCAGCTGGTACCTAATAGCACATCGAAATTGTGTTTTTTCCACGAACCATTATAGGTAAGCAGGTTGTCGATGGTATAATTGAAGTTTTCGGCTCTGCTTTCTGAAAGTGAAGTATACGACTGACTGAATTTTGAATCGGCGGTACCATCGGCATTCCAATAAGTAGCATACGCTGGAGTATGTGTATAACTATTAGTATGCACATAGTTTCCTGCCAAATTGAGCTTGTACTGCAAGCCTTTCATCAATTTAAAAGCAGTACCTAAGCTACCTGTCACATTAGTATTGCGGGTATAAGCGTCTTGCGCATAGATTTGTGCTAAAGGATTGGTAATATCGCGATTGATAACCGAATAACCTTCACTTTGTGGCGTAGAAACATAGCGCCCTAAGTCATCTTTTACAGGTATGGTAGGAATTTCAAGCGGACGTATACTAGGAGGCGATATTTTTTTAGCAGTGGAAATACCCAAATTTTCCTGTATAGATACTATCCCTTTTTTGAAAGTGGAGTTGATACGAGCGTTGTACTTGTCGTATTCCGATTTGATGATAATCCCCTCTTGCTTTACATAGCCCAAGCTGGTGTTGAAAGTAGAGTTTTCGCCACCACCCGATACGCTGGCATTGAAGCTACTCATTGGCGCATTGCGGTAGTACAAATCTTGCCAATCGGTGCTACGGTTAGGGTCGGTAGGGTTTACGTTTTGAGGGGCACGGTTGTAAGCCGGACTGTTGTCGGCAACTTGGTTAGCAAAAGTGCGCCATTGCTCGGCATTCATCATATCGAGCATTTTAGAAGGCGTTTGGTAAGAATAAGAAGCATCGACCTCTACTATGGTTTTACCACTCTTACCATTTTTGGTAGTAACGAGTACCACCCCATTGGCAGCGCGCGAACCATAGATAGCTGCCGCTGAACCATCTTTGAGAATCTCTATCGATTCGATATCGGAAGGGTTAAGTGCCTCGAGTCCATCGGCTATTGCTCCATCGATTACATAAAGCGGTGCGGTAGCTCCAAAGGAACCGGCTCCACGCACTACGATATTTACTTCGGCACCCGCAATACCTCCGCGTTGCAAGATTTCCACCCCAGGTGTACGCCCTTGCAAGGCTGAAGCCACATTGGCAGTTACCTGCTTTTGCACCTCTTTAGCCGATACCGAAGATACAGCAGCCGTCATACTCGATTTCTTTTGAGTACCATAGCCTACGACTACCACTTCGTCGAGCTGTTGGTTTTCGTCTTTCATCTGTACGTTGATAAGCGAGCGTCCATTGACAGCAATGTTCTGGGTAATCATACCTATATAAGAAATCTCCAAAGTAGCCCCACGGGGCACATTAGCAAGGGTATAATTCCCCTCCATATCGGTACTCACTCCTTGGGTAGTACCTTTCACTACTACACTCACCCCCATTAAGGGCTGATTACTGTCATCGGTGACTCTCCCCTTTACCTCGAGCGTTTGTGCCCATAAAGAAGAAGTACCCAAACATAGCAACCATAGGGTTACTATATTTCTAATTGTTAATAAATATTCATTCATACTTCCTACAGTTTTAAATCACAAGGTCTGTTTTTACAGTATTTAATTTTACGGCGCAAAGTAAAATAAAAATAACAATATAAACAAGTTTTTTATTAAATATTTTTATTTAAAAAGATGGATTTACGCTGTAAAAGTACACAAGTGTCGGAAAATCAATTATTTAGTAGGATTATATTTTAGAAATATTTTTTTCTTATTCTCGCTTATGCAAAGAAAAAAATCTGATTAATGGTAAATGGAGAATGATAAATGGTTAGTTAAATCGCATCTAATGTGAAAGGTGGGGATAAATTAGTAAATGGGGAGCGTAGAAAATGTGAAAATGAGGAAATTTGGAAATGAGGAAATGGGAAGGTTGAACCTGTCGGAAGGAAACGGAAAAGTTCGGAAGAGAGCTGAGAGAAGTTTTGGTGAAAAAAGGCCGTAAGGAGGGTGGGGTTAGCTTATAGAGAGCTTATAGGAAGCTTATACGAATCTTGGACGATTGGTATAGAAAGGGTGTTTAAAAAGTTGATTCATAATATAATACAACAACGCTAAAAATGTTAAAAACAGGGTTTCGAGGCGAAAGAAAGAGAATCCTCACCCCGTCCCTCTCCCAAGGAGAGGGGGAGTGTAGTGACGGGGAAGGAGAAGAGAAATTAGAGAATTAGTAAATTTGGAAATGAGAAAATGGAGTGGTGTGTCATATCCTGAAATAGGTTTACACTAAAAACCATAAAAAGATATGACAATAGGGAGGAAAGAAACAGTTCGGTACAGTGATTGCTTTAAGTTGAGTATCGTAGAAGAGATTGAGAGAAACGGATTGAGTATTGAAAACTGCCGACGCAAGTACGGCATTGGAGGAAGTACAACGATT
>NZ_JBPRKH010000018.1:0-55560 GCF_051417515.1 Capnocytophaga sp. G1920
GAGAAAATATGTTTTTTATCCCTATATGTTAAAATATCAAGGCATTAGGCCACAGGCATCAGGCATTAGTTCTGAGTCGCACAACCTAAGGCCTATGGCCTAAAACCTAAGGCCTAAAGATTTAAGGTGGTTATAGTCAAAGGTCTCACCTCTTACCATTCCGAACAGAGCAGTTAAACCTTTTAGCGCAGATGGTACTACACTTGTTGTGGGAGAGTATGTCGCCGCCTTCTTATAAAGAGCAATTCTGATATAGAGTTGCTCTTTTTTTGTTGTTTGAAGTTGTGGGACTGCTTGGAAGGGGGAAGACGAGTTGGAGGGAGAGTAGGAGAATTAACAACGGTGGACTAAAAAAACAATATCTTGATTGCTAATTGCTAATAGTTTTGTATCTTTGCCCCAAAATCAATTATGCAATAATGTTGAAGATTAAATTACTTATTATATACTTACTTTTAGTTATCTCTCAGGCAGTAGCACAGGTGACCTCTCCTAATGCTACCTATAACAATGTAGATATCACTACTGTGAATGTGGATAACTTGAGTGATGCACAGATTAAAAATTATTGGGATCGCGCTCAAGCACAAGGTTATTCATTAGACCAATTCGTTGCTTTGGCTCGCAGTCGCGGTATGCAAGAAACGCAAGTAATGAAGCTCAAGCAGCGCATTATGCAACTCAGCACTTCTTCTGATATTAAAAACAAACTTAAAGAAAACACAAAAACAGGTAGACGCCCGGCTGAAGGTGATGATATTTTTGGTTATACCGGCAAAGAAAATAAAGATTCTATCACTACTAAACAGAAAAAGGATTCTATATTTGGAATGAGTTTCTTCAAGAATCCTAAAATATCTTTTACTCCTAACCTCAATATGGCAACTCCCGACAACTATCAAGTAGGTCCTGGCGATGAACTACTCGTGGAAGTTTGGGGGGCGACAGAAGGTTCTTTTAAGCAAAAAGTAGACGCTGAGGGAAATATATTCCTAAATGGTATCGGGCGTATTCACGTGGGAGGACTTTCGTTCAGTGAGGTGAAGGCTAAGATTAATTCACAGCTCAAGCGCATTTATTCTGGTATTTCGGCTCCTGAGGGTAGTTATGCGAAAATTTATACAGGGGTAACCATCAGTCAGGTGCGTACAGTAAAGGTGAATATCATAGGCGAAGTGGCAGTTCCTGGGACTTATTCACTTAGTTCGCTTTCAACAGTGCTTAACGCATTATATGCTTGTGGAGGCCCTTCGGAAAGCGGTTCGTTTAGGGAAATAAATATCTTTCGTGGAGGTAAAAAAGTTGCTACTTTTGACGTGTATAATTTCCTAATAAATGGTTCAGAAAAAGGCAATATAGGTCTTAAAGACCAAGATGTGATTATTGTACCCCCATATAAAAACCGCGTATGGGTGGATGGGAAAGTAAAACGACGTGGTTTTTATGAGACTTTAGACAATGAGACGCTGGCGAACCTCATCACCTTCTTTGGAGGTTTTACCTCTGATGCTTTTACCAATACTTTGGTGTTGGAGCGCATTAAAGATGCTAAACGAGAAGTAAAAGAGATTCCTTTTGCTGATATTTCAAAAGTAAAAATGCAAAATGGAGACCGCCTAAATGTACACGCTATTACTGATGAATACCATAATAGGCTCAGTATAGGCGGAGCGGTATATCAGCCTGGGGTATACGAGTTTAAAGAGGGGATGACGGCTTACGACTTACTCAACAGAGCTAACGGTGTGAGAAAAGATGCTTCCTTGAATAGAGGTCTTATCTTCCGCACTGAAAACCGTGTAGATTATCAAACACTTAGTTTTTCGGTAAAAGACCTCATAGAAAAGAAAAATGATATTCCACTAAAAGACAATGATAGTATTCATATTTTCTACAGAGATTCTCTTCAGTACAAACGCTTTGTAAAGGTAGAAGGAGCTGTAAATAAGCCTAAAGAATTACCTTTTATGGAGAATATGACGGTGGAAGACGTGATTTCGTTGGCAGGAGGTTTGGCTAATGGTGCAGACCCTTCTATGATTGAGGTATTTAGAGAAACTAACGATGGTAATTTTCAGAAACTAAGTCAAGCCTTTAAGGTATCGTCTAACCATCAGTTAGAGCCCCAAGGAGAACGACTTACCTTGCAACCTAACGATGTCGTATCGGTACGTTATATTAAAGGATTTACTCCTATGCAAACTGTAACGGTAATGGGAGAAGTACTCTACCCAGGTGTTTATAGTATTCAATCTAAAGACGAACGTGTTTCGGATTTATTGGAGCGTGTGGGCGGTTTTACTCCCTTTGCCTATAAAGAAGGACTTACGCTTGTGAGAAAGAAGACAGATGAAGGAGATATTCAACAAGAAGATTTCTTAAAAGAACTCATTGAGATTGAGAACGACACGAGCAGTAGCACTTCGAATAAAACACTGAGAAGAGTAGCTAAAAAAAGCAATGAGTATCGCATAGGGCTTGATGTAAAAAAGATATTAAACCGAAAACACAGCAAATATGACCTCTTGCTCAATGACGGAGATATGTTATTAGTCCCTTCAGAAAAACAAACTGTGGAAATTAGAGGAGAAGTATTAGCACCTTCATTAGTGCGTTATGAAAAAGGAGCTTCTATACATCAGTATGTAAGTAGTGCAGGAGGCTTTGCCAGCAGGGCGAAGAGGAGTGCTATTTATGTGATGTATGCCAATGGAGATATAAAGGCGACGCGCATCTCTCTATTCTTTAAAAACTACCCCAAAATAGAGCCTGGGGCTATTATTATAGTACCTTCAAAACCCGAAAAACAACGTCTTACAACCGGAGAAACGGTGGGTATCATTTCGGCTATTACTACTATGGGGGTGTTAATTTACAGTGCTTTTAAAAAATAACTATGGGAAATAATCATCACAATACGATAAGAGAAGAAGATGAAATAGATTTGCTACAGCTTATTAATAAGCTTTGGAGAGCTAAGAAATCAATCGCTGTATTTACGTTGATATTTATGGTTATAGGGGTATTAGTAGCCTTATTTTCGGCTAAAGAATATACCGCTACCACTATTATGGTACCGCAAGCAACTGATAGCAAATCGACAGGAGGATTGGGAGGACTTGCTGCTATGGCAGGGATTAATTTAGGAGGGAACAATGCAGATGCTATTCCACTTACTACCTACTCCAAGATTATTGAAAGTGTTCCGTTTAAAAAGAAATTAGCACAGACGAAGCTTACATTTTCAGATATTCCTAATCCAATTACCTATGAGCAATATTGTAAAAGCTATGCGAAACCGAGCATTTGGAGCAGTGTGATGAGTATTTTCCGTTCAAATCCTTCTGAACCGTCTATTAAGATACAAGACACCACTCATATTACGAGTATTAGTAGAGAGGAGAGAGCTATCCTTAATAGTATCGATAATAATATTAAGTTGAATTTAAATGAAAAAGAGGGTTATATTACGCTATCGTATGCAATGCCCGAAGCACTTCCTGCGGCACAAATGTTGCAAAGTGCGCAACAGTTATTGCAAGAAACAGTAACTGAGTTTAAATTGCAAAAAGCAAAAGAAGAGTTCGACTTTGTACAACAACGTTTTATCGAAGCTGAAAAAGATTTTAAGGCAAAGCAATACGCTGTGGCAGGTTTCCAAGACCGCAATCGTGACCTTTTTAGCAATTTGCCTCAAACGCGTTTGCAACAACTACAAGCTGAGTATAATTTAGCTTTTAATGTATATACTGAATTAGCTAAGCAACTTGAAACCAAACGTATTAAGATGAAGGAAGACCAACCAATATTTACCATTATTGAGCCTGTGAGCGTACCTAACGAACGGTCTAAACCTAAACGAATGATGATTATTGCCATTTGGACGTTTGTAGGACTCATTATAGGAATAGGTAATGTTTTTCTAAAAGACTTTAGACGGCAACTCAAATCTAACGACTAATGACTAACAACTATATTATCTTTGATATGGACGGGGTGCTATTAGACAGTGAACCAATGCACCAAGAGATTATTTATGAGACTTTTCAGCTGAAAGGCATTCCGTTTGACAAGGCGTATATACAAACTCTCACAGGTATGTCGGCCTTCCCAATGTGGGAAAAGGTAAAACGCGATGCCCAGCGCACAGAAAGTGTAGAGGAGCTAATGCAGTTTCACCGTGATTACTTTTTCAAACGATTACCCGAAGTGAAAGTTTCCTTAGTACCTCACGTAAAAGAAGTGTTAGAGAAATTTAAGAATGAAGGAAAACACTTATCATTAGCTTCTTCATCTGGACGCAAACTTATCGATATTTTTACTCAGCAAACAAATATAGCACACTATTTTGAAGTGATAATGAGTGGCGATGATGTGCAATACAGCAAACCTAATCCCGAAATATTCCTAAAGGTAGCCCAATGGTACCACTTGCCAGTAACACAATTTACAGTGATAGAGGACAGTACCAATGGCGTAAAAGCTGCCAAAAGTGCTAATATGCAGTGTGTGGGCTTCCAAAATCCTCTTTCAGGCGGACAAGATTTAAGTCAAGCCGATAGCGTTATCCATTCAATGCAAGAACTTTTATGACAAATAACAACTTACAACTTATAGAATGTGTAACGATAGCCAATGAGGATTATTTGCAATCTTTATTGGCTGTTCGTTTTTATGGTCTTGCCCTCAAAGCCGAACTACATCCTTTAGTTAGTTATTTAGATTTTTCAAACACCCAAACAAAAATCTTGCTCTTAGACGACGAACTGCCTGCCATTGAAAAACAGGGCATTACTATTAGCTGTTTGGCTACTGCCTACCAAGCCGGCACTACGCGTTTTTATAGTGCTATCAAAGGTTATGGAGGCTATCTTCCTACTGAAAAACTCCTCACCTTCTTCCAAGCCCAACACCACTCTACGGGCATCAACCTGCTCGCTTTTGAGAGTGCTTATAACGAAGCGCTACATCAGGTAACAAGTAACAAGTAAAGCTGGGTATGTGACTAAGTTTAATAGCTTTTATCAAAGTTTTTTATTTCCTCCCTAAAATCGAAATCCCTATAGCACAATCTAAACAGCGTTTGGATTGGCAATAGCGTTTGTACTGTTGCAGAAGTACTTGAGTATCAAAAGCAGTGGCAACAGAGACTCCTAATTGTTGGTATTGAGTGATAATACTGTTGCTTTCGGCTGTCATTGTTTTGAGTTCTTCGATGAGAGATTCACTCACGTCCTTGCCCAAACTTTGGTAATAGGCATATTTGAGAGGAATGAATACATTTATCCAAATAAGTATGATGAGACTCGCACTAATAGGCTTTTTTACTTTTTTAGAAGCCTTGGTAAAGGTATACTGGGTTTCCCAGAAGTCGGAGACTCCTACCGCAAAGAGTTTTTGGATACTTTTGAAATCATTCACTTCAAGAATTTGTGAAAACAAACCTTCATTTAGTTCGTATAGCTGTGCGAGTTGCGAGAGTCGGATAGTGGGAAAACCTTGCGGACGCAAACCGGTGAAATGTATTTTTACTACGGGTGCAGAGAGGTTGTATTTCTGTTGTAGGTAGTGATAATTTTGCAAGAGTTCACGTGAATAGGTGAGTTCAGTTTCTTCGGAGAGTAAGCCTGCTTGCCCCAGTAGTAGTGCTTCTAAATGTAAGGGGTGTGAACGCTCTTTGCGAATAATACTAAAATCGAGATGTTTGCCCAATTGTAGGAAGGCTTCGCCGTTTACAGTGCCTCCAAAAGACTTGAGGAGCATACAAAAAAGTACTTTCTCCCAATCGAAATTGGTAGCTTTCCACAACTCATTCACAGCGGTGGCTTTTTCTTCTAAACGTTCTACTAACAAACGCTCATTCCACGAAAGCAAAGTAATGGCAGGTACGGTGGTATATTCTTTTTCACAAGGAATAAATTGGTAGTGTGAGGTTACAGTCGTATTGTACCGCTCTAAGAGTTCGGGGGAGATAAGACCTCGGAGTTCTAAAGTGGGAATAGGCTGGTTGTTAGCATCGAATACTTCTATATCGTGTTCCCAAACTACGTGCAGAATCACATTGCGATAGGCGGGATCACTCTCGTGACCGTGCACATACCAATGCGATGATTTGAGATGCATTTCTACATTACCTGCCCATTGCTGCTCATCTATAAGCAGTTGGGCACTTTGGAAATCGGGACCAGAAAGGGTATTGTAGTCACCAAATGAGAGAATTTGCAAGCGCTCTCCCGTAGTAAGTACAGTGTTGAGAGGTACTCTTTTGTATTTCCATAGGTAGTGTAAGAAATCTTCTTTCATTTTGTTTAGGTAAGAGATAAGAGGTAAGAAAAGTGCCAGCTTATTTAATTAGTAAAGGTTGTAACAATGCAAATTATTCTCGAGTTGGGCTTTTTAATTTCTTTTCCACAAATAGAAAGAGGAAATAATAAAGGGTAGCTAAAAGTGTACCGAAAATCCAACCTACCAATACATCACCTGGGAAATGCACACCTAAATAAATACGGCTATAACTTACAATAATTGACCAGCAGAGCAATAGAGTGACGATATATCGGGCATTTTTTCTAAGCAAGTAACTAAAAAATACGGCTATTGCCATTGTATTGGCGGCGTGAGCTGAAAAGAACCCATACTTACCACCGCAAATCACCATTCGCATTTGCCCGATAAGACTCTCATCGTGACAAGGGCGCAGGCGCTGGAATCCGTATTTGAAAACGTTCGCCAGCTGGTCGGTAGTGGTGATGATAATAGCTACAAATACCAAGATGAGCAACACTCGTTTCCAATGGAAATACTTGAAACACAAGTATAACAAAAAAGCATAGAGGGGGATAGACGAGAGTTCATTGGTGATTACTAACCAAAGGCTGTCGGCTTCGGGCGTCCCCCAACTATTGAGGGAACAGAGCAGTTGCTTATCCGTTTCTATAAGGTATTCTAACATTATTTGCGTTTTTTCTTCTTTTTAAAAGCCTGTTGGAGGGCTTCAGCAGTCTTTTGTTTTCGGCTTTCTCTTTGTCCTTTTTTGCGATTTCTCCCCTCATCATTGCCGTGTCTTCTACCGTCATCATTTCCGCGTTTGCGTCCGCCACGGTCTCTACCAGCTCCTTTGGTAGAGAGTTCTACATTGATGAAGCGACCGTCCATTTGAAAATCGGTAAAGGTGCTCATCACCAAATCGGAGAGGTCGGCATCGGTATTGAAGAAAGAGAAACTGTTCTTTACATCTACTTTGAAAACATCATCACGACCTAAATTAAGGGTTGCTTTGAGGAAATCTTTGAGTGATTTCCAGTCGTAGCCATCGCGCTCACCTATGTTGATAAAATAGCGCACTTCATCGCTATTACCCCCACTGCGGCTTTCGCGCTCGTTCTCTACCGATAGGTTTTCAGCATTTTTATAATAATTGAAGAAACGCGTAAACTCTACTGAGAATATTTTCTTGATGAGCTCTTCACGATTTACTTCTTGCAGTTCTTTATAGATAGCTGGCAAATAATCATCGATGGCAGGGTTTACTTCTGTATTTTTGAGGTTGTTAGCCAAGTGATAGAGCTGTATCTCGCAGATTTCCATACCCGATGGCAATTGTTTCTGCTCAAAAGGTTGCCCTATCATCTTTTCGATAGTTTTGATTTTCTTCACCTCACTTTTTGGTAAAATTACCATTGAAATTCCCGATTTACCAGCACGACCTGTACGCCCACTGCGGTGGTTGTAGGTTTCTATTTCGTCGGGCAATTGGTAGTGAATTACGTGAGTGATATCGTCTACATCAATGCCGCGGGCAGCTACATCGGTAGCGACGAGCATTTGTATTTGGCGTGCGCGGAAAGATTTCATCACCAAATCACGTTGATTCTGACTCAAATCGCCGTGAAGAGCAGCAGCGTTGTAGCCATCTTCAATGAGTTTTTCGGCTACTGCCTGTGTATCGCGTTTGGTACGGCAAAACACTACTGAGAAGATATCGGGGTTGGCATCGGCGAGGCGTTTTAGGGCTTGATATCTATGGCGACCGCTCACTATATAGTACTCGTGTTGCACAGTGTTAGTAGCCTGATTGCGAGTTCCTACTGTTATTTCGATAGGCTTACGCATAAACTTACGCGCTATCTTAGCCACCTCGTTAGGCATAGTAGCCGAAAAGAGCCAAGTGCTTTTTTCTTGAGGGGTATGCGACAGAATAGCGGTAATATCTTCATAGAAGCCCATATTGAGCATTTCGTCGGCTTCGTCGAGCACACAATAGTTGATATGACTGATATCTACGAAGTTACGGCGTATCATATCTTGCATACGCCCAGGAGTAGCCACGATAATTTGTGCGCCTTTTTTGAGGCTACGCGCTTGTTCCTCAATACTTGCACCGCCATATACCGCCACTACGTTCACCTTAGGGAGGTACTTAGCATAATTGCGGAGTTCAGAAGCGATTTGTAAGCAGAGTTCGCGTGTAGGTGAAAGGATAAGACCTTGAGTTACACGGCTATCAGTATCAATAAGTTGGAGTAGAGGAAAGCCAAAAGCGGCTGTTTTACCAGTGCCCGTTTGGGCTAAAGCTACCATATCAGCACCATTTGCCAAAAGAGTAGGGATGGCTTTTTGCTGAATTTCAGAAGGAGTTTCAAAGCCCATATCGCTGATGGCTTTGAGGATAGGTTCATTAAGACCTAATTGTTCAAATAAATTCATTAATACAATTTGTAAATTAGCAAATTTGCCAATTTGCTAATGTATTCTAAAGCGCAAAGGTACAACAATATTTTCAATTGACAATTGATAATTGACAATTAAGAAGAAAAAACTTTGCCAAAGGTGCGAGCCGCACGGGCAGGAAACTTTGGCAAAGTATAATAAATAATTTATATTGTGTTTCTGCTTATTTTTTTATGAAAAAGGAAACAATCAAGAAAATTACTGCAATGGACATTATTGCAAATCCTGTTATACGAAACCCCTTACAAAAAGACTTTTTATCTTTATCGTCTACTATCTGGTGTTTATTGGGAGTTTCGGGCAAATAGGCTACTGTAATACTCTCACCTGCTCGATAATTGGTTTGACGGCTACCACTATGAGCTCCAAAATAGGTTACACAAAAAGTATGATCCGAGTTAGCATATTTCAAATTTATAGGGGCGTTTGAGTTGAGAACAAGAGGTTTTACAATATAAGTATTTTCTCCTACAGTATACTTATAGACTACATAAGTCCTATTATTAAAACCAATACCTCCTACACCTTGACTGCCTGATTTGACAATTTCTAATATCTCTCCTTGTGCTTTTCCTTGATATAGCTTTTTGTTTTTTTCGGTAATTCTTTTGTTAACTTCAGCAGTAACCAAGAATACCAATGAGAACAGAAAGAATATACCAGAACTCAGCAACATTCCTATTTGATTGTCCATCATTTGCTCGTCCATTACCTTAGTGATTTATTTATTGGATACTAAAATCCATTCTCCGCTGTTTATTAGGGGGTCTGCTTGTTTGAACTTGAGCTCTTTGCGTTCACCGGTACGGATATTTTGGATTACTACCTTATCGTTACGACCGATTTTAGGTTGTTCGCGTACGATGGTTTCTACTACCGAACGGCGCTGTGAGGCTTGTTGCCCTACTTCACGGGCGCGTTGTGCCATTTCATCGCTGTTGAGGGCTTCTTCCTTATTGGTTTGATAGCGTTCACGAGTGCGTTGTGGCGCATGGGCTTCCTGTACGGGTGGATTTTGAGTAGGCAATTCGGCTTTGAACAAGAAAGAAATAATCTCTTTGTTTACCTTATCGACCATAGCTTTGAACAACTGATAGGCTTCAAACTTATAGATGAGCAGCGGGTCTTTCTGTTCGTGCACCGCTAATTGTACAGATTGTTTGAGTTCGTCCATACGGCGGAGATGCGTTTTCCACTCTTCGTCGATGATGCCAAGCGTAATATTCTTCTCGAAATCGCTTACGAGTTTCTTACCTTGGGTTTCGTACGCCTCTTTGAGGTCGGTTACGATGTTGAGCATCTTTTCGCCATCGGTGAAAGGCACGACGATGCGCTCGTAAGTATTATTAGGATTTTCGTATACCTCTTTAATCACTGGGAAGGCTTGAGCGGCACTGCGTTCAGCTTTTTCCTGATAGTGTTTGAGCGCTTCGTGATACAAGGTGAAAGTAAGGTCGTTTGGCGATTGTTTGGCGAATTCGGCTTCTGAAATTTGTGTTTTCAGTGAGAAATATTTGATGAGCTCGAAAGTGAAATTCTTGTAGTTATTTCCACCTTTGTTGTTTTCTACTATATTCTCGCAAGTATCGAATATCATATTTGCCAAATCCACTTTTAGGCGTTCACCTTCAAGAGCGTGGCGACGGCGTTTATAAATTTGCTTGCGTTGTGCGTTCATCACGTCGTCGTACTCTAACAGACGTTTACGCATACCGAAGTTGTTTTCTTCTACCTTTTTCTGAGCTGCCTCGATGCGTTTGGTCATCATAGAGTGCTGAATTACATCGCCTTCTTTATGACCTAAGCTGTCCATTAGTCGGGCAATACGTTCAGAACCGAAGAGGCGCATTAGGTTATCTTCGAGAGAAACGAAGAAGAGTGAGCTACCAGGGTCACCTTGACGACCAGAACGACCGCGCAACTGACGATCGACACGGCGAGAGTCGTGGCGTTCGGTACCTATAATTGCCAGACCTCCTGCAGCTTTTACTTCGGGGGTTAACTTGATGTCGGTACCACGTCCTGCCATATTGGTTGCGATGGTTACCACACCACTATGTCCGGCTTCGGCTACGATTTCAGCTTCTTTTTTATGTAATTTAGCGTTCAACACATTGTGTTTCACCTTGCGCATTGTAAGCATACGGCTGAGGAGTTCGGATACTTCCACAGAAGTAGTACCTATCAACACAGGGCGACCAGCTTCGGATAGTTTTACTACCTCATCGATTACGGCGTTGTATTTCTCGCGTTTGGTTTTATAGATAAGGTCGTTGTGGTCTTTGCGGGCAATAGGACGGTTGGTAGGGATTTCCATTACATCGAGTTTATAGATTTCCCAGAACTCACCTGCTTCGGTGATAGCAGTACCCGTCATACCTGCTAACTTGCTATACATACGGAAGTAGTTTTGCAAAGTAATAGTCGCGTAGGTTTGGGTAGCTGCCTCAATTTTCACATTCTCTTTGGCTTCAATCGCTTGGTGCAAACCATCAGAATAACGACGACCGTCCATAATACGACCTGTTTGTTCATCGACGATGAGCACTTTGTTGTCAATCACCACATACTCTACATCTTTTTCAAAAAGGGTGTAGGCTTTGAGCAATTGGTTAAGGGTGTGAATGCGTTCGCTTTTTACGCTAAAATCTTGGAATAACTTATCTTTTAGTTTAGCTTCTTCTTCAATAGGAAGACCTTGATTCTCGATATTGGCAATTTCTACCCCAATATCAGGTAAAACAAAGAAATCTTTATCACCATCGTAGGCAATATCAGCAAACCCTTTATCGGTAAGCTCGATTTGGTTGTTTTTCTCATCAATCACGAAGTACAATTCGGCATCTACCTTTGGCATTTCGCGATTGTTATCCTGCATATAGTAATTTTCAGTTTTTTGGAGCAGTTGTTTTACCCCTTCTTCGCTGAGGAATTTGATGAGTGCTTTGTTTTTAGGCAAACCGCGATACACGCGCAAGAGTTGGAATCCCCCTTCTTTGGTATCCCCTTCGGCAATGAGTTTGCGGGCATCGGCTAATACTTTGGTGAGGTAAGTACGCTGTTTGTTTACCAAATTTTCAACTAAAGGTTTCAGTTCGTTGAACTCGTGCAATTCGCCTTTAGGGGTAGGACCTGAGATGATGAGCGGTGTACGAGCATCGTCTATCAATACAGAGTCGACCTCATCGACAATGGCATAGTTGTGAGCGCGTTGCACCAAATCTTCGGGAGTGTGCGCCATATTGTCGCGGAGGTAGTCGAAACCAAATTCGTTGTTAGTTCCGTAGGTAATATCGGCGTTGTAAGCACGGCGACGGGCTTCGGAGTTAGGTTGGTGATTGTCGATACAATCCACACGCAAACCGTGGAACTCAAATAAAGGTCCCATCCAAGCACTATCTCGGCGTGCCAAATAGTCGTTCACGGTTACCAGGTGTACCCCATTCCCCGTTAGGGCATTGAGGTAGACTGGCAAGGTAGCCACAAGGGTTTTACCTTCCCCTGTTTGCATTTCGGCAATCTTACCTTGGTGAAGGGCAATACCTCCGATGAGCTGTACATCGTAGTGTACCATATCCCAAGTAACATCTTTACCAGCGGCGTCCCAGTGGTTTTTCCACACAGCTTTATCACCCTCAATCGTTACATAATCGTGGGTAGCCGATAGTTCGCGGTCGTGTTCGGTAGCTGTTACGGTAATTGTTTCGTTATTAGCAAAACGACGGGTAGTTTCCTTCATTGTTGCGAAGGCTTCGGGAAGGATCTCGTTTAATACTTTTTCAGATACTTGATAGGCTTCGCCGTTGAGTTTATCTATTTCGGTATAGAGGTCTTCTTTAGCGTCGATATCGTCGGTAGCGTTTGCTTGGGCTTCGAGTTCGGCTATTTTAGTATCGAACTCGGCGCGAGCGTCTTTTATTCTTTGTTTGAACTCAATAGTTTTTGCGCGCAACTCATCATTAGAGATATTTTCTAACTGAGAGGCGTAAGTTTTTATCTTTTCAACGATAGGTTGGATTGCTTTTAGGTCGTTTTTGGCTTTATCGCCAACGAAAATTTTAATAAGGGAATTGATAATGCTCATTATAATGATTAATGATTAATGATTAATTTTTAACTTTGCCAAAGGTCATAGCACGAGTTGTAGCACGAGTCGTAGCACGACAGGTAGTTAGAAACTTTGGCAAAATTCATACCGTAAATTTGTCAATAAATATACCAAAAGGCGAGAACTGACAATTTGTCACTATATTGATTTGCTAATCTGCTACTTTGCTGATTTGCAAATTAAAAGAAAGCCCCCGAACCCCCGAAGGGGGACAATCTGCAAAAGTGAATATTTATAAAGTTAATTATTTTAATGTAAATTTTGGGTTAATCTACAAATTGGCAAATTAAAAAAAGTCTCCTCAGAGAGACTTTTATTTTTGTTTTTAATATTCATCTTCATTCCATAGGTAATCTTCTTCCGACGGGTAATCAGGCCAGATTTCGTCGATAGATTCATACATATCACCTTCGTCTTCTATTTCTTGAAGGTTTTCCACCACTTCCATAGGAGCGCCTGTACGGATAGCATAATCGATAAGCTCGTCTTTAGTAGCAGGCCAAGGAGCATCACTTAAATAAGATGCAAGTTCTAACGTCCAATACATAAACTAATAGAATTTTATAAATTTTGCGCAAAAGTAATACTTTTTATTTATTATACAAAATAATTTGCTAATTTGCCCCTGCATGTATAGCCTTTCTTCATTTTGTGCTACTCACAAAATATTAGAGCAGGTTCTTTCAGATATACATTTAGCACTACCGAATCTTTCTCTTTCATCTTTATATTATTTATATACACACCTTTATACCCTGAAAAAGTAGTGACTTGCACATCGTATTTTCTATTAGGAAGAAGATAAAAATTCTCTTTATAATTTGAAATAATAGGTACTCCATTAATATGTAAATACAAATTACTAGTTGACAAAGAGCCGTCTCCTTCAAAAATTTTAATATTTAAAATACTTTTAACCGACGCCCTTTTACTTTTATAATAAGACAAAGAGTAATCATCGCCTTTCTTGCCAATTTTCTCTTGATAAGGATCTATTTGCCTTTTCATAGAATTGCAACTACTAAGAAATATTAGAAGACTAATTACAAAGATTGTTAGGATTTGCTTCACGTTCATATTTTGCTATTTTAATTATTTCTTCTTTCTCTTCTTCAGATAGTTTTTGATATTCTTCTGTTCTTTCTAATTTACTAATTTGTTAATTTGTTAACTTTTTCATTATTCTTAAGAGTCTTAGATATCACATTATAAGGACCGGTGATAATAATCTCGTCTTTGGCTACACCTGAAAGGATTTCGATATTCACATTGTCTTGAATGCCGGTATTTACCGCACGGAGTTCGGCTTTACCGTCTTTGAGTACAAACACCGCTTCCTGCTTTTTGTCGGCTTCTTCCTTAGGGGTTTTAGGGTCGATTTCAGATTTCTTTTTTACAATAATGGCACTGATAGGTACTGCAACTGCGTCTTTTTTGGTTTGGGTGATAATATCTACCGTTGCGGTCATACCTGGACGGAAGGGCGAATAGCCAACCGGTTTGTTTTCTGAGAGGTCTTTATACGATGCTTCTTCGATGTGTATCTTGACTTTGAAGTTCGTTACTTGGTCTGCGCTAGTGGTGGTATTGGCGGTATTGGCGATATTGGTAACGGTACCTTTGAACACGCGTTTTAGGTAAGCATCTACTTCGACATTCACCGAGTCGCCTACACTTATTTTTACGATATCGTTCTCATTTACATCTACTTCCACTTCCATATTATGAAGATTTGCCACACGCATAATCTCGGTACCCGTCATTTGCATCGTACCTACCACGCGCTCGCCCAACTCTACGCTGAGCTTAGAAATGGTGCCATCGGTAGGTGAATAAATAATTGTTTTTTTGAGGTTGTCTTGGGCTTCGGAAACACTTGCCATTGCACTCTGTACATTAAAACGAGCTGACTCTCGAGAGGCTTTGGCTACCTCGTAGGCTGAAACAGCTTTATCCCAATCGGATTTTGAGATTACACCCTTATCGAACAACACTTTGTTGCGCTTATAGCTCTCTTCGGCTTCTTTGAGGGTAGCGCTGGACTGTTGTAAGCTGGCGCGTACGGTTTCTAAACTTGCAGCACTACGCTTTACTACCGATTGGTAAATATCGGGGTTGATGCGCACCAAAAGGTCGCCTTTTTTTACCATTTGC
Organism: Capnocytophaga sp. G1920; assembly: GCF_051417515.1. Classification (NCBI taxonomy): domain Bacteria; kingdom Pseudomonadati; phylum Bacteroidota; class Flavobacteriia; order Flavobacteriales; family Flavobacteriaceae; genus Capnocytophaga; species Capnocytophaga sp. G1920. Next base: position 14,993 of record NZ_JBPRKH010000018.1, read on the forward strand.
CCTTCTTTTACAGGGAGTTCTATAATTTCGCCTGATACTTCCGACGATATCTTGATTTCTAATTCGGGTTGTATTTTTCCTGTAGCCGACACTTTTTGGATGATTGTTGTAGGAATTACTTTTTGAGTTTCGACGTTTATGGCAGAATTTTCTTCGCCAAACCAACCTGCTTTTTTACCAATAATCAAAATGATAATTAGCAATATAACGGCTAAAATAATGAGAACGGTTTTTCTTTTCATAATAGTGAAGTTGTTTTCAGGTGCAAAAGTATAAAACAATTAGTAAATTAGCAAATTTGAAAATGAGAAAATGAGAGAATGAGAAAATGAGAGAATTAACAGATTAGAAAATGGGGTAAATGCCAATAATGCCAATAATACCAGAAAAACCAGAAATGCCAATAATACCACCAAGGGGAATAGACGGGTCGAACTTTTCGGACGGGTCGGACAGATCAGAGGAGGGGTTGTAGTATTCGGAAAGAAACGGAGAAATTCAAAAGAAGGTTAAGAGGAGTTTTGGTGAAAAAAGGGTGTAAGGAGGGTGGGGTTAGCTTATAGAGAGCTTATAGGAAGCTTATACGAATCTTGGACGATTGGTATAGAAAGGATATATAAGTAGTTGATTCATACTGTGATACAACAAGGCTAAAAATGTTAAAATCGGGGTTTCGAGGCGAAAGAAAGAGAATCCTCACCCCGTTCACATACTCTCCTATTCGGAGACTTCTCCCAAGGAGAGGGGGAGTGTAGTGACCGAAAGGGGAAGAGAATTAGCAAATTAGAAAATGAGAAAATGGGGTGGTGTTGGGGTCTTAGGCCATAGGCACTAGGAGGGAAGTGTGACAGAAAAGAGAATTGTTATATATCAAACAGACATCTATTTATCTGTCGCCTACAACAAAGTGTTCCCACACAATGGATTTCTTTTGGTAATAATCAGTGATAAGCTGAGAAGGACGCTTCTTTTTAAAGAAGTGAAATCTTTTATAGAAATGGAGATGTGCCTTCACAATCGCCCACAAAAAGCAGGGTTTGCCCTGCAAAAGGAAACGCACTCCTGCAATACCGTCCAACACCATACGGAGAAAGAGCGTAGTGTAAAGGCTTTTGGAAGGGAGGTTTTTCAGTAACATAAAAAGACTGTTACGGAAGTTGAGGTAGGTTTTCTTAGGGTTGGTAGCTGTGAGTGTTGCCCCTCCCACGTGATAAACGGTACTCTCGGCGCAATACACTACCTGCTTGCCGAGGTGATGTACCCGCCAACACAAGTCGACTTCTTCTTGATGTGCGAAGAAATCTTCGTCGAAGCCACCTAATAGGTGAAATATTTCTGCGCGAATAAAAAAACACGCCCCCGATGCCCAGAAGATAGGGGAGGGGGAAGGGGTGTTGTACTGACCTTTATCTTCTTCTACGCGCTCAAATACTCTCCCTCTGCAATACGGGAACCCGTACTTGTCGATAAAGCCCCCAGCTGCTCCTGCGTACTCGAAATAAGAGGGGCGTTTTTCATCTTTTATCTTGGGTTGTACTACGGCAATGCGTTCGTCTTCAAAAGTGCGTAAGATGGGAGTGAGCCAGCCTTCGGTTACTCGTACATCGGAGTTGAGCAGACAGTAGATATCAGCTTCAATGTGTTGTAAAGCGCGGTTGTAGCCCCCTGCATACCCACTATTAGTAGGGTTTTCTAGGATAGTTACTTCGGGGAAGTGTGAGCGTAGAAAAGCGACGGAATCGTCGGTAGAAGCATTGTCAATCACATAGATTTGCCCTTCGGAAGTATATTGTACTACCGAGGGGAGGAATTGTTGCAACAGTGTTTTGCCGTTCCAGTTAAGTATTACGATGGCGAGAGTCATAGTGTGAGGTCATTATAATGAGGAAGGTCTGCTAAGAATATATATTTGTATTGGTTATAGTCTGTTTGGCAATAATAATGAGTAATGCCGTTAGTGACCATTAGGTATTGGGCGTTGAGGCTGAGGTTATAGCGTGCAATCTGGTCGAATGTTTGTTGGGTGATAGTCACGCTAGGCGCTTTGCATTCCACTACCAAGAGCACTACTCCTTTTTTGGAATAGACTACCACGTCGTAACGCTTAGTGAGTCCGTTTACAGAGAGCTTTTTCTCGACATTGATGAGCGATTTTGGATAACCTTTTTCTTCTATGAGGAAATGTACTACGTGTTGGCGCACCCATTCTTCGGGTTGTAGTACCACGTACTTGCGACGAATGAGGTCGAATATCCACAGCTTATCATCAGCTTTTTTCAAGCGAAAAGAGTAGTTTTTGAAATTTAGAGCTTCCATACTGCAAAAGTAGAATATTTTTTGTATTTTTGCACTATGAATGAAGTAAAAACTATTGTAGCTAACATAAAAAAAGGAATTATAGCCCCTATCTACTTCCTGATGGGGGAAGAACCTTATTTCATAGATATCGTCTCTGATTACATTGAAGACCACGTATTACAAGAAGACCAAAAGGGATTTGACCAGATAGTACTCTATGGTCAGGACGTGAGTGTGCCTGCTATTATCGACTATGCACGTCGGTTCCCGATGATGAGCGAGCACCAAGTGATTATCGTAAAAGAGGCGCAAAACCTCAAAAGCACTATCGACCAACTCGTGCCTTATGTAGAGAACCCTACGCCTACGACCGTATTGGTGTTCTGTTACAAATACGAGAAGTTGGACGCTCGCAAAAAATTGCTGAAAACCCTGCAAAAGAATAAGGATTGTGTGCTCTTGGAAAGTAAAAAACTCTACGAAAATCAGATAGCTACGTGGCTACCTGATGTGTTGAAGAAGAAACATCTCAGTATTCAGCCTAAAGCGATACAGATGTTAGTAGATTTCTTGGGTACCGACCTGAGTAGGATACAAAACGAGGTAAACAAATTGGCGCTCATCGTCCCCGAAAATACAGAAGTAACGCCTGATATTATAGAGAAAAATATAGGGATTAGCAAGGAGTTTAATAATTATGAACTCAAGAGTGCTATTGCTGTAAACGACAGCTATAAGGTAACGCGTATTTTGAAACACTTCGCCGATAATCCTAAGGATAATCCTTTGGTGATGACACTTACGGTGCTTTACGGTTATTTCCAACAGCTCTTAGGCTTTCACGGTCTTACCGACCAAAGTGATAAGAATGTAATGGCGACCCTAAAAGTACCTATCTTTGGCATCAAAGACCTTCGTTCAGGCTCTCAACATTACCCAATGAAGCGTGTAAGTGCCATCATAGCTACCTTGCGCGAAATAGACCTAAAAAGCAAAGGATTAGGCGCTACTAATAACCTCACAGAAGCTGACCTCCGCAAAGAACTTATTATAATGCTTAGTACTCAATGATAAATCGTTACTGTGGCGTACACCAGTAATTTGTACATATAAAAAAGGCTGTCGAACAAATTTATCTGTTCAACAGCCTTTTTATTCTATGTCACACTGTGACTGCCTGCCACGCTATAGTCTACCAACGGATGATAGCACTTGCCCAAGTAAAGCCACTACCAAAGGCAGCAAGTACTACGAGATCTCCGTCCTTGATTTTGTCTTGTTGAACTGCTTCGGTAAGGGCGATAGGTATAGAAGCTGCGGTAGTGTTACCATACTTCATTATATTGTTGAATATTTGTTCATCGGTGAGTTTGAATTGGTGTTGTACAAACTGTGAGATACGCAAATTAGCTTGGTGAGGAATCAACATATTAATATCTTTGTGAGAAAGACCATTGCTTTTCAATCCCTCTTCTATCACTTCCGCAAAGCGAACCACAGCATTTTTAAATACAAACTGACCGTTCATATTAGGATAATAACTCACATCATCAGGGTCGTTTTCTGCCAATAATTCGGTTACCCATTTGGTACCTACCCCTGGGGTAATCATTGCTAATTGTTCGGCGTATTCACCTTGGCTATGCAAGTGAGTGGAGAGAATACCGCGCTCGGGGTCATCGGAGCGAGAAACGATAGCAGCACCTGCACCATCTCCAAAGAGCACTGCCATATTGCGACCACGAGTGGTCATATCCAGCGCGGGCGATTGGGTTTCAGCACCTATCACAAGGATATTTTTGTACATACCCGTTTTGATATACTGGTCGGCTACTGAAAGGGCATAGATAAAGCCCGAACATTGGTTGCGGATATCGAGAGCTCCCACAGTAGGCAACCCCAATTCTTTTTGTACCAATACCCCACAACCAGGGAAATAGAAGTCGGGACTGAGGGTTGCAAACACAATAAAGTCGATTTCTTCTTTATTGATATTAGCGGCTTCAATAGCTTTCAAACTTGCTTTTACACCCATTGAGGTAGTAGTGTCACTACCTCTTAGTGCGTGATGACGCTGCTGGATACCAGTGCGCTCTTGAATCCATTCATCGCTGGTATCCATTAGTTTGGATAGGTCGTCGTTAGTAACTACGTTTTCAGGGACGTAAAATCCTAATCCCTTAATTCTTGAACGATATAACATATTTTTAGTTTTTAGTTGTCTAAATATATACTTCCAATAAATCCATTCCTTTGGTTTTTACCTCCAATTTGTGACAAGAAGCAGGGAAAAGCACTGTTTCCCCTTGCTTGATAGGTAATTCGGTAGTACCATCACCTATTATACCTTCGCCTTTTACGCACATATAGATATGGAAAGAATCGTCTTGTGAAAGTTGTTTTTCATAGCCTGCGGTAAGCGGTAGCAAGTTGGTAATAAAATAAGGACAATTCACCACTTTGTTTACCGTGTTAGTGTCTTTGGTATAAGCCACTTTAAAGTCGTCTTTTTTCTCGTAGTCGATTGCATCGAGAGCGAGTTCAGTGTGGAGTTCACGCAGGTTACCATTTTTATCGCGACGGTTGAAGTCGTACACACGGTAGGTGATGTCGCTGGTTTGTTGTATTTCAGCAATGATAATTCCCTTACCTATGGCGTGTACTTTGCCCGTATTGATGAAGAAAGTATCGCCATCTTTTACTTTTTCGTAGTTGAGAATATCGGTGAGTGTACCACTATTGAGGTGCTGTTGATACTCTTCTTTGGTTACTGTTTTGTTGAAGCCTACAATCAGTTCAGCTCCTGCATCGGCGTGAAGCACATACCACATTTCGGTTTTACCAAAAGAGTTGTGGCGTTCTTTTGCTAATTTATCATTAGGGTGCACTTGTATAGAGAGGTCTTCGCGTGCATCTATAAACTTAATAAGGATAGGGAAATCGTGACCAAAACGCTCGTGCACGTGTTTGCCAAGCAGTTCACTAGGGTATAAATCGATGAGTTCTTGCAGACTTTTACCTTCAAGAGCTCCGTTGGCTACTACTGAGATATCGCCAGGTACGCCTGATACTTCCCAGCTTTCGCCTGTAATATCACTTTCAATAGGTTTGTTGAATAATGTTTTTAGTTTAGTCCCTCCCCAAAGGCGTTCTTTGAGGATAGGTTTAAATTTTATTGGATACATTTTTATTAAGGTTGTTAGTTAAAGTGCAAAGATACGAATAATTTGCCAATTAGCAAATTAGTTAATTGGTAAAATTATTAATTATTTGTGTTTCATCATTATTCATTAACCATTAATCATTATGTCTGTACACTTCCTCAAACGGCAATCTAAACCTTTCGCCCCAGATACCGCGCTGTTCACGAAGTCCACAAGTAATCACCATATTCACTTCTGCTCCGCAAGATAAGTGTAACAACTTCTTAATGCGTCTGCTATCGTAACCCTCTAACGGACACGTATCGTAACCCTCCTCTGCCATTGCCAGCATAAAGGTCTGCGCTACGAGTCCACAGCTTTTGTGTACACTTACGCGAATATCGCCTTCCGAGAGCTGTTGCATCATAGGGCGAAACCAACTGGTAACCACCCCAAACGCTTTGCGGAAGAGCCCTAGTAGCCCAAAAAATCTACTATACACAAAAGGCATCAGCTTACTGTAATACGCCTCTTTATCCTTAATACGCTTGGCTTGCCTTTCGGGCGGACTGTTCCGCTGTACATTGCCACGCTCAAACTCCAAGATAGCACGAGCGTGAGCGCGGTGTTTGTCCTGACGAGTAACGAATTCCACCATTTGTTGTGCCGTCGTAGCCGTACGCTGGTCGAGGCAGGCGTGTGCTAATTTCTCTAACAAAGCCTTATCGGTGATGTGGTAGAGCTCGTACAACTGCATATTAGAGCTGGTAGGTGCCAGTGTGGCGAGTTTAAGACATTCGCGCACCTTCTCCTCACTTATGGGCGTAGGCGCATAATAACGCACCGCTCTCCTAAAGTTCAATATATCTTTTAACATAGTTCGTTAGTTTTCAGTCATCGTAAGGGCGAAAGGCAATTCGCTCACATATAATTAGTTCGCCAAAGACAAACCCTTCTGAATCGTTCACCCTGCCCGGTTTGACTCTATTACTAAAATACAAAAGTACAACTTTTCCTCAATATAAACAATAGTAATATTTCTTTCATATCATTTCACATACATACTATCTATTACTGTCTTTGCCTTTTCTCTTTTACCTCCTTTTCCCAACTCCTCCGATTTTCTCCGAAAGTACGCGACTAAACGCCTCCCCATTTTACAAGGCACAGCCTTGATTTTGTTTAAATTTTGTTTAATTTCTGAGGCACAGCCTCATTCCTCTAACTCAGGTTTCCACCTTTTACCTAACAAAAAAGAGACCACCTTTTTGGTAGTCTCTCTTTGTCTATTAAGTAAAATAATAACCTATGAAAACATTTCTTTTACTTTCTCAAAAAACGATTTCTCGTTCTTGTCGGGTTTAGGAGCGAAGTTCTCGTCTTCTTGCATTTCCTTAAAGAAGGCTTTTTGCTTGTCGGTGAGCTTTTTAGGCGTCCATACATTCACGTGAATGATAAGGTCACCGGCACCCCGTCCTTGCAAGTTAGGTACACCTTTACCACGCAAGCGCAATATCTTCCCTGACTGTATTCCCTCGTCTAGTTTAATGCGCACCTTTCCTGTAACCGTTTCAATCTCTTTAGAAGCACCTAAAACCGCTTCAGGAAAACTAATATAAAGGTCGTAATGCAAGTTGTCGCCTTCGCGTTTTAAGGTTTCGTGTTCTTGTTCTTCGATGAGCACAAGCAAATCACCCGCTACACCATTCTTCGTAGGCGCTTCATTACCCTTGTTGTTTATCTTTAACTGAATACCATCTATCACTCCTGCAGGAATTGTGATAGGAATAGTCTCCTCTATGGTTTTTAATCCTTGCGAATCGCTATCAGCACCACGTTTGTCAATCACTTCGCCCGAGCCTCCACAAGCAGTACAAGTAGTAGCCGTTTGCATTACGCCTAGCATCGTATTCATTTGGCGTACTACTTGCCCACGTCCGTGACAAGTAGGACAAGTTTTATAAGTAGTATCTTCAGCTTTTACTTTACGGCGTACTTTTACTTTCTTCTCAGTGCCTTTTACAATATCTTCAAGCGTAACTTTCACCCGTATACGCAAGTTTTCTCCTTTTACGTACACTTGTTGCTGACCGCTTCCTCCTCCGAAACCACTAAAACCACTAAAGCCCGAGAAATGCCCACCAAAAATATCTCCAAACTGACTGAATATATCGTCCATCGAGAAGCCTCCGCCTCCCATACCTCCTTCAAAGGCAGCGTGACCAAAGCGGTCGTACTGGGCGCGTTTATTATCATCGCTGAGCACTTCATAGGCTTCGGCAGCCAATTTAAAGTTCTCTTCAGCTTGTTTGTCACCAGGGTTCTTGTCTGGGTGATATTTCAAGGCTTGCTTCCGATACGCTTTTTTTATTTCAGCAGCGGTAGCCGTTCTCTGTACTTCTAATATTTCGTAGTAATCTTTCTTCATTCCTTCCTCCTTATTGTGCTACCACTACTTTAGGGAAACGTATTACTTTATCGCCTAATTTGTAGCCTGTTTGCACAACATCTACAATTTTACCTTTGTCTTCAGGAGTAGGGGCAGGAATTTGGGTAACTGCATCGTGATGTTCACTGTCAAAAGTGTCGTTAGGGGCAACTTCTATTTTCTCTAATCCTTTTGATTTGAGAGTGTTTATTAGTTTATTATAGATGAGTTCCACCCCTTTAAGAGTATGTTCATCACCCGATTTAGCCAATTCTACCAAAGCACGGTCAAAATCGTCTATTATAGGTAACAAGGCTGACAAAATGTCTTGTCCAGCAGTTTTAAAGAGCTCTGCACGTTCCTTCGCAGTGCGCTTCTTATAGTTTTCGAACTCAGCAAACAAACGCAAAAACTTGTCCTTCTCTTTCGCAAGAAGGTCTTCTGAAGTTTCTTTAACGGGCTCTTCGGGCTCTTCAACAGAAGTAGGTTCTTCAACTTCTTCCGAAGGAGTGTTATCAGTTGCCTCTTGTTCAAGTTCTAAGTCATCGTTTTTAATATCTTCGGTAATCATAATGATTCATTTTTAGTTTATTTCGTTAGTAGGTAGCAAATAATTTGCCAAAGACTAAAAAGGTGACAATTTGACAGAAGCCTCCCAATGCCCCTCTCCTCATTCCCCCTTTGAAGCTAGCCAGCGATAGCTGGGTATGTGCCCCGCGACAGCTGGGTATGTGTAAAGGGGAATGTTACCTCCCTAGTGCCTATGGCCTAAGGCCTATTGCCTATTCCTTTTCTTTCGCCTCGAAACCTCTTTTTTAACATTTTTAGCGTTGTTGTATGATATTATGAATCAACTTTTTATATACCCTTCCTATACCAATCGTCCAAGATTCGTATAAGCTTCCTATAAGCTCTCTATAAGCTAACCCCACCCATCTTACAGCCTTTTTTCACCAAAATCTCTCCCTATCCTCTTCCGAAATCCTCCGTTTCCTTCCGAATCCTCCAATCTCTCCCAACACATCGCTTTTTCATCTCAAACTTTGCCAAAGTTTTTGCCTGTGCGGCTCGCACCTTTGCCAAAGTTCATTATTTCTGGTATTATTGGCATTTACCCTATTTTCTCATTCTCTCATTTTCTCATTTGCTAATTATCCAATTTTCTTACCTGGCTCACCACTATCGCTCCCGCCATTGCCACATTTAAACTTTCCGTCTGTTGCAGTTTGCCAAAACGCGGAATGGTGATAATGCCATCAGCCAAGGCGCGTACTTCGGGGCTAATACCGTTAGCTTCGTTGCCTAAGATTAGCACACAATCTTCGGGAAATTCGGTAGTGTAGAGGTTCTCACCGTCCAAATCCATTGCGTATAAAGGTAGCGCACAAGTTGCCAAGAAGCCTGCTAAATCCACGTAATGCACAGCAACCCTTGTGAGAGAACCCATAGAGGCTTGTACAACTTTCGGGTTGTAGCAATCCACCGTTTGGCTATTGCAGATAAGCGTTTCGATACCAAACCAATCGCAGAGGCGGATAAGCGTACCCAAATTACCAGGGTCTTGCACGTTGTCTAAGGCGAGGATTACACCCTCTTGCAAGATGCCCTTATGTTGGCGTTGGTGGAAAATCGCCAAGCCCTCATCGGGATTTTTAAGGCTACTCACCTTCCGCAGTTCCTCTTTGCTCACTAAGGTAATAGGGTGATTGTTCAGCGCTGTGGCGAACACTTCGATAGCGATAAGTAACTCTAAACGGTAACCCGCTTGCAGAAATTCCACAATGCTCTTTTTCCCCTCTACTATAAAGAGATTCAGCTCATTGCGGTATTTCTTCTGTTGTAATTTCTGAATTAATTTTACTTGATTTTTGCTAAGCATAAAATAATTGTGTATTTTTGAGCCCTAAAAACAAAAACTTGTGAGAAAATCTCTTTCCCAACTAAGCGTTATCAGTCTGTTATTCGTGTTAGCCATTGCTCTCTTTTCGTGCGATGCTACCAAGCGTGTCCCTAACGACCGCCATTTGCTCCGTGAAAACCTCGTATATGTGAATGGCACTAAGACCGACGATGCAAAGATAAACAATTTTGTATTACAAAAGCCCAATTCGTATGTTTTAGGAATGCCTATCAGTCTATATATCTACAATTTAGGAAACCCTAATGCCGAAAAGGATTTTGTCCAATGGCTCGATACACACCCTCGTTGGCATAGGTTTTTAGATGGTTTTCTCTCTAAAAAACAAGTAGGTCGCTTACAGAAGTCGTTTTTCGTTTCAGGCATCGATCACCAGTTGCAGAAGATAGGCGAAGCTCCATCGGTATTAGATACAGCACGCGTACACAAATCCACCAAGCAGTTGGGAGCTTATTTCAGAAGTATAGGTTATTTCAATAACAAAGTAACTGATAGCATCTTCATTCTCCCTAATGAAGAAAAACAACAAGCCAAAGTGGGCTATTATATCACTACCGGCGAGCGCTATTATATCGATAGCTTAAAGACGCATATCACTTCTCCTGAAATAGATTCAGTTTACCAGCAGAACAAGGCAAAAACGTTTTTAAAATCAGGAGCCCCTTACCAGCTTACCGATTTTAGCAATGAACGTTCACGCCTCTACGAGCTCTTTCGCAACAACGGTTTTTATACCTTTCAGCAAAGCTCCATCAACTTCCAAATCGAGCGCGATACGGTTACAGCTCAAAAAGACAACAAACTGCAAGTAACTACTGATATAGGCGACCTTATAGAACGCGATGGCGATGTGATTACCGCCAAGAAGTATAAGATGCACTACATCAATAAAGTACGTCTGTATACTGATTACGACAAAAAGGTAGATAAGAGCTCTTTAGATTCTTTGGAGTACCGCAATATGATTATTTATTACAAGGACAAGTTGCGTTATCGTCCACGGGTGTTGTATCACGCTACAAGCCTCAAAAAAGGACAAATCTACTCCGATTTAGAGCGCGGAAATACCTACCGACAGTTCAACAACCTGCGCGTGTTCCGTTACCCAAATATGGACTTCAAATACGCTACCAAAGACACCTTGCAAAACAAACTCGATGCCAATATCTACCTTTCGTCCTTAGATAAGTTTTCATTGCGACTTACCAATGAGGTAAAGCGTTCTGAGATTGAGGCGATAGGTTTTGGGGTAGGAACTTCGTTTGCAGCACGCAATGTCTTTCGTGGAGCAGAAACCTTAGAACTGAACTTGCAAGGTACTTTTGCCTCGCAACCTACGCTTAAAGATACACGCTTTTTCAATACCTCAGAAGTCAGTGGTGATATACGTTTCATCTTTCCTTCTATCGTTTTCCCGCTGAATACGCGCAAGCTCATTCCCTATTATATGACCCCACAAACTATCTTGCAAACGGGTATGAGCTACCAAACAAATATAGGGCTCGACAAGCGTACCACTTCGGGTTTGTTGCGCTATGTATGGAATCCGCGTAAGCAGAAGAACAAAGTCATTTTCGATTTGATAAACGTACAATACGTAAACAATATCAACCCAGGTAATTTCTTCAATATTTACCAAAGTACTTATGAAAGGCTGAACGATATTGCTAAAAAATACAGTTTAGGTAGCCGATATGTAGACGACAAAGGTAATCTTACCCCTACTGAGGGGACTTTTAACTTTATAAATGATGTATTCGAAAGGAATTTGGTAGTTCAAGGCGAAGATATTTTGCCTATATATGCTATTTCTGAACGCTATCGTCGTATTACAAATAATGACTTTATTGTATCAAGTAGTTTTACTTATATCATCAATAGCAAATCACAGTTTTTTGAACGCGATTTCTCACAATTGCGTTTCAAGATAGAAGGAGCAGGGAGTTTGCTCAATGCTTTAACAGCTACTTATAAAGTGGTGAATACCGAAGGTAGTACTAAGAATAAGATTTTTGGGGTAGAATACGCTCAATATGCCAAAGCTGAGGTCGATTTTATCAAGCACTTCCCCATAGCCAAACAGAGTTCATTAGCATTCCGTTCCTTCTTAGGGATAGCTATCCCTTATGGTAACTCCGATAATATTCCGTTTTCACAAAGCTACTTTGCCGGAGGTACTACCGATAACCGTGGTTTTAAAGCCTATCGTTTAGGACCTGGTTCAAGTGGTTCGATTTTAGATTACAACGAAGCCAATATGAAGATTACGCTCAATCTCGAATATCGTTTCCCTATCTTAGGGGCACTCAAAGGCGCCCTCTTCACCGATGTGGGAAATATCTGGAACGTAGCCGATAATACTCGTTTTGAAGAATACAAGTTTAAAGACCTTTCTTCATTAAAAGATGTGGGGTTAAGTACCGGATTTGGGTTGCGTTACGACTTCAACTTCTTTGTAATTCGCCTTGATATGGGTATACCTACATATGACCCTGCCGAAGAAATGAGCAACCGCTGGATAAAGAAATTCAGAATAAAAGAAACCGTGTTCAACTTCGGTATCAATTATCCGTTTTAAGTGTAGTATGAGCTACAATAGGCTCTTTTTACCTTTTACCTTATTAAGAGAGTCCTGTGATAACTCCCTCGTCATCTATATCCATACCTTCGGCGGCAGGCACACTGGGGAGTCCCGGCATACGCACAGTATCGCCCAAGATTGGGATTACAAAGCCCGCCCCTGAGGCAAACTCAAACTCTCGCACGGTTACCTCAAAATCGGTAGGACGGGCGAGTTTCTTCTCGTCATCACTGAGCGATTTAGGCGTCTTCACTATACAAATAGGCATTTTATCAAAGCCTAATGTTTTGATTTGCTTCAACTGACTTACGGCTTTGCTGTTGTAATTCACTTTGCTCGCTCCGTAAATCTTAGTAGCTACTGCTGTTATTTTTTCTTCTATACTCGCTTCATTGCTGTATAGCGGACTAAAATGACTCTCACCACTTTGGGCTATAGCCACGACAGCGCGAGCAAGTTCTTCGGTACCTTTACCTCCTTCACTAAACCCTTTACTTACAATAGCTTGCACCCTTTTTTGAGCACATACTTCTTTTACATAGGCTATCTCTTCTTCACTATCGTTAGGGAAATAGTTAATCGCTACCACTGCTTTGAGACCAAAAAGTTGCACATTCTCGATGTGTTTTTCCAAATTGGCAATACCGAGTTTCACTTTTTGCAAGGAAGGAGTGTTGTACTCTTCTTTTTTAGCCCCTCCGTGGTGACGCAAGGCGCGGATAGTTGCTACAATCACCACTGCATCGGGAGCTAATCCAGCTGAAGTACATTTGATATTAAGGAATTTCTCAGCCCCAAGGTCAGCGCCAAAACCTGCTTCGGTAATCACGTAGTCACCCAACGATAGTCCCATTTTGGTAGCCAATACAGTGTTCGTACCTTGGGCAATGCTAGCAAACGGCCCTCCGTGTAGGAGCGCAGGGTTATTCTCCAAGGTTTGCACTAAGTTTGGTTTAATTGCTTCTTTGAGCAAAAGCGCCATTGCCCCTACTACCTTCAAGTCGCGGGCAAATACGGGGGTACCGTCAAACTTCTTGCCTACATAGATATTACCAATACGTTTTTTCAGGTCAGAAAAACTTTCGGCAAGACATAGTATCGCCATAATCTCAGAAGCAGGAGTGATGTTAAAACCGTCTTCGCGTGGTACGCCGTGAGTAGTGCCACCTAACCCTACCACTATATGGCGTAGCGCACGGTCGTTCATATCCATTACGCGCTTCCAAACTACGGTGCGTGGGTCAATGCCAATAGAGTGTGTTTTGCTTTGGATATTATTATCAATGACAGCCGCCAATAGGTTGTTAGCCTTCTCAATAGCCGAAAAGTCTCCTGTAAAGTGTAAGTTGATGTCCTCCATAGGTACTACTTGTGAGTATCCTCCACCAGCTGCCCCTCCTTTAATACCAAAAACAGGCCCTAACGACGGTTCACGCAATACGGCAATCGCTTTTTTGCCTATTTTGTTAAGTCCTTCTGTCAGACCAATACTCACCGTAGTTTTTCCCTCACCAGCAGGGGTAGGGGTAATAGCCGTAACAAGCACTAACTTACTGTTTTTCATCTTCTCAGCGTCGATGAGGTGCAACGGTAGTTTAGCCTTGTATTTTCCATAAGGATCGAGGTCATCCTCGCTGATGTTTAGTTTTTTAGCTACCTCTCTGATAGGGAGCATCTGTGCCTTTTGGGCGATTTCTAAGTCGGTCATAAACAATGAACAATTGAGAATAATTAATAATTTTGTGGAATAGAACTTATTTTATTGGCAATTCTTTGGTAAATTGTAAAAGATGTTGTACTTTTGTACCCGGAGATGAGTTAAAGTCATAGACTCGCTGGGCTAATAACCCAGAAGCGTTATCGGGCGTGTTGAGTAAGGATTTTAACTCATCTTCTATTATTTTTTCTTCTGACTTAACGCTATTATACATACTTTTTAGCCGTAATTTATTATTTTTACTACCAAATACTTCGATAATTACAACTGTATTATCTTCATTCTTTTTCAAAAACAAATAAGTTTCAGCTTGATGTTTTTCTATATACCCTAATGAAATAAGTTTATCAGGTTTATCCAAAACATCTACTATAAGAGCAATATCTGTATCTGTAAGAGGCTTCCCTTGTTGTGGTGCCTTTTCATTTTCACCATAATGTCTATCAAAAATATGTTTTAGTTCTGAAGGGTTAACAGATACATAAGCTATGTCATACCTAAACTGAATATCTGATATTGATTGTAACACCACCATAGCATCTGGTGTAAGTTCTGCAATAAGGTAATCTTTAGAAATTATCTTGTTTTGTTTTACACTATCAAATAAATACATTATAAAGTCTTTGACTTTATCTTTTAAAGATTTCATTTTTTTTGGTTTGTTTAATTTTGTGTGACAAAAGTACTGATTTTAGTTCAATTTTACAAACGCCACAACGGAAATATAAGTTATTTTCCTGTTAAAAAATCACTTTTATGGATTGTCCCCCCTCTCTCCTTGGGAGGAGCCAGCGAGGGCTCACAGTTGGGTATGTGAGAACGGGGGAGAGGCCTTTAAAAAGTAAACGCCACACAAGTAGGTTTATCTACACTGATATTAAGCGACGTATCGGTGAGCTTACCAGTTGCTTCGTCGCGCCGAAATACTTGTATTTTATTATCATCTCGGCAAGCTACTAAAAGGTACTTACCATTGGGGGTAATCGCAAAATTGCGGGGGTGAATACCTGTGAGTTGGTATCCTACTTTCGTTAAAGTACCCTTCTTAGGGTCGATAACAAAGATAGCAATGCCGTCTTTCTTTAATCTGTGAGAGGTATATAAAAAACGCCCATCCGGACTGATATGTATATCGGCACTGCCTCGTCCGCCACCTTCATCAGCCATTAAGCGTTGCACTTCTTTCAGTTGCCCCTTGTGATAGCCGAGCACTACGCACTTTCCACCCAATTCGCCTATCAAATAAGCAAAACGTCCATCTTTACTAAATGTAAGATGACGAGGCCCTTGTCCGTCGCTCACCTCATAAGCTACTCGCTGAGCGGTGAGCACCTCAGAGTTTTTGTGAGTTTTCTTGTTGTAACGAAAGCGATACACGCGGTCGTTGCCCAAATCAGTTGCTAATATATACTTTTTATCAGGGGTGGGAATAATGCAGTGGATATGTGCCACGCGCTTGGGTGTCTTTCCTACGAAAGCAATATGTTGTGTCTCTGCTTTTAATTTACCTTCTGCATCCAGCGGGAAAACACTGATGTCGCCCCCTGTATAATTAGCCGTAATTACATAGTTCTCGTCAGTAACAATATGACAAGGGTCGGCACCCGCCTGTTTCGGTTCTTCCTCAGAACTCTCCTTAGGGACGGTGGATTGAAAAACGGGATAACTTAAATGCGCTTTATCTTGACTCAAATCAAACGAATAAGCTCCTTGTCGCCCGTCGTTATATTCGCTTACTGCGTACAGATGTTTCCCATCGGGGGATAATGTCAAGAAAGAAGGATTGGCTGCGATAGCACTGCTCAGCAGTTCGAAAGTTCCATTCTCCTGATTAAAACGATAGGTATAAATACCTTTAGAATTGCCTCCTTCGGTATAAGTGCCTACAAACATCGTCAAGTTATTAGGTTTTTCGCCTTGTGCAAATATATGAAAGGCAAACATCGATAATACCAAAGAAAGAACAGTTTGTAATTTCAGCATAACTTTTTAACAATTAAAATTGAACAATTTTGCCCCAAAGATATGAATTAATTATCAATTATTCATTATTCATTTCAAAAAACCTTATTGTGTGTTCTATTTGCTTCTTGAGGGTAGTTACTTCCTCTTCTGCCATAAAAGAGAGATATTCCTTAAATAAAGCTGAATGATGCTCAAATTGTTTCTTTTTCCACAGTGAAGTAGCCAAAATGAGTTCAATAGCTAATATTTCTTCTATATTCTTCACTACTTGCTCGCATTTAATAGCCGAACTACCTCCCATTCCTTTAATGTCTATTGTTTTTTCAAATAAAATTGGACTCTCGATGCTTGCAGGAGTGGAAAGGCGACGGTTTTCGTTCAATATTCCTTCAATAATTCGTTGGAAAATAGGGTAATCTATTTCAGTTTCTATCTCTTTACCGATATTAGAAAGCAAGTAGAACACGCGTCGCTCGCTGATATTGCCCAAGCTGGTGAGGGTAATCGCCAAAAAGTCCATTGCTAATGAGAGAGGCAGAGTATGTGAATTACCTCCGAAGATAACTTCTTGAGTTTCGGGGAAGAGAATAGGGTTATCGGTAACTGAGTTCATCTCGGTTTTAATTACCTTACGAATAGCCGCAATCGACTCTCGGACGGCTCCGTGTATTTGAGGGATAGAGCAAAAGGCTTCGGGCATAGACGAGAAGGCTTGTGGGTGCTCAGAGAGCACACTGTCTTTCAGAAGCATACGAAGATGCTCGGCAGTTTCTACAAGTCCTTTGTGTGGACGTACCACTTGCATTGCTTCCGAGAATGCCGAGAGGTTGCCTCCAAATACTTGGGTGGAAACCGATGCTACAAAATCAGCCCACTGAATAAGTTTGAGCGATTTGCTGAGGTTGTAGATGCCATAAGCGGTGGTGAGCTGGGTTCCATTGAGCAGGGCATCGGCTTCGCGTCCTTCTGACAATAGAGGTTGCCAACCGTATTTGCCTTCTAACTCTTGAGCCGAATAGACTTTGTGCTGTATGCACACTTCGCCTTCACCAAACAGAGGCAAGGCAAGGTGTGCTAAGGCAATGCGTTCGTCGGGGATATCTTTGGAATAAACTACAGGGAAGACCCCGTGATTATAAAAGTCGATGAGACGTTGTACCAACGCTAATCGCACCCCACTATAGCCGTAGGAGAAGGATTGTATTTTTAGGAAAAGCATCAGCTTGACAATCTCGTTAGGAATGCGCTCTCCTATGCCACAAGCATAATGGCGCAAGAGTGACATAGAGTCTACCGAGAGCTTGTTCAGAGCTTTAGGGTCTTTTTGGAGATAATCACTGAGAAAACGGTGACAAGTTTCAATATTAATTACCGCTTCTTCTGAGAGTTTCAGTTGTGTATCGCCTTCTATAATAGCTGTTAGTTGTTCAAGCAGAAGGACTTCGTTTGAAATGTAGTGTTCCATACGATTTACTCGTTAGTTTTTTAGTCGTTAGAAAAGTGATGCAAATAGAGGTATTCAACTTTGCCAAATTTTTTAATTGCCCGTCGTGCTACGACCTTTTTTCACGTTTCCTCAATACCGCATACAAGAAAACAAAAAACGCCAAGAAATACGCAATGCGAGCGATGTAGTCGCCCATTTGAACGTAAAATGTGAGTTCGTTGTTTAAGGCGATGGTACCTTTCAAACTACCTCGGGTGCCGTAAGGAAGGGTTTTGAGTATATCTCCTCTACCATTGATAAAAGCCGAAACGCCCGTATTAGCACTGCGGGCTACACTGCGACGGGTTTCAATCGCACGCAAGCGGGTGTAACTGAGTAGCTGTTTGTAACCCTGTGTATCGCGCCACCACGCATCGTTGGTAAGGATAGCCAAGAAGTTAGCCCCTTTCTTAATATAGCCCGTTACAAACTCACCATAGATAGTCTCATAGCAAATGATAGGTGCTGCCTTGCCCTCGGTGTCTACTCCTGCAAAGGCAGTGCGTTCAGGCTGGGTAGTTTTTAGGGCTACCGTACCGCCAAGGTTGATAAGGGTTTCGCCTAAAATAGGTTTTAGCACCTGCTGATAAGGGAAATTTTCTACTGCTACCACCAGTTTGCTCTTGTGATACAGTGGTACTTCGGCATTGCAATTGAGCAAGAAAGCCGAATTGTAATCGTTGTACCAAAAACCATAGTCGGGCAAGTAGTTGCTTTGTGAGGTTGTCTGGGCTTTGTCTCTTACAAACTCAATCATAGAAGCTCCTGCTATCCAGTTTACATTAGGATAGTGACTGAGTAAAGTACGCAAAATAGATACTTCCCACGAAACAGGTAAATCTTGTAACTTAATGTTCTCAGCAAAAACCGTTTCGGGAGTGATGATAAAATTCACTTGGTCGTCTATATTTTCAGTGGCAAGTTGTACCAAAAGCCTACCTACTTCTTGATTGGAAAGTGCGTATTTTTCTTGATAAGGATCAATATTAGGTTGTAAAACAATAGCATTGATTGTCTTTTTGCCAGCTTCGCTATAATTGATATACTGGAAATACGAAATCACCACAGGAATAGCAAAAAGGAGCATCGCCACCCCCACTTTTCGGGCAAATGCTTTACGGTTTTTAGTAGAAAGATAATCAGTTAAGCCTATAAAAAGTACGATATTCACAAGCCATACCCATAGTGAGCCCCCGAAAGTGCCCGTATATTCGTACCACTGTATCCACGTAACTTGTTCGGAAAAAACGTTTCCTAAGTTCAGCCAAGGCCAAGAAACGTCCCACGTGAGGTGGAATTTCTCAAAAGAGAGCCATATCGCTACTAAGAAAACGAGCGACACTTTCCGGTTCATACGTTTCGCTACGATATGATAGAGGAAGAAAGTGAGTGTCATCAAGAGAGTGTTTGCTAAAATAGCAAAAATTGCTCCTATTTGGGTAGAGTACCATATCCACCAGGTGGTGGGGATATTCCAAGTGAGAAAAGCCAAATAAGAGAGTGCAAACACCTTGCGTTTGGTATGCTGGTAATCACGTCTAATGTGCGCTTCCATTAGTAAGAGAGGTACTAAGGCAATGAATATAAGGGCAGTAATGCCGTAAGTTACCCACGCACAGGCGAGTAAAGCCCCTGAAAGCAGGGCGAGGAGTATGTTTTTCTTCATTATAGACACTTAATAATGTGGCAAAGATAAAAAACAATTGCGAATGATAAATGATAAATGATGAAAAAATGTTGTCGCCAATTCAACTTTGGCAAAATGTCTCAAGCTCCTTTAAGCAAAAAAGCTTGAAGTCTTGTGGACTTCAAGCTTTTCTCATATGAAAAGTAAAAAATATTTATTCTAAGGTAAAATCTACTGTGCTTTTAATATCGCCTGAAGAGGTGCCTACTAAGGCTTTGAATGTGCCTTTTTCGGCTACCCAAGCGTGTTGCTCAGGGTTGAAGAAAGATAGGTCTTGCTTGGTGATGTGGAAAGTTATGGTTTTGGTTTCTCCTGCCTTCAAGAATACTTTCTCAAATCCTTTGAGCTCTTTGTAAGGGCGTAATACTGAGGCTTCTTTGTCGTGCAAATAGAGTTGTACTACTTCAGCACCATCACGTTTGCCGGTGTTCTGTACCGTTACCGAGAAGTTGATATCGCCGTTAGTGGTTTTCTTGTCGGCAGTGAGTTTGCCGTATTTGAAAGTAGTGTAAGAAAGTCCGTGACCGAAAGGGAATAGCGGTTTTACACCTTTGGTATCGGCGTAGCGGTAGCCTACCAAAATACCTTCGTGGTAGGTAACCTCTTTATCACCTGGGTATTCACCTAAGGCTATGGCTCCATTGTCTTCCAAACGCACTGGGAAAGTGAAAGGCAATTTACCCGAAGGGTTTACATCACCGAAGAGTACATCGGCAAGGGAGTTGCCTGCTTCGGAGCCTAAATACCAATCTTGTACAATCGCAGGTACGCTTTTCACCCAAGGCATCGCCATTGCATTACCCGAAATGAGTACTACCGCTAAGCTTTTATTGGCTTTTGCCAAAGCTTCAATCACGGCATCTTGTCCGTAAGGTAAGCCGTATTGTTTGCGGTCGTTACCTTCGCAATCCTGACCGTCGTGTTTGTTGAGTCCGCCTATAAAGATAACTACATCAGCTTGTTTAGCGGTTTTTACAGCTTCGGTGAGGAGTTCTTGAGCCGGACGCTTATCAGTGATGTCGTTGGCAGCAAGCCCGTCTTGGTCTTTGTAATCGTCGCTGGCATAGCCACGTGCATAGAGCACTTTGGCTGTATTGCCTACACGGTTTTTAATTCCGTCTAAGGGGAGTATCTCGTGAACGGCTTTCAATGAGGAACTTCCTCCACCTACGGTCATCATTTTGATAGCATTCTCGCCTATAACGGCTATGGTTTTTGCCTTTTTAACATCGATAGGCAATACATTTTTATCGTTTTTGAGCAGTACGATACCTTCTTGTCCTATCTTGCGAGCTACAGCAAAGTGTTCTGGTGAGGCGAATGACCCAAAGGGACGATTGGCTGCCATATTGGTGCGGAATACGAGTCGGAGGATATTGCGCACCTTTTCATTTACAACTTCTTCTTTTATTTCTCCCGATTTCAGTTTTTCGAGAAAGGGTTGAGCAAGGAAGTAATGGTCGTAAGCATTCGAGTGGTTTTCAGCCATTCCGTCAGTCCAAGTACCAAATTCCATATCCAATCCGTGGAGGGCAGCGCCATCGGTGTTGTTCACTCCACCCCAATCGGATACTACGGCACCGTCAAAGCCCCATTCTTTGCGCAAGATGTCTTGCAATAGGTATTGGTTTTGACAAGCCCATTGGTCTTTGTATTTGTTATAAGAGCCCATTATGCTCCACGCTTTTCCCTCTTGCACAGCAGCTTTAAAAGCGGGGAGGTAAATCTCATACAGGGTGCGGTCGTCTACCTTTACATTCACAGTATGGCGGTTGATTTCTTGATTGTTAAGCGCATAGTGCTTCACGCAAGCAGCCACACCATTGGCTTGCACGCCTTGCACATAAGGCACGACCATTTTGGATGCCAAATAAGGGTCTTCACCCATATACTCGAAATTGCGACCGTTGAGAGGAATGCGGTAGATGTTCACCCCAGGACCTAAGAGTACGTTTTTGTTGCGATAGCGGGCTTCTTCACCTATGGCTTTTCCGTAGGCTTTGCTGAGAGCGGGATTCCACGTGGCAGCAAGGCAAGTGAGAGCGGGGAAAGCGGTGCATTTATCATTTGTCCATCCTGCTTGATTCCACTCGTCCCAGAGTACTTCGGGGCGTATGCCGTGAGGACCGTCGGTCATCCAATTTTCGGGAATACCCAAACGGGGCACGCCAGGGGCACTGAACTTAGATTGAGCGTGGCACATAGCTACTTTTTCCTCTAAAGTCATTCGCGAGAGAGCATCGTCTATACGTTTCTCAATGGGTTGCGAAGCGTCTAAATAAACAGGCGTTTGCTGGGCTGAGAGCGTACCTACGACACAGCAAAGCAGTAAAGTTTTTATATTTTTCATATTAGTCATTTTTAGTTGTTAGTGTTCTTAGAATTGAGCAAATAGAAATACTACCTCTTAATAAAACAAATTTCATTTTTTTCAGAGATAATATTTTTGCGTTTTTTTCGTCAAAAACTAATTTTTAACATATTTTCTTCAGATTTTCATACCCCTTTTTAGCCAATTGATTTTCAGTTTAGTAAGGCCTTATCTTCGGTTTAGCTTCGCCTTACCTTCGCCTTAGGTTCGCTTTAGGTTCGTCCAAAGTGGCTGAAAAGTAAAACATAAAAAGTAATGTAATAAAATGATTATTAGTATTTTAGTCATTTAAGGTGAAAAATGAGTACCTCCTAAAAAAGTTTGTGTTTTTCTTGTCCTTTTAGCATACTTTAACATTTTTTCAGCAGTCTAAAAGTTCTATATCTCCTATATATATGTCTCACTCTTCATTTACAATCTGTTAATCTGTTAACTTGCTAATCTATTCTCCTCTCACTTTTTTAATAAGAAGCGGTTTGAGAATGGCTGTCCAGAGCTTATAACCTTCAGCATTCATATGTAGGTTGTCTTCTTTAAAGATATCGGTGCGGAGGTTACCCGCTTCATCGTACATTACTTTGGTGATATCAATATAAGTATAGCCTTGTGCGGTGGCATTTTCCTCTAAAAGAGCGTTTACCAATAGCTGGTCTTTCAGCTGGTCGGCTTTGTGTTGTGAGGGTTTTAGCGATACCACAATCAGAGGCGTATTAGGATAATCTTTTTTAAGCTTGTCGATAAATATACGGAAAAGATCAAAGCACTTCACGGCATTTACACCTTCCTTATGATTGCCCAAATCGTTTTCCACGTATAGCAAAATGCTCTTAGGGGTATAGCCTTTGGCAATAGTGTTGTAATTGTAAATCATATCGCGCAAAGTAGCCCCTCCGTAGGAACGACGAATGAGTTTCAGTGGGGCAAAATCTTCATAGATAGTATCCCACAGATTGATAGATGAACTCCCCAGAAAGAGTACGTCGCAAGAGAGGTCTTTTAAGCGTTTATTCTCCTTTTGATAACGATTGATATCGCCTTGATAGCGGGTAATCCAAGAAGTCTCGTCGCGTTGTTCAAACGGAATAACGGTTTTGATAAGGGTTGTAGGGGTTGCGGTTTGCGCACTCGCAAAGGTTGTTACTAATAGGAATAACAACAGTAATATTCTTTTCATTCGCTTAATTAATTTGTTGATGTTCAACTTTGCCAAAGTTATTATAGCCTCTCGTGCTACGAGCTTTGGCAAAGTTTACAATTTCTGTTTATATTTTAGGTATCAAAAAGGATACCACACTGTTAGCAGGTACTTCATAAGAGAAATAGTACTTGCCGGTACTTAGGGTCAGATAGGTTGCTTCTTTCTTTTTATTCAACAACACACAAGCCAAAGAGCCGTCGGGGTTCTCGAATGCGGTACATTGCACATTGTCGTCGGTGGTTTTCTCAACGCCTATACGGGTCGCACCCTGCTTGATGACTGCCGAAAGATGACTTATCACATAGTAGTGCGAATTGCGTTGCATCGTCTTATAATCGGATGTTTGGATATCGACCGCACCAAAACAAGTTTTGCAACCGCCTTCACGATTGGGAGCTCCGTGCTCGTCTAGCATTAAATTCCACACTATCACCGCCTTGCAATGATTATTCAGGATTTTGATACCAAGCTCTTGCATATCTTCGGTAAGACGGCGTTCGAGGTTGCGACCGTCGTTCCAAGTACCTATGGAGCTTTCTGTAAAGATGAGTTCTTTATTGGGGTATTGGTTATGAATGTTGCTCAATTCGTTAGGATTTCCCCCATAGTTATGGTAAGCAGCCCCCACAACGTACTGAGAGGCATCGGTATCTTTATAGATATGTAAGGGGTATTGCTGTTGCGAAGGTATATTATCGTAGTTGTAGTTATGGTCGAAGAGGTAGATTTTAACCTCAGCAAAACCTTTGTTGTGCAGAGTTTTACCTAAGGCGTTTTTGATAAAGGCGAGCTGTTCGTCCCATCCCATATACATAGAAGCCGAGTTGCCCCTGTTGAGGGGTTCGTTTTGTATAGTAATGGCATTGACGTTCAATCCATTGTCTTTCATCGCTTGCAACCATTTGGCGAAATAGAGCGCATAATCCTGATAGTGAGCAGGGTTCAGCTGACCGCTTGTCCAATGGTTATGAGGTTGCAAATCGGTGAGGTTATTGACCTTCATCCAGCGCGGAGGTGTCCAAGGAGAGCCTATGATTTGCACTTTGGGGTTGATAGCGAGAATCTCTTTGAGTATAGGAATCACGTACTCAGTTTCCTCTTGGGTGAGGGCAAAATGCTCTATTCCCTTGGTATCACATAGGGTGTATTCACTTAGGGAAAAGTCGGAACAGCCAATAGAAACCCTCACATAATTTTGCCCAAAGCCGTCGGTTTCAGAGAAAGTTTGGGTGAGAAAGTTTTTTCTATCGGCAGGGGACATCTGCATCAAGTTATAGCAGGTAGACCCTGTAATGGCAGAGCCAAATCCGTAGATACTTTGGAATTTTTCAGTAGGTTTTAGGGTGATACTATAAGATGCGTTAGGGTTTTTGATGAGCTTTAGGTCGGTTTGCTCTTTGTAGAATTCTTTTTGGCGATTGCCTGTGGTTAACAATACGCTCACTTTACCTACCGATGGCTCAACAACAGGGGGAGGAGTAGGATCCTCCCCTGTGTTGGATTTTTTCTGGCAGCTGCAAGAAGCGATGCTCCAGAGTATTATAAGTAAAAAAGAAGGGAATATTTTCATTAGTAACCAGGATTTTGGGTGAGTTTTTTATTGTTTTCTAATTCAGTTTGTGGGACAGGATAGAGTACTGTATTCTCATTGAGAGGGTAGGTTTGTTTTAGTCTACCAGTATCTCTTGCGTTGAGAGAGTTCATTGTTTCGATAGCTTTATCGTTACGCACCAAATCGAACCAACGGAAGCCCTCGAAAGCGAGTTCTAAACGACGTTCTTTAAGTACTGCTTCTTTCATTTGTTCTTGTGAAAGAGAGGTGGAAATAGGAGCAAGTCCTACCCTTGCACGTACTTGGTTTACTAAGGCAGCCGCCTGAGTAGTTTGACCTAAAGCGGCATAAGCTTCGGCTTTTAGCAAGAGGATATCGGCTAAACGCAATTTGATGATGCTACTGCCTCCTGAACGTATTTTGTACATAAAAGGATAGTGTTCAGAAGGGTAATAATTTTTCCACGAAGGTTGCCCCCAAACGATAGCTTGATCTTTGCGCACAGCATCACCCTCGGCATCGAAAGCAGCGATGAGGTCACGTGAAGGTGTTACCCATTTTGCCCAGTCGTAAGTGCTATTGGGGTTGGTGTAGTTCAATCCAAAAAGTCCCGGTAACCAAGTCTGTCCGCCTTGAGAGTAGGTAATCTCGAAGATAGACTCAGCTGAATTACGCACTTTTACATCGATTTTAGCATCGTTGATTTGAAATAAATCGGCGTAATTAGGCAAGAGAGTAAAGCCATCGGCTTCTACGGCTGCGCAATACTGAATAGTTTTGTTGTAGTCGCGTATAGGTTTTTCGGCATATACGTGAGCTAAGAGTGCATTAGCTACCGCACGACTGAAGAAGAACTTATCGTTAGCCTTCACAGCAGGAGCATCGACGAGAGCCTCTTCGAGGTTGGTGCGAATGATGTTGTACACCTCAGCAACTGAAGTGCGTTCAGGGAAGAGCAATTTGTAGGTTTCTTCTACATTTTTAGATGATATTTCAGGGACTTCAATAGGAGGAATAGGTACTGCTCCCCAAAAGCGCACCATATCGAATAAAAGCCACGATTTGAGTATTTTAGCTTCGGCTTTCCACTGTTTTCGTTCAGTTGTTGTAAGCGAGGCATCGGGCACTTTGTCTACATTAGCAATTACTACATTGGCTAAGTTGATGCCTTCTAAGTATTTTTGCCAATCACGTTTTATATTTCCGTTAGATGCATCTTGGCTGTTCTGTTCTATAGAAGTAATTTCGACACCAGAAGTACCTGCATAAGCGTTATCGGCACGAGTTTCGGTATTTTGTAGAAAGTCTAACGTCCAGAACTCTTGCGCGCTACCTCGTACAAAAGCATAGATAGCATCGTAGCGAGTTTGCATTTGTGCTTTGGTTTCTATGGCAGAAGAGCTTTTGCCCTCGGTAGTTGTGTTTTTCTCGTTGAACTCCGAAATAGGGTCTTTATCTAAACTGCACGCCGTTAGTGCTGCTAACGAGAGTGCAAGGTATATATATCTTTTCATTTTTGTATAGGTATTAAAAATCAATGTTTAAGCCAAAGATAAAGGTTTTGGTTTGAGGATAAGTACCCCAATCAATACCCATCGTAGGACCTGAAAGCCCTTGGTTTACTTCGGGGTCAAATCCTTTGTAGTTAGTGAGTGTCCAAAGATTTTGAGCGGTGAAGTAAGGCTGTATCTTGCGGATACCGTATCTCAACAACTCGTCATTGGAAAGGTTATAAGCCAAAGTAAGTGTTTTGAGACGCAAATACGAACCATCTTCTACCCAACGCGAAGAAGCTTTGATGTTATCGGTACTTCTTACAGCACGAGGAATGTCGGTAATATCACCCGGTTTTCTCCAGCGGTTGAGCACAGCAGTCGATTGGTTTTGGTCTTTATACATACCTTCAGTTTCTATACGAGAAGCGTTGTAGATATCATTGCCATAAGAACCTTGGAAGAATACGCTCAGAGTGAAGTTCTTATAGGAGAAGTCGTTAGTAAGCCCAAAAGTAAAATCGGGGTTAGGGTCGCCTATATAAGTTTTATCGGAAACTGAGATTTTACCATCGCCATTGAGGTCTTTGTACTTGATGTCGCCTGTTTGAGGGTCTACTCCTTCACTTATAAATCCCCAGAACTTGCCTAAAGGTTGTCCTTCAGTAATGCGCACCACTTGTTCAGTAGTAGCTTCGGAAGTGCTGGCGTAGTAATACACTTTTTGAAGGGTAAGTTTAGTTAGCTCATTGCGGTTGAACGAGATATTGAAGTTCGTATTCCACTCAAAATTACCTGTGAGGTTGCGTGTATCGAGTGCAAATTCAATCCCTTTATTGGTCATTTCGCCTTCGTTGCGATAAATAGAAGGTATGGGTGAAGTAGCGGGCAGTGGCACATCCATTAGCAAATCGGTAGTCTTTTTAAGGTAAGCATCTACCGCTAAAGAGATACGGTTTTTGAAAAGTGAAAGGTCGAGCCCTATATTGCTTTGAGTGGTGGTTTCCCAAGTGAGGTTAGGGTTAGAGAATGAATTAGGGCGCAAGGTTACCATTGCATCACCTTTACCAGCCTCCCACCAGTTTTGACGGGTAATAGAAAAGCGTTGCAAGTAGCCGTAATCGGATATACCAGCTTGGTTACCTGTTTGTCCCCAGCCACCGCGCAATTTGAGTTCGCTAAGCCAATCTACTTCTTTCAAGAAGTTTTCTTGTGAAAGTCTCCATCCTACAGATACTGAAGGGAAGTAACCCCAGCGTTTTCCTGGTGCCAATTTTGAAGAACCATCGGCACGGAAATTAGCTGTGAGAAGGTATTTGCTATCGTAGTTATAAGAAATACGACCTAAATACGACATAATTGCCCATTCGGCAGCACTTGAACCACTACCTTGTTCTATTTTATTGGCAGCGTTGAGGGTTTTGATGTCGGGTGTAAGGAAGTGAGAGGCGTACAAATAGCTTTCGTTCCATTTAGATACCGTTCCTGAAGTACCCGCCAAAGCAGAAAGATTGTGTTTCCCGAAACTCTTGTCGAAAGTAAGCAAGTTGTCGTAGGTCATCACGGTGTTATTAGTACGGATATCGTCGGCAGTACCGAAGATCTTGCGTCCATATTCGGTGAGTTTAGGGTCTGTCCAATGGGTTTGAGTGCGTCCTAAACGGTCGATACCTACTGTAGATTTGAACTTCAAACTAGGAAGGAAAGTTACGATAGCCGATACACTTCCTACCAAGCGATTGCTCTTAGAGGTATTGTCGGCATTACGAGAGATATTCTCTACAGGGTGAGTGAGGTTTGCTCCATAGAAATTGTAGTAATACCAACCTTCTTCACCGGGTTTATCACTCCATATAGGAGCGTATTTAGGGGTATTGATTACCGAAAGCACTACTCCAGCGCGGTTAGAACCTGTACCGGTGATAATACCATTAGACGAGTAATCGGAATAGGATAGATTGGTTTCAAAAGTCAGCCATTTACGCATTTTGGTTTCTAAGTTCAAACGTACATTATAGCGTTCGAAGAAAGAAGAGCGAATAACCCCTTCATCTTTAGAATTACCTGCTGAAATGTAATACTTGGTGTTTTCAGTTGCATTTGAGAAAGAAAGCTGTGTATTGCGAATAATACTCTTGCGGAAGGTTTCATCAAACCAATCAGTTTTATCGGTAAGCCCTGAAGGAAGAGTAACAGCACCTGTTTCGTCCATCAGTTCCTTGTACTGAGCTGTGTTGAGCGACTCGATGCGTTTGGCTACTTGCGAGATACCCACATAGGTATTAACAGATACTTTAGGCTCGTTGCGTTTTCCGTGTTTGGTAGTGATAAGCACAACACCATTAGCAGCACGTGAACCGTAGATAGCTGCTGAGGAAGCATCTTTGAGCACTTGCATACTCTCGATATCGGTAGGGGCTATCCCACTGATGTCTTGCACAGGGATACCATCTACTACATATAAAGGGTCGTTAGAAGCGCTAATAGAAGTATTCCCACGAATGCGCACAGCCAAGCCTGCGCCTGGAGCACCATTAGGTTGCACTACTTGGATACCCGCAGCACGCCCTTGAATGGCTTGTGCAGCCGAAATTACAGGACGCTGGTCGAGGTCTTGGGTCTTTACTGTGGTAATAGCAGTGGTTACATCACCACGTTTTTGAGTACCATAGCCCACTACTACCACCTCATCGAGGTCTTGGGCAACTTCAGAAAGTTTAACATTGAGCTGTTCACCTGTTACTTTTAAATCGAGGGTTTTGTAGCCTACAGAAGAAAACTCTAAAACAGCTCCTCGAGCTACGTCAGTAAGTGTATACTTACCGTCGAAATCAGTAGCTACGCCTTTGGTAGTACCTTTTATTACTACAGAAACACCAGGAAGAGGTGCTCCTTTGTCATCGGTTACGGTACCTGTTACTCTGCTGTATTGTGCTTGGGCGAAACCTACAAAGCCTATTAACAGTACCATCATTAGCATTAAATGTTCTTTGAGTACTTTCATAAAATAAAAACATTACGTTTGTTTAGTTGCTCCAAAAGTACAGCAAAAAAACACTCGCGCGTAATTGGGTATTAGAAAAGTACTGCTTTCAAAAAATATCAAATTGAATATTAGCTAATTGAATTGTGAAAAAAGCTTAAAAAAGTACTGAAATTTCACCTATTAATTACGTATTTTCTTCACTTTTTCTTCGAAAGTATCGCGTTCTCCTTTCGCTTTATTCCGTACTTTGGTGCGATAGTTGTACACTGTGCGAAGAGAATAGCGCAAGAATTCGGCTATCTTATTACTATCGGTGATACCTAAACGAATGAGGGCAAAGATACGCAATTCGGTATTCAGTAGTTCGCCTTTTTTAGGGAAGATTTGTTCGCCTTCTTCTAAAAGAGCGTTGAAGTGGGTTACAAAATGCGGGTATATATTGAGGAAGATAGTATCAAAATTCTTGTAGAGAGCCTCTAATTCTTGTTCTACTACGGAGGTAGATTTTAGCACCTTGATAAGGTCGTCAAACTGATGTTTAGAAGCCTTTTTGTAGAGCAATTTCCGGTAGTTCTCAATCTTATCAATATACGCTGAACAGAGGTTGAAGAAACGTGCAATGTACTCTTCTTTGATAAGGTTTGCCTCTTCGAGGTTGAGATTTGCCTCTTCAAGGGTTTGGTTCATCTGTTGCAAATCGGCATTGAGCTTTTCGAGTTGCTGATTACTGTAAGAGAGTTCTTTACGTATCTTTATCAGTCGCTTAACTTGTTTGTACACATATACCAAAGCGATGATAAGGGCTACCGATAACACACTGATGAGTATCAAATACAATTGTAATTCTTTCTTTTGTTTGGCTTCTTTTTCTTGATAGGCGGTATTGATGATAGAATAGAAAGAGGCACTTTCTTCGGCGCGGTGTCGCACATTGCAAAAATTAGCATCATCTATTGCCATTTTGATAAACTGATAGGCTTTGCTTATATTTCCTCGTTTGTAGTAAGTGAGGGCTAAACCTTGCAAAGAAGCATTATCCTTGATAACGTTTTTAATATCGGCAATTGCCGAGAGGGCAAAATAGTATTCTTGAAGGTTGTCATTTCCTTTTTCTCGTTCTATAAGACCTAAATAATAAGCTATTATAGCACGTTCAGGTTCCTCTTCGGTAGTTTGTGGCAATAGTTGTTGAAACTGTTGCATAGCGCGGTTTTTGTCTCCTGTAAAGAACTCATCGATAGCACTGTTTACTTTAAAAGTAAGCGACTGTTTGTCTATGCACAATAGTAAGGAATCACGGTAGCGGTTGGAGGCACTCAAATAAGCACTATTGTTGATACTTTGCCCATAATGACTGCACAAGGCATAACACGAATCGTAATATTCACACAGCGATTCCTTAGGTAATCGGTGTTTATCGATAGCTTTTAACAGTTGCAAAGCCTCTATGTACATCCCTTTTACCGAGTAGAGTTTAGAGAGCAAGATATGGGTTTCGTCTTGCTTTTCAGTATCGTTTAAAGCTATTGCTATTTGTTCGTTTTTCAGCAGATAGGCTACTGCCGAATCGACCTTAAATTTTCGGTATTCGGTATACAATTGTTTGTGCAGGTCGTATTTTTCTGTTGGTTGAGAGGCTTTTTTAAGAGCCTTTTTCAAGGAAGTAATACGCTGTTCTTTGGCTTGTATATAAGTAGCACTCTGCTCAATGGTTTGGTTGAGCCGGTGGAGTACAGCCTCTTTACTCTCTTGTGCCACCGCTACATTCCTTCCCAACAACAATATGATAAAGAGTGTGATATAGTTTTTCATAAAGTTTTTTTTTATTAAAGCCCCCGAACCCCCGAAGGGGGACAAGCCGTAAATTTGCATCAGCAGGAGATTATTAGGATATTATTCGGATATACTGCTCAATCAACTTTGCCAAAGGTCGTAGCACGACGAGCAATTAAAAACTTTGGCAAAGTGTAGCGATGCAAAAGCGACTTGATTATTCATCGTTATCTCAGAATTCTAATTCTGTTTGGGTGCCGTCGCTCTCATTTTCAGAGGTAGGAGGGACAATTTCTTCATCGCCGAGGTCTTCTACGGGTTCCTCTTCTTGGGGTTCTTCGTAGGGCAGAGATTCAAGCGTGTTGACAGTTTTCACCTTGTCGGTAGTGAGCTGGTTGCCCAAGGCTTTGATGCCTTTTACACTGATAAACTCTTCTAAATTCACCGTGAGGTTCTCTTTCTCCTTACCCTTTTCTTTGGTGAAGACCACCTCAGCCATAGGTCGCCAATCGGCAGAGACGAAGAGCAATTGCGATTTAGGGTGTTCGGTAATGACTAACTCTTCGCGATTTTCGTTCTCTACCACAAAGCGTTTTACAAACACGCGTTCTTTCTCACCATCGTAGTAAATCACCGAAATAGGTTTCTCGGGCACCCATTTTTCCATTACGGCGATATTGTTCTCGAAATGCAGACTCAATTCGGGGATAATGGTTTTCACAACGCCTTCTTTAGTAATGAGAAGCATACGGTCATCACCTTTGAAAGCCCCAAGTAGCGTACCGCGTTCTTCGGTGTTGAGGCGTTTTACAATATCGTCGAACCATATCTTGCGCGGTTTGAGAGTTGAT
Source organism: Capnocytophaga sp. G1920 (assembly GCF_051417515.1). Lineage (NCBI taxonomy): Bacteria > Pseudomonadati > Bacteroidota > Flavobacteriia > Flavobacteriales > Flavobacteriaceae > Capnocytophaga > Capnocytophaga sp. G1920. The sequence goes on from NZ_JBPRKH010000018.1 coordinate 46,440, forward strand.
ACGCCTTTTTCTTTCAGCTCGATGCGCTTGATAGCGTATTTACTCACGAGGTTTCCTTTCACGCCACGTCCTTTGATGAGGGTATCGGCAAAATCGATATCCCATCGCAGTTTGCGCAAAGTACCTAACTGACGCAAGTTCACGGTTACCACTTCGGCTTCACCATTAGGGTTGGCTGTAAAATAGAGCACACGCGACTCTTTGTGTTGAGGAATGAGCTCGTACTTCTTATCGCGGGTAATACCCGTAACGTTGAAGCGCTTGATATAGGAGAAGCCTGTTTGTCCGTCCTTATAAATCATATTGTACACGGTGCGCTTATCGTCTTTCTTAAAGACCGCTACGTGTATGATGTTTTTCTCTATATATTGTTTATCGGATACTTTGGTAACGTACATCGCACCGCTTTCGGTAAATACAATCACATCGTCGATATCACTGCAATCACCTACATACTCGTCTTTGCGCAAGCCTGTACCTACAAAACCTTCAGCTCTGTTCACATAGAGTTTGGTATTGCGCACCACTACTTTGGTCGCCTCGATGGTATCGAATACGCGCATTTCGGTTTTCCGTTCACGCCCCTTACCATAAGTCTTTTTAAGGCGTTCGAAATGGGAAATCGCATAGTCGATAAGGTTTGCGAGGTGGTTTTTCACTTCCTCGATATCAGCTTCAATTTTGAGGATATTTTCATCAGCCTTATAAGAGTCGAAGCGGGTGATGCGAATCATTGGTATTTGAGTGAGTTTAGCCAAATCGTCATCGGTAATCTCACGGATTAAATCTTTTTTGAAAGGTTCAAAACGCTGGTACAAGTACTCGTACAAACTCTCTTTATCGGTGTAGTTCTTGAAGTCGATATACATCTCTTCTCTGATGAAAATCTTTTCGAGCGAGGCACTGTGCCATTGCATTTCGAGTTCAGAAAGTTCAATTTCGAGCTCTTGTTTGAGCAGACTTACTGTGCGGTCGGTACTGCGACGCAACACTTCTGAAACGGTGAGGAAATGCGGTTTGTTGTCCTCAATCACGCAGGTAATGGGCGAAATAGCTGTTTCGCAGGCAGTGAAGGCGTAGAGCGCATCGATAGTCTTATCGGGCGAAGTGCCGTTGGGCAAGTGCACCAATATCTCTACATTGGCAGCTGTGTTATCGTCTACCTTTTTGATTTTTATCTTGCCTTTTTCGTTCGCTTTCAGTATAGAATCTATAAGCGAAGTAGTGGTGGTAGTAAACGGAATTTCGGTGATGCAAAGCGTACTCTTATCGAGTTGCGAAATCTTAGCACGCACCCGCACACGTCCGCCTCTTGCCCCATCGTTATAGCCACTTACGTCCATAATACCCGCAGTAGGGAAATCGGGGTATAACTCAAAAGGTTTATTTTTGAGGTAAGCAATAGAAGCCTCGATGAGCTCAATGAAGTTGTGAGGTAATATTTTGGTAGAAAGCCCCACGGCTATTCCCTCGGTACCTTGTGCCAAGAGGAGCGGGAACTTCACCGGCAAGCTGATAGGCTCCTTTTTACGACCGTCATAGCTGGATTGCCATTCGGTTACCTTAGGGCTAAAGACCACATCGAGGGCAAACTTAGAAAGGCGTGCCTCGATATAACGAGGAGCTGCGGCATCGTCGCCTGTGAGGATATTCCCCCAGTTACCTTGCGTATCGATGAGCAAGTCCTTCTGACCGATTTGTACAATAGCATCGCCTATACTCGCATCGCCGTGAGGGTGATACTGCATTGTATTCCCCACGACGTTAGCCACCTTGTTGTAGCGACCATCGTCTAATTCTTTAAGCGAGTGCATAATACGGCGTTGTACGGGCTTAAAGCCATCTTCGATTGCTGGTACAGCGCGTTCGAGGATTACGTATGAAGCGTAATCCAAGAACCAATCTTGGTACATACCTGTGACTTTAATGATGCTATCTCCTTGTGGAGTAGTGTTTTGAGGTGTATTGTCTTCCATCGGAACAGATGTTGTTTAAAGTGCAAAAATAGAAAATAATTAGCAAATGACAAAAAATAGGTTTTAGGTAAAAGGTAAAAGGTAAAAAGAAGAGATGACAAGTAACGAATGATGAAGATAATGCGAAGGGGATTTCAACTTTGGCAAAGTATGTAGCGACGGAAAGGCAAAGTTAGAGCGAACGATGAGTGGGTCTACAGTGGCTCTACAGTGGGTCTACAGTGGGTCTACAGTGGGTCTACAATGACTAAAGAACGAACAAAAGACGGAGCGAGCTACACGGGCAGATGAAGAATAAACGAAAGAAAAGGGGAAATAGAAGTGAGAATAGAAGAAAAAGTATTGATATTACATCGCTCCAAAAAAGTATCTACCTTTTTTGGAACGAATTTTATTATTGATTGTTAAAGCACTATTTTCTGTTTTTAATATTGTCGAGCATTGTTTTGAGTCTGGTGAGCTCTTCGGGATGGTCTTTTGCTACATTGTAGAGCTCCATTATGTCTTCTTTGAGGTCGTACAATCGGGGCTCAGGATAGTTGCCCAGATGTGTGCGAGTGAGGGGTTGATAAGAGGGGTTATCGCTGGGGACTACATATTTCCAACGACCATCGGTGATGGAGAGCGCTCCCCCAGAGGCTATTACATAAGGGCGACCTTTCTTGTCCTTGCTTAAGAAGGCTTTGAGGTAATCTTCGCTATCGGTGGCTGCTCCTGCGGGTATCTCAGCACCAATAAATTTACTCAAAGAGGCAAAGAGGTCGATATGTGAAAGCAAAGCGTCGGAAGTACCTTTTTTCACTATCTTAGGATAGCGTACGATAAACGGCACACGCGTACCCGCTTCGTAATTGCTGTATTTGCCTCCGTGGTTGTGAAAAGCTCCCCACGGACGATGTCTGCCTAAGAGCTCTTCGGCTTGATCTTGATAACCATCGTCTATCACAGGACCGTTGTCGCTGGTGATAATGATAAGCGTATTATCGTATAGATTATTAGCTTTGAGGGCCTTTACGATTTCACCCACAGTCCAGTCGAATTGGAGAATTGCATCACCGCGGTAACCCATACCACTTTTGCCTACAAAACGTGGATTGGGGTAGCGAGGTACGTGTATGTCATTAGTACCCACATAGAGAAAGAAAGGTTGTGATTTGTGATTTTCGATGTATTTTACCGTTTTGGCTACAATGGTATCGGCGAGATATTCGTCTGTCCAGAGTGCTTTGCCACCCCCTTTCATATAGCCGATACGCGAAATACCGTTTACTATGGCTTGGTCGTGACCGTGGTGTAAGGAAGGTTTGAGTTTAGTGAGCAGTTCGGGGTTGTTCTTACCCGTAGGTTCACCTTCAAAAGGCTTGCTATAGCTCACTTCGATGGGTGCTGAGGAGTCGTAATTGGCTACGCGTTGGTTTTCTATCCACACGCAAGGCACACGGTCGGCTGTGGCAGCCATTATGCAGGAATATTCGAAGCCTATATCGGAAGGTCCAGGGGTGATAAAGCCGTTCCAATCCTGTTTACCGCGTTCACCTCCTAAGCCCAAGTGCCATTTGCCAATAGCGCCAGTAGTATAGCCTGCTGCTTTGAACACATCGGCAATGGTGGTTTGCTCAGGACGAATGACCATAGCAGCATCACCAGGAGCAATACCAGTGTCATTGCGTCGCCAATTGTACAAGCCCGTGAAGAGTGAATAGCGCGAAGGTGTGCAAGTGGCAGCGGTGGAATGTACGTTCGTAAAGACCATTCCTTGTTTGGCGAGTGAGGCTACCTGGGGGGTATGAATTGTCTTTTCGCCATAGCAACTTAGGTCGCCATAGCCTAAATCATCGGCTACAATGATGATGACATTAGGTTTTTGGGCATAAGTAGCGAAAATAAAGCTATAAAGGAGAAGAAAGATACAATGTTTCATAATTATAGGGTAGTGGGTTTTTGTAAAAGAAAAATACCTTGCAAAAGTACAAAAATAATTATACTTCCCAAATATAATTATACCTATATAAAGAAAATCTATCATTAAAGTATCTCAACCAATTAGTTTTTATAGTACTTTTGCTAAAAATTTAAAAAGAAAATACTATGTTTACATTACCTAAATTATCGTATGATTACAATGCGCTTGAACCTTACATCGATGCGCGTACAATGGAAATACACTATACTAAGCACCACAACGCTTATACTACGAACCTGAATACGGCTTTGGCTCCAGCAGGGGTAGAAGGCAAAACTATTGAGGAAATTCTTACCTCACTTGATATGAACAATGCTGCTCTTCGCAATAATGCTGGTGGTTTTTACAATCACAATCTTTTCTGGGAAGTGCTGAGTCCTAATGGCGGAGGTAAACCTACGGGAGAATTGGCTAAGGCAATTGGAGAGGCTTTTGGAAGTTTTGAAGCTTTTAAAGAAGCTTTTAGCAAGGCTGCGGCTACTCGTTTTGGCTCTGGTTGGGCGTGGCTTTGTGTACACAAAGGAGGTAAGCTTGAGATTTGCTCTACTGCAAACCAAGATAATCCGCTAATGCCTAACACTGGTTGCGGAGGTTTTCCTATCTTGGGATTAGATGTGTGGGAACACGCTTATTACTTGCACTATCAGAACCGTCGTCCTGATTATATTGAGGCGTTTTTTAACGTGATTAATTGGGCGAAAGTTGCCGAGCTTTATAGTACTCACAAATAAGTCGTAGCACGACAGGCATTTAAAATGCTAATGACTTATGAATAACAAGCAAATATGAAAAAAGCCGTGTGAGAATTTCTCATACGGCTTTTCATTGTATCATATAAATTTCTATTTGCTAAGTTTTGTTTTAGTAATTTTAGCGGCTAAGATTACTGCATTTTTAGCATTTACAATAGTACCTGTAGTAGAAAGGTCGGCGAAGTTCATTTCTTTGCGTTTTTTACCTTCATCATCATCTTCACCTACGAATACTTTCATATCTACTTTTACACCAGACTCCATAATAATTTTCTTCACTTCGGCTGCACTCAGATTTGGAAAGTAAGAGCGCAACAAGGCTGCAACTCCGGCTACTTCAGGAGAAGCCATTGAGGTTCCTTGCAAGAACTCGTATTTATTCTCAGGAGTGGTAGAATAGATTTTTACCCCAGGAGCAAATACATCGACATTGCGTTTACCATAGTTTGAGAAAGAGGCTACTAAATTCTTGTTATATTCGTAGTTCAAAGCCCCTACGGTAAGGAAGTTATCGGAGATTTCTTTCTTGTTTACTTCGTCGTTAGGATAAGTATCTTTCACGTCGATATCCTGAGAGTCGTTACCCGCAGCGTTCACGATAAGAACATCTTTAGAAGCTGCATATTTGATAGCGTCATACACCCATTCTTTGTGAGGAGAGAAAGCTTTACCAAAGCTGGTGTTTATCACTTTGGCTCCGTTATCTACTGCATAGCGCAAAGCAAGAGCGACATCTTTGTCGTACTCATCACCATCGGGGACAGCGCGTACTGCCATAATGAGTACATTATCGGCAACCCCATTCATACCGATTCCGTTATTGCGTTCAGCACCAATGATACCTGCCACGTGTGTGCCGTGTAAGGCATCTTTGGTATTCGGACCTATTACGTTATTATTGCCGTAATACTTTTTGGTAAAGTCGTTTTCATTATCTTTTAAGATAGTTTTACGAGGTGAAAAATCGGGGTTGAGGTGATATTTCAGTTTTGTATCGAAATACTCGATAGCGTCGTTGAGTTCTTTTTTGATATCACCAGAATTAGAGACATCTGCTAATAGCTGTTTCATAAACTGAATCATCTCGGTAGTGGGAGCATCGAAAGTTTTGCCTTTGGTAGCAGCATCGATGTCTTTGGCGGTATACACTTCTTTACCTGTGATTTTACGTAAGTTGTTATCGGCAAATTCAGTTATTTGGATAAGTTGCTCATAATAGCCTTTGCGTTTTTTAGTTTCAGCAGTTTCTTTATCGAATTCTTTTTTAGCATTGGCATAATCAGGATTTTTCTTATCCTTAGTTTTGTAAATACGAGTCATCTCGGTATTTTCTTGAGCGATATTACCGAGGAAGTTCCAGCCGTGTACGTCGTCTACATAACCGTTTTTGTCGTCGTCAATTCCGTTGTCAGGAATTTCTTTAGTGTTTACCCACACTACGTTTTTAAGGTCTTCGTGGTTGATATCTACACCAGAATCTACCACTCCTACGATTACTTTTTTAGGGGTAAGACCTTTGAGTAAGGCATAGGCTTCTTGCAAGTTCAGTCCAGGGAAGTTTTGTTTAAACCCTTCGTGAGGCCACCCTTTGAGGGTAGCATCATTGTAAGTTTTCTGAGCTGAAGATGTTGCGGGAGCTTTGTCCATATCGGCACTAACTTTAGTAGCCCGACAGCCCACAAATAGGAAAGTTGCTAAGGCAACCCAGATAAATGATTTTTTCATTCTATTAGTTAATTACGTATTTAAATTCTATAGATTTTCATCTTATAACAAAAACCGTGCAAAAGTACAAAAAATACTAATAACTAATGAATAATTAACATTTTTTATTTTTGTATTATTTTGCCGTTACCTCGTAAATACTGTCTTTGCTTACCTTGTAAAGGCCGTTTTCGTTTAACCATCTTCCTCCTTTTTGAGAAAAAAAGGTCTCATTAAGGGTGCGGACGTAAGTGCCAATAGGTACAAAAAGTTTTATTTTTACCTCTTGCCCCCGATATACATTTCCTTTGGCAATTTGGTAATAATAAGGAAAGCTAATGTGATTCCCTTTGATAGTGAGCGGGTAGATGGGACTTTGGGCATTTTTTTTAGCTTCCACAGTATTGCTCCCACGAGCCGTTCTGATATATTGCAAATAGGGGACTGCGCCTTGCGGAAGGGTATCTATGAAAAAAGAACAATCTCTTACCATTAGGGTATCGGTATTGATGGGTATTATAGGGGAATTGAAGCCGTATTCTTTGCGTATTTTTTCCGCCACTAAGGTATCAGAAAGGGTGGTGAGGGGTATTTTTTCTTCCACATGTGTTTTTGTTATAAACTCCTTGCCCAATGTTCCTCCTACGGTTAGCAACCCGATGAGTCCTATCACAAGTGCCAACACATTGGCTATTACCCATATTTTAGGAGTGCGAAAACTCTTAATAAAAAGTTTTAAACTGAGTAATACTACCACCGAAACAGGTAGCAAAAACAATAATATCAACGAGAGGTATAACACTGCTACCTGCCATTGATGTTCGAAAATGAAAGGCAGATAGTCGGTTACTAAAAACGCAGAAAAACCACTCACTACGGTTACTCCAAAAACACCCAACAACACTGCCATTACCGCTACAAACAAAGGTAATAGTATTACAGCAAGAATAAAGTATAGCAATATGCTGAGTATCAAATTTCCCAGATTACTTTTCTTAGGGGGCTGAAACGTAGGAGCTTGCTCACTTATCTCAAAAACAGATTCCTTTTTCAAGATGATACCCAGTGCCAAGTAAGCTATTACTAACATAACCGTTAAGCGCCCTTTAAATAAAGGAATACTCAGCAAAAGAAGAGCCAAATATGCTATCCGTAGCCAAGTGCTACTGGTAGTGGAGTACTGTGCTAATCCTCCTAGTACGCCAAGTAGCTTCTTGTCGGTAATACTTCTTTTCCATTCACTTTGGGTAGTCGTAACCGATTTGTAGTTGGAAAGTGTATCCAGCGTTACTGCTTCGCCCTTCATTTCCAATTTTTCGACAGTAGTACGCGCAGGAGGTACCACTGCCCAAAAAACAGCATATAATAATATTAAGGTGCTTGGCATAGTGAAAAAGAAATGCTTATAGAAATTACCTCCCAACAAAAACAATAAGAATAGTAATGCAAAAGCAATCCGCATTTTAGTTACATCTACCTTAAAGTAATGCGCCAAACCCGAAAGTACTCCACCGAGTTTCTTATCATCCGTATCGCGATACAGATTTTGGTTCCATAGGGTTTGCGAAGATTTAAGAGGTTCTTCACTCTCAACGTATTGTTCGGGACGACCTAATACTTCTATAAGATATTGCACGTCTTGACCGATTACTACTTCGCGCTCTTTGAGACGAACTTTGAGTAGTTCAGCCATACGTTGCTCTACATCGTAGAGAATTTCTTCTCTATCGGTATTTTGGTTCAAATGATTACGCACCTCATTGAGATAGTTGTTGAGGGCATTATAGGCGGTCTCTTCGATGATAAAAGAAAAACCACCTAAACTGATGTTTTTTATTTTGTCCATAATTTAAATAATTTTATCAATCATTGTTTGTAAATCACGCCAGGCTTTTACGGTTTCGTTTAGGAAGCGTCTGCCTGATTCGGTTAAAATGTAGTATTTACGAGGAGGACCTGAAGTAGATTCTTTCCATTGATAGGTAAGTAGCCCGCTGTTTTTCAATCGGGTAAGCAAAGGGTATAACGTTCCTTCGACCACTATCATATCGGCTGTTTTGAGCGCCTCAATCAGGTCGGAAACATAAGCTTCTTTGTTTTTGTCAATAATGGAAAGAATACACATTTCCAAGATGCCTTTACGCATTTGTGTTCTTGTTTTTTCGACATTAAATTCTTCCATAGTTTTGATGTTTTTAAATTCGGGGCAAAGATACGACAAAAATAAGTATTATGCAATACATAGTACCAAAAATAATCAATATTTTTGTATTAGAAATACTTAAATCATTGATTTATTGAGAAAAAGGAAAGGTAAGAAAAAGATATATTTTTTTGGTGGTAGAGATGTATTTTGGGTATGGGGAGCTTATAGAGAGCTTATAGGAAGCTTATACGAATCTTGGACGATTGGTATAGGAAGGGTATATAAAAAGTTGATTCATAATATAATACAACAATGCAAAAAACGGTAAAAATGAGGTTTCGAGGCGAAAGAAAGAGGAAGGGGCACTAGGGGATAACATCCCCCTAGCCCCCTTCAAAGGCAGGGCTGTTACAAAGTTTTGTAAGTTATTTTAAATTACTATTTTTGCATTCCAATAAAATGTAAAAGTCTATGACACTGATAGAAATGTTATCTAGTATAGAGGATACTAGAAAAAGACGCGGTATCCGCCATAAAATGCCTAACTTCCTGATTATGTGCCTAACAGCAATAATGTCAG
>NZ_JBPRKH010000019.1:0-55271 GCF_051417515.1 Capnocytophaga sp. G1920
TGTAAGTTCCACTAATAATTGCAATTTTAAGTAGTAAATTTTAGTAAAACTTTTATTTTTCAGAGGGTTGTCCCTTAGAGGCAAAACCCTCTGAGAAATAAAAAAAGAGAAAAAACTATAAAAGTCTTTTCTCTTTCAAAATAAATGCTTTTCTTTGTAAATGACAATGAAAGAATATAAGCATTTAAATTTGGTGCAAAGGTCGGTAATTTCTGCTTTAAAAGCAAGCGGAATCAAACAAAAAGATATTGCTCTTTATGCAGAGTGTAATCCCTCTACCGTCAGTCGAGAGCTGTCAAGAAACAAAACAAAGACAGGAAAATACAGTCCAAAAGTAGCTCAAGAAATCTCAGAAGAGCGTAAAGAACGTTTTAGGAAAGAACGTAAATTTACTAAAGAAATGAAAGTTTTTGTTATTAAGCATATCACTGAAGAACAAGTGGTCTGTTGAGCAAATTGTAGGGTATTGTAAAAAAAATAGAATACCAATGGTTGGAAAAACAACTATCTATAATTTCATTCACCAAGACAAAGAAAACGGAGGCGAACTATACAAACACACTCGTCATCAGCTTAAGCATAGAAGTAGAGCATTGTACACTTGTAAAAAGAAAGTAGAAGATAAAAAGTCTATTGAAGAACGTCCTGAGGTTATAAGTCAGAAAACAGAGTTTGGACACTGGGAAATAGATTTAATTGTAGGAGCAGGAAATAAAGGAGCGATACTTACATTGGTTGAAATGACTACTAAAATGTTATTTATGAGAAAGTTAAAAGAAGGAAAGAAAGCTAAATCATTAGCAGATGAACTTATAGATATGACCTTGCCTTACAAAAACTATATAAAGACAATTACTGCTGACAATGGTAATGAATTTTCTGACTTTAAGCGAGTTGAAAAGAAATTGAACCTACAATTTTTCTTTGCTCATCCTTATAGTTCTTGGGAGCGAGGTCTTAGTGAACACACTAATGGTCTTGTACGGCAATACATACCAAAAAACATTGATTTTAAAAATATTACAGATAAAGAAATTAAAGAATATCAATATAAAATTAATAATAGACCAAGAAAAGTATTAGATTTTGAAAAACCTAAAGATTTATTCTATCAGAAAGTAATCTGAAAAATTGCACTTGATGGTGGAATGGGCGGTGTATAAGAAATAATCAAAAAACTTGTTTTGTATAAAATAATGTTTTATCTTTGCCATCGAATATAATATAAAACTGACCTCTTCACTATCATTATTATTAACTTTTAATTCGCTGACATATGAATATAATATTCAACTCAAAAGTATTAAAAAAACTGAATAAACTTTTCTTTAAAGTTTTGTTTGTGTACTTGCTATTTTTCTTTGGTATGAGTTATGCTCAACGAGAAGATTTTAAGACTTTGATAGAGAAGGCCACAAAGGGTGATATGGAAGCTCAAGTGCGTTTGGCAACTAATTATGAAAAAGGTATTGGAGTACCTCAGTCTTTTCCTAAAGCTGTTGCTTGGTATGAAAAAGCAGCAGAACAGGGTGATGTAAAATCACAGACGAAATTAGGACTTTGTTATTACTATCGGAAAGGAGTTGTACAGTCTTATGAAAAAGCAGCTTATTGGTTTCAAAAAGCAGCTGAACAGGGGTATGCTGAGGCTCAATCGAAATTAGGTGTGTGCTATCACAAAGGGCAAGGAGTAAAACAATCGGATGAACAAGCTGTATTGTGGTTTCAGAAAGCAGCTGATCAAGATTTTGCAGAGGCACAGAGTTTTTTAGGATATTGTTACTACAAAGGTTTAGGAGTGGCACAATCGGATAGTGATGCGGTACTTTGGTATGAGAAAGCTGCTAATCAAGGTGATGTTGAGGCACAACGCAATTTAGGTTCTTATTATTTCAAGGGGCAGGGAATACCTCAGTCGTATACTAAGGCTATCTTTTGGTTTGAAAAAGCAGCTAACCAAGGAGACAAGGAAGCTCAAACTATTTTAGGATTTTGTTATTATGCCGGTACTGGTGTGGATAAATCACAAAAAAGGGCTATTTACTGGTTTGAGAAGGGATGTAGGAATAATAGTCCTAAAGCTTGTGAGTATTTAAATGCTATTCAGCAGTAATAACTATAAAGTTAGTAATAAGAAAGATAAGGTAATTATAAAATTAGTGATATATGTTTAAGAATATCTTTCTTTTTGAAGGACGTATTAGGCGAACAGAGTTTGGACTATCTATTATTATAGATTATTTTGCTCTTATATTTTTGGGTGTAATAGATGCCGTAGTAACTCTAGGAATAGTGATAAAGTTTTTATTCTTTACATTATTGTTTTGGTTTATTTTAGCTCAATCAGTGAAACGTTCACACGACTTGGGGCAAAGCGGCTGGTATGTGCTTTTACCTTTCTATAATCCTTTCTTTTTACTTTTTTCAGAAGGTGTATTGGGAAAAAATGAATACGGAGAAGATCCTAAAAAGAGAGTAAATTTTTTCAATGCATCAACCTTTTCTTCATCTATTTTACAACCGCCCTTAGTTAGAGCATATCAACCCATAGCTAAACATACTTCTGAGGATAGTACTTCTCATAGGTATGATTTTATAGTTACAAAAGATGATACTATTCTGAAGAAATGGCTTGATACTGAGGTAGAGTCTATCAATATGCTTGCTGACCCAATACTTAATAAAGTGAGTTTTATAGGAAGAGATGTATTTTATGGTTGCAATAAGCTCATTTATATTATTTTTCCAGAACATCTTAACTTTATTAGTGATTTTGCTCTTGACGATTGTGAGCATTTGCGTTCAGTGACTTTCCCCAGTGAATGTTTACATATAGGTAATTGTATTTTTGGTAAGAATTGTCCAGAAAGTATAACACTTGAGACTAAAGAACCTCCTATGTTGGATGGTTATTTGGCATATAATGATGAGAAATTGAAAGCTATTTATGTGCCTATTGAATTTGTAGAAAAATATAGGATAGCTAGAGCTTGGGATAAATATGCAGATATTATTCAAGGACATTAATCAAACAACAATAAAGATTATGAAACGAGTTTTATTATATTTATGTATATTTTACTTTTGGGAAGTAAACGCACAAAAGACAAGAGAGATTTATAAGGACTTAGATTCATTATATTTGTTAATTCAAACAGAGTATGATTTAATTACCAAAGATTATGAAGAACACATTGCTGAGTTCGACTTCAATAGAGTGATGAGAATAAGAGAACAAATAGCTTATTATCTCTCTCATATTGATAAAAGAGCAGATTTAAGTAATATAAAATTATTGAGTGATTCATTGAAATCATATCCTGATACTGAAGAAATATTTTTAAGTATTCGCTCTCAAAAAGCAAAACAACATCAGTTAACTACTTTGAAGCAGGCTTTTGACGCATTACAATTTGAAAAGGTATTAAACTTAGTAGCAATATATAGTGAAAATGGTTATATACCTTCTTATGAATTGGCGTATTATAAGGTTATGTCAGAATATAGATTGTTTTTAAAATCTTCTAATAATAAGCAAGAGAAAGAAGCACTAATACAACATTTGACTACTTATCAAAAGGAACATTCGGGTAAGAGTAAAATCTATGACCGAGTGATAGATGATACTATAAAGAATGTGAAAAGAAGAAGATAACCTTCTACTCTTAAATTTTACATTCCTAAATAACGAGTTACTTTGTTACTACGGCGAGTAGAGAATCTGATTTGTTTTATGTAAGTAAGTTTAAAATTCGCAGTATTGATACCCAGTAAATCAACATCTTTAAAGTACAAATTCTTGTTGTTGTAAAGAATTGAAAAGGCAAGTGACCAGTCTTTTTGTGTATAAGACAACGAAGTATTAAGCCTAAAGTTTACGTACTGATTAAACTTCATTTTGCTTAGTGGATTAACTTCACCTCCAAAATAGAATCCCATACCCGCTAAAGCTGTAAAGCTGAGTCGTGGTAATATTTCAATACCTCCCGAAACGCCTCCACTGAAGCCTCCTTGTATATGTCTAAAAGTATCCTCATCAAGTGAAATAGCAGGAATTGCTACTTTGTGATAATAGATTCCAGCTCCTGCGTACCAACTGAAAGTAGGTCGCAAAGGGTCTCCATCAGGGTTGAAAATATTCTTTACTGAAAAGTTTTTCAAGTTGAAGAAATATAACATTTCAGAACCTATTTGTTGTATACGAGTATCTGCCAATATCTGAATATTATTCTTGCCTTCTTCATAGTAAAAACCCTTATAACTTTGATAATAGAAATCAAGTAAAATCTTTTGACTTACAAATGAATGTAACTGAAAATCAAAATATCTTGTTTTCCCGTATTTACTCTCATTGCGCAAAGGGGCAACGCTCTGAGCATAATCGAGGTTAATATAAGTATTGTGGATACCAAATCCTAACCCAACCGTAAGTGGGTAGTTAGGCAATAACGACTTATTTTTCAAAGCAGGATTTAATGGTTCATCTTCTATATCTATTGATAGATAATTGATACTTAAAGAAGGTTTTATCCACATTTTATAGTAATGCTTCTTAGTGGAAGTGGTATCTTGTGCCCATAAAGTAGTGATTGATAAGAAAAATAATATTATGTATTTCATTTTGTTAGATATTTAGATTTTAAGAACTAGGAGTTAAATGTTTAGGTATTATTAGAAATACTTTGTCAAAGTCGTAAGACTTTGCAAAGTATATACTGCATTTAGTAGCCTAAAATCTTTAGCATTTCGTCAGCTTTTTGTTGCTCCATAAAGAGACGAGAGGTTAGGTTCCCATTTTTATCTTTATCAATAAGTACTATTTTAGGTTGTGGAATCAAACAGTGTTGTAAGCCTCCTACTCCTCCAATACTATCCTGATAAGCCCCTGTGTTGAAGAAACCTATATACAATGGCTTATTTTTGTTGTACTTGGGCAAATAGATAGCGTTCATATTCTGTTCGCTGTTGTAATAATCGTCACCATCACAAGTGAGTCCACCGAGCAGTACGCGTTCGTATTCATCGTTCCAGCGGTTAATAGGCAATAGTACGAAACGCTTGTTGATAGCCCAAGAGTCAGGTAAGGTAGTAATGAAAGAGGAGTTTATCATATCCCATTTTTCACGGTCGTTTTGCTGCTTTTGATACATTATCTCATAAATAGCCCCCCCAGCTTCGCCTACTGTAAAACTACCAAATTCAGTAAAGATATTTGGTACAGGCACTTTTTCTTGGTCACAAGTGATTTTTATCTGACGGATAATCTCGTCTACCATATAAGCATAATCGAATTCAAAAGCCAACGAGCTCTTGATAGGAAAACCACCACCTATATTAAGGCTGTCGAGTTCAGGCGCAACCTTTTTGAGTTGGATATACACACGCAAACACTTGAGGAGCTCATTCCAATAGTAGGCATTGTCTTTAATCCCCGTATTGATAAAAAAGTGCAACATTTTGAGTTGTACTTTAGGGTTGTCCTTAATCTCACGGTTGTAGAAAGGAACAATGTTTTTATAACCAATTCCTAAACGACTGGTATAAAATTCTGAACGAGGGTCTTCTTCAGAAGCAATACGAATACCTATACTGTATGAACCTTTTATTTTTTCTTCAAATAAATTAATTTCCTCATAGTTATCAATGATAGGAATACAGTTGTGGTAGCCACGATTGATAAGGTCAGCAATGCCATCGATATAAGCATCGCGCTTGAAACCGTTGCATAGAATGTGAGTCTCTTTACTAATAAGTCCGTCATTGATAAGATTATTGATGATATTGATATCAAAAGCTGAAGAGGTTTCCATATGAATATCGTTCTTCAATGCTTCTACCATTACGTGTTTGAAATGCGAACTTTTAGTGCAATAACAATAGTTGTATGCTCCTTTGTACTTGTGCTTCTTGATAGCCTTTTCAAACCATCTTTTGGCGCGCTGAATATTCTCGGATATTTTTGGGAGATACATAAATTTAAGCGGTGCTCCATACTTGCGAACGAGCTCCATTAAATCGATATTGTGAAAGCGAAGTTCATCGCCATCTAAAGTAAATTCGTCTTGTGGGAAGTAATAGGTTTGGTCAATTAGGTCGATATATTTATTTTTCATTTGTACAGTGTAATTTAAATAATGAGTAAATTTTTAGTAAAAAATATTCAGATAACATCTTGGCTATCTATTCATATTACCTAATTACACCTGATTCAAATACGAAGCGGTGAAAGGCTCTTAGCCTTAAACTTAATTTGCAAGGAATGAGTACGTGCAGAGTGAAAATAACTTAAAAATAAGATGTTCATTTTCAGCAACCAAAGGTTTTTAGTAATTAAATTATTTTATAGTTCGGTGATAGTGTATCATTACTTATCAGAATGCAAAAGTAATTATTATTTTTAAATTACAATATATTATATAAAAAACTTTGCCAAAAATAAATACATATCTTTGGCAAAGTTTGTAAAAAGTAGTTTTATGAGAATTATTTTACCAAATCTACTATCTCATTTACTATTTGCAATTCTTCATTAGTAGGGATGATAAGTATCTTCACGCGGCTATCAGCAGCTTGTATCTCTACGGGTTTAGTAGGATGATTGAGCTCTTCGTTTTTCTTCTCATCGAGCTTGATACCAAAGAAATCCATATTCTTACAAGCAAATGAACGTGTAAGAGCATCGTTTTCTCCCAAACCTGCGGTAAATACAATGCTATCCAGCCCATTAAGTGCTGCTGTATAAGCGCCTATAAACTTCTGAATGCGATAGCCGTACATCTCGTAGCAAAGGGCTGCGTTGGCATCACCTGAACGATATAGAGCTGCTACATCACGAGCATCAGAGTGTCCTGTAAGTCCAAGCATACCACTCTTCTTGTTAAAGAGTGTTTTCACTTCCTCATAGCTCATACCTAATTCCTGCCCCAAAAAGAAAACTACTGAGGCATCTATCTGCCCAGTACGCGTTCCCATAATGAGTCCATCGAGTGGTGTAAGTCCCATTGAAGTGTCTACACATTGTCCTTTTTCGTTTACAGCAGCCATACTCGCCCCATTACCCAAGTGAATGGTAATGTTCTTGATATGTTGATTATTAAGGTGTTTACGAGCCTGTGCATCTACATACTTATGACTAGTGCCGTGGAATCCATAAGCGCGTAATCCGTATTTTTCATAGTATTCATTAGGAATTGCATAGCGGAAGGCTTTAGCAGGCATTGTTTGGTGGAAAGCAGTGTCAAAAACGGCTACGTGAGTAGCTTTATTAAAGAGTTTTTGTGCTACGCGTATCCCTTCTAAATGTCCTGGGTTGTGCAAAGGCGATAGAGGAATAAGACGTTTGATTTCGGCTACTACCTCATCAGTAATTACAGTAGGTTGTACAAACTTCTCACCTCCGTGTACTACGCGGTGTCCTACCCCTTTAATATCGCTAGGGTTGTGGATAACGCCTACTTCGGGGTCTGTAAGAAGTTCAGCTACCAAATTCATACCCACTTCGTGAGTAGGAATAGGTTGTTCTTTCTTCACTTCTATCTCTTTGCCATTTTTTACAGCCACATATTTCACGTAGCTACCGTCAATATTGATGCGGTCTACAATTCCTTTTACTTTCGATTCTCCTGTTTTAGAGTCGATAAGCTGATATTTGAGAGATGAACTCCCTGAATTAATGATTAATATTTCCATTTTAGTCTTTTGTTATTAGTCGTTAGTTTTCCCCTCCTTTGGAGAGGGGGTAGGGAGGATACTAAAACTCTGATTGTATCGCAGTGATAAGTACAGTGTTGTAAATATCAGGGATAAGAGCCCCACGACTGAGGTCGTTTACGGGTTTCTTTAATCCTTGTAGCATAGGCCCTATGGCTAAACCGCCTGTTTCGCGTTGCACCGCCTTATAAGTGTTATTACCGGTGTTAAGGTCGGGGAAAATAAGCACATTAGCTTGTCCTGCCACAGGTGAATTTGGCATCTTTTGTTTCCCTACTTTTGGGTCTACCGCAGCGTCATATTGTATAGGTCCTTCTACGAGTAATTCGGGGCGACGCTCTTTTACGAGCGCTGTTGCTTCACGCACTTTGTCTACATCGGCACCACTACCTGAGTCTCCTGAAGAGTAGGAGAGAAGTGCTACCTTAGGTTCAATACCAAAAGCAATAGCTGAGTCGGCAGAGCTAATAGCGATATCGGCTAATTGTTCAGCAGTAGGGTTAGGCACTACGGCGCAGTCACCATATACTAGTACGCGGTCGTGCAAGAGCATAAAGAATACTGATGATACCGTGTTTACCCCTGGTTTGGTCTTTACAAATTGCAAAGACGGACGGATAGTGTGAGCAGTAGTATTTACAGCCCCTGATACCATACCATCAGCATCGCCTAAGAATACCATCATTGTACCGAAATAAGACGAATCAAGCATTAAGTCTTTAGCTTGCGAAAGCTCCAATCCTTTGCTCTTGCGCAATTCGTATAGTTTTTCGGCATACGCCTCATATTTATCACTCTCGGCAGGATTGATAATACTGATACGTTCTTCGTTCCATTTCAAGCCCAAAATGTTCTTAGCTCGTGTTTTAATCGCTTCGGGTTCTCCCAAGATAGTGAGGTAAACGAGTTCGTCCTCTGCCAATTGAGAAGCCGCAGTAAGAATACGGTCGTCAGTACCTTCTGGTAACACAATGCGTTTTTGTCCTGCACGTGCTTTTTGTACCATATTGTATTGAAACATACGAGGGGTAATAGTTTCCGATTTGAAAGAGGCTATACTGCTGTTGAGTTTCTCAGCATCTACATTTTCATCAAATAGTTGAAGAAGCATTTTTACCTTTTCAGTATTTTCAGGATAGATGCTTGATTTTGTATTCCCAATGATATTAGCAGTTTCAAAAGTATCTGTTTTAGCTATCATTATAGGAATGTTCTTTTGGATACCATCTAAAATCTTACTCATTGAAGGGTCTGGGGTTAAGTCGCCGTATAGTACTACCCCTTTGATATTAGAGAAATTGGAATAGTTAGCCACCAAAGAACCTGCTATGAGGTCAATACGGTCAGTAGGGAGCACAGCCAAAGTATCTTCGTTTAGTTTGGCTAAATAGTTAGAAAGTTGCATAGCTCCCACAATGGTACGTTTGGTGGTAACGTCTATATTATCGCCTTTGTAAAGGAATTCAACGTTGAGAGCATTGGCTATCTCGCGGATAGTAGGGCGTGAAAGCTCTTCTTTGCGCGGAATCAAAGTGAAGGTTATATCTTTAAAACGTTGTTCTAATTTGCTGAGCGTATCAGCAGTGGCATTAGTAGCCTTGTTTACAAATACGCTAAGTACGCGCAAATCTTTTTCCAAGAAGTTGTTAAGATCTGCCTGTACTTGGTTCACCAATTCATCTTCTGATGAAAAGTTGTCTTTAAGCACTATCAAAGCAGGAATGTTGAGGCTTTGTGCTACCGAAGCGTTGAAGTTTGGGTCGAAATAGCTATCGTCTATAGTACTTGAACTATCCACTAAAACAAAGTCGAATTTGCTTTCTAAGGCTTTGTATTTTTTGATGATAGTGTCGTATACTTCCCCTATATTGCCTTCGTTTTTAAGAGCGATAACCTCCTGACGTGTGTAAGCATAGGCTTCATCGTAACTCATATCGAGCTGAAAGTGCTCCAAGACAGTCTCGATGAAAGTGTCTTTTTTAGATTTACTTTCTACAATAGGTCTAAAATAACCTACCTTAGCAGTGTTGCGCATAATCATTTGCAACACACCCAAACTCACCACCGACTTACCGCTGTGTGCATTGGTAGCGATGATATAAACAGATTTATTCATTTTTTTATTTACTTTTTAGTGTTTATATATTAAGTTGCAAAGGTAACAATATAATTTAAGAAAGCAACATAAAAAAGATATTTTTATTTTTAATACCTCAATAATCAATATCTATTCTTCTTTATACTCCTTGCCGTTATATTTCAAGAATACAGTTTTAGTGCTTTTTTCCACTACTTTATCATCGCAATTTTTATCTGTAGCTTTTTTAATAAAAGTCTGTTTATCCTTAATGTTGAAATAGCCATTTGTTTTTTTACTATCCATTATAAACATAGAATTACGCTCATCTGACCAACTTCCTTCACAGTTATAGTTCCATTCCCCGTTATATGTACTTAATTGATATTGATGCAGTATTTTTTTAAGAGAGGTATTTTCTGGTAAAAACAAACTAAATGTTTCTTCAGAATAAGGATTTACTTTGCTACCATTTTTATAGAAAGCCCGAATGCCAAAAGCACGTATTTCTTCGGTAAGTATAAACTTAGCCGTATCAATAGAAAGCTCCTGTAATTCAACAGCATCCGAATAATACTCATCAATTCCCTTATACGACTGTGTTATTCGTTTTTGTAAGAAGTCATACACCACTACATAAAGGTCAAATGTTGCCTCGTTTTCGTCGTTCCCTTTTCTTATAGGAAATACCATTACCAATTTATGAGTGTCGTAAGGCAATACCTTTTCGGTATACAAGTCTTTATCAATCTTGTTTTTAGGAATTCCCAAAGTCTTGATAACTTGATTGTAAGCTTGTGCGTTCTCTTGAGTTTTTACCACATAAGAGCAAAATAATAAAGTAAAGATAAAAAGTAGTCGTTTCATCGTTCTTATAAGAATATCAGTTGAAAGTACAAAGATAAGGAATTTTTTAATAATCAATCAAACAAGAAAGTTTCTGTACCTCACATCTCTTTATTTGGCTCTCTCTCGTTCGTGTATCTTAGCTCGTTGCTTCTTTGTTTTTCTTTCGTTTTATTGCCCTCAAAATTACCTTTTTTGTTCACTCTTAACTTCTTATTATCAACTATTTACATACCATTTCTATACCAATCGTCCAAGATTCGTATAAGCTCCCTATAAGCTCCCTATAAGCTAAGTATAAGATTTTTTCAAACAAAAGTACATTTCCTTGTTATTTATAATTTCGTTTTCTTTTCTTATTTCTTATGCCTAATTTTGCCCTATACTATTAAGCTCGTTTTCATCATTATAATATTTTTGTGCGTGATAATTTGTCAGTAAATTTAAATGTATTATCTTTGCACCAACAATTTAGATTTTAAAGTAAAGAAATGAGTAAAGGACCTATTTCTCAATTTATCGAGAAAAACTTTTTACACTTTAATGCAGCAGCTTTAGTTGATGCTGCCAAAGGATATGAAACCCATATCACTGAAGGCGGAAAAATGCTCGTAGCACTTGCTGGAGCAATGAGTACGGCAGAATTAGGCATTTCGCTTGCCGAGATGATTCGCGCAGGAAAAATAGATATTATCTCTTGTACAGGGGCAAACCTCGAAGAAGATGTGATGAATCTTGTAGCGCACTCTCATTACAAGCGTGTTCCTCATTATCGCGACCTCACTCCTGAGCAAGAAAGAGAACTCCTCGACGGTCATTACAACCGTGTAACCGACACTTGTATTCCTGAGGAAGAAGCTTTCCGTCGTTTACAAAAACACTTAGAAGACGTATGGCACGCAGCCGAAAGTAAAGGTGAACGCTATTTCCCTCACGAATATCTATATCAAGTAGTGAAATCGGGGGTATTGGAGCAATATTATGAAATCGACCCTAAAAACTCTTGGATATTGGCAGCAGCCGAAAAGAACTTGCCTATCGTATGTCCAGGTTGGGAAGATTCAACTACCGGTAACATCTTCGCCGCCAATGTAATCAAAGGAAACTTGAAAGCCTCTACTGTGAAAACAGGTATCGAGTATATGATTTATCTCACCGAATGGTATCGTGCCAATTCAGCGGGTAAAGGCGTAGGTTTCTTCCAAATAGGAGGCGGTATTGCTGGTGATTTCCCTATCTGCGTGGTACCTATGATGTATCAAGATTTGGAATGGGAAGGCGTACCTTTCTGGTCGTATTTCTGTCAGATTTCCGATTCTACCACCAGCTACGGTTCTTATTCAGGAGCAGTACCTAATGAGAAGATTACTTGGGGTAAATTAGATATTGATACCCCTAAATTTATAGTAGAATCCGATGCTACCATTGTAGCACCTCTTATTTTTGCTTATCTTTTAGGTAAGTAATTTCAACTAAAAGGTAAAAGGGAACAAGTGCCACTATACTTGTTCCCTTTTACCTTTTACTCACATATCCAGCTATGAGCCCTCGCTGGCTTTACCTTTTACCTTTCACCTTTTACCTTTTATCTTATATAAAACCCTTCTTTCCCTTGTTCTCTTCTTATGAAAATATAGCCTTGGGAGTAGACGTCTATATACACCGTAACCCTTTCATTAGCAGTAAGAGCTTGCCATAGAGAGGCTTTTTCTTTTTGGTAAATATTGTTGATGATAAGAATACTATCGTTGTGCATATAATTTAAATAAATACTTAAATTTTCTTTGGGGTAATTGATAAAAAGCAAGTCGTATGTAACAGAAGGTTGCAACTGAAAGCTAATGTTACAGGTTTCTTTTATAGCAGTTATACTATTTAGCATATCTTCATCAGTGAAAATAGTTTTTACCTCTAAATAACGAATAATCTTCAATAATAACACCAATTGTCTTTTGGATAGGGTAGGAGGAAAACCCCTGATTTCTTGACGATTTACTAATTGTTTATTGTACAAGCAACGAGTTATAAAGTTGTAGACAAAAGGTGAGTGCACCCCGTGCTCATTGGTAGATTTTAAAAGGAATTTTAAATAACTCTTAAATTGCATCTTTTCTTTTCTTCAAACAAACACGGCAAAGGTAGAGAAAATTAGTAAATTGGCAAATTTTATTTGTGGGTATAAAATATTATTTGTACATTTGCAGGCTATGAGAGAAATTCTTGTTAAATATTTACCTGATAACGCAGTAACACCTTGTTTTGAACTGATAAAAGTAAACAACATCTATTTGAGAATTGTAAACGAACGAAAAACAAGGCACGGCGACTATCGGCAACTTCCTAATGGGCAACATCTCATCACAATGAATGCTACTGCTAATAAGTATCGTTTCTTGATAACTTTTATTCACGAAGTGGCTCATCTGGTAGCTTTTGAACGCTTTGGACGGCTTATCAAACCTCACGGTAACGAATGGAAATACACTTTCCAACAACTGATGAAACCTTTTATCATCCCTGAGATATTTCCTCAGCAATTATTAGGAGTATTACAACGGCACTTTGTCAACCCTATGTCCAGTAGTGATGTAGACCCCGCATTGACAATCGCCCTAAAACAGTTTGATATCAATGAAAATATGAGCTTTATTTATGAGATTCCTTTAGGTAGTACGTTTCGTATCAAAGACGGACGCGTATTTCGCAAAGGACAACGCCGTGTGAAATGTTATGATTGTGTGGAACTCGGCTCAGGTAAGAAGTATATCTTTCAACCTCACGCCGAAGTAGAGCTCATAAAGGCTTAAAATCTTGAATTAAAATATTACAAATATATGGTGAACAATTATTATGCAGTGATTATGGCAGGAGGCATAGGTTCGCGCTTTTGGCCTGTAAGTACAACTGAATATCCTAAACAATTCCACGATATGCTCGGTACTGGGCAAACGCTTTTACAGCGCACTTATTCTCGCTTGCAGAAGTTTATTCCGCAAGAGAATATTCTTATTCTTACTAACGAACGTTACAAAGAGATTGTAGAGGAACAAATTCCTAATATATTGCCTAAAAACTTGGTATTAGAGCCCTGTATGCGCAATACAGCTCCGTGTATACTCTATGCCGCAATGAAAGTGAATAAACGCAACCCCAATGGCGTGATGATAGTAGCCCCCAGCGATGCGTGGATTGAAGACGAAAAAGCTTTTATGCACAATGTGATTACTTGTTTTAATGCTGCGCAGAAAGCTGACAATATCCTCACTTTGGGTATAGTACCTACTTTCCCTAACACTGGTTATGGTTACATTCAGTATGACAAAGACGATAATACTAATATCAAAAAAGTAAATCAGTTTCGTGAAAAACCTGATTACGATACCGCCAAAGAGTTTTTAAAACAAGGTAATTTTTTGTGGAATGCGGGTATCTTTATATGGAGTACACAAACGGTACTTACCGCTTATAAAACCTATCAACCGGAGATGTATGAACTCTTTGAGAAAGGTAAAGCTACTTATAATACTGAAAACGAAGTCGATTTTATAGCCAAAGCCTATCCGAAAGCCGAAAATATATCGGTAGATTACGCTATTTTAGAGCCATCTACTAACATTTATGTACTGCCCGCTAATTTCGATTGGAACGACTTAGGTTCTTGGGGCTCTCTACACGACAAGACCCCTAAGGATAGTGCCCAAAATGCCGTAATTAATGCAAGAGTATTACTCAAAGATGCCGAAAACAATATTATCCGCACCGAAGGTGATAAATGTGTGGTAATAGACGGGCTCAAGAACTACATAGTGGTAGATAGAGACGATGTATTGTTGATTTATCCCAAAGCAAAAGAGCAAAACATTAAAGAGATAGTAAACGAAGTAAAGAATAAATGGGGATTACATTAAAGAAGTTACTCACCGAGAAGGGATACACCTCTGTTCCTCTTGAATTTACGCTTACCAAACACTTTGTTCTACAAGCTAAAATCAATGGAGTAGAAGGACGTTTTATTTTGGATACGGGGGCTTCTAACACCTGTGTAGGAGTAGAGTGGATAACTTATTTTAATCTGCAAGCCGAAGCCTCCGAAATAAAAGCAGCAGGAGCAGGAGCAAGTGGTATGGAAACACAAGTTGCCGCAAAAAATCACTTAGAGATAGGAGGAATGAGTATGCACAAACTTCCTTTAGTGCTTTTTGATTTAACTCACGTAAACGAAGCATTAGCAGAGTTTCAAACACCCCCTGTTCACGGTATTATAGGAGCTGAGGTACTTCAAAAGAGAAAAGCTGTGATAGATTATGCAAAGAAAAGGTTGTATCTCTATTGGGCTTCTAAATAGCAAAATGTATTACCTCTTGTTGTAGGTTCATATTTTTTTCGTACATTTGCAAAAACATTTATACTTGATGAGTAAAAAGACACTTTATTTTGCCTTTGTGATAGGGCTATTTGCAATAGCTTGCAATGATGGTAATTTGGAAGTAGATACCATTTCATTTGAAAATTCTGATGTGCTATCTTGTACGACCAATGATACTACGGCTACTTTTTTATTCAAATATAGTCAAAAGCAAGCACTTATTCTTAATTTACCTGCTAATATTTTAGAAAATAAAGAAAAGACTGTTTCAGGCACTATACCCACTAATTTTAAACTTTATTACCGTACTTTCAGCGATGCGGTAACTACCAATTATTTTTGTAATGCTTATCCTCCTGCTACCCCTAATGTTACTTCGCAAATTGAAGCGACAGGAGGTACTGTTACAATTGTCTCACGTCCCATTTATAATGAAACAACAGGCGCTTTGTTGCGTTATGACCATCAAATAAGCATCACTGATTTGGTACTTGTGAATGGAGAAGATAATAAGATAGTAGATTCTAATTTTGTTTTTGGGACTTATCAAACTAACAAACAGTAGAAATGAACCACTTTATAGTATCAGCACGTAAATATCGTCCACAATCATTTCGCGATGTAGTAGGACAGCAAGCTATTACTAATACCCTACTCAATGCTATTGAAAATAATCACTTGGCACAGGCACTCCTCTTCACTGGTCCTCGTGGAGTAGGGAAAACTACTTGTGCCCGTATTTTAGCGAAAAAGATAAATGAACAAACTTCTGGGGTAGAAGATGAAAACGATTTTGCTTTTAACGTCTTTGAGTTAGATGCTGCCTCTAATAACAGTGTAGATGATATTCGCAAACTAATTGAACAAGTGCGTATTCCGCCTCAAGTAGGCAAATATAAAGTGTATATCATCGATGAGGTGCATATGCTGTCTACAGCGGCTTTTAATGCTTTTCTCAAAACATTAGAAGAACCTCCTAAACACGCTATCTTTATCTTAGCAACTACTGAAAAACATAAGATTATTCCTACCATATTGTCACGTTGCCAGATATTCGATTTCAAACGTATTACTATCAATGATATTCGAGAATACCTAAAATATATTGCACAACAACAAGGAATTGAAGCAGAAGATGAAGCTTTGCAAATCATAGCACAAAAAGCCGACGGTGCAATGCGTGATGCCCTTTCTATCTTCGACCGTGTGGTGAGCTTTTCAGGAGAAAAAATAACACGACAAGCTACTTCCGAAATACTGAATGTGTTAGACTATGAGGTCTATTTTAAAGTAACTGATCTTATTTTAGACAATAAACTCCCTGAACTATTGATCGTATTTAATGATAGTATTGCACAAGGTTTTGACGGTAATCATTTCATTGCAGGCTTGGCAAGTCATTTTCGTGATTTAATGGTATGCAAGAATCCTACAACCATTTCCTTAATGGAAGTAGGGGAGGAGACCCAGAAGAAATATGCTGAGCAGAGCGTTCGTGCTACTGTACCTTTTTTAATGGAAGCTATTGCTATTGCCAATGACTGCGACCTAAAATATCGCACCAGCAAAAATCAGCGTTTGTTAGTGGAGGTTGCCCTAATGCAACTCGCCTCTCTGACCTATGAGGGGGATAAAAAAAAAATGATGGACGCTTCATAATTCCTGCTTATGTATTTAATGGGCAAAGTCATATAACAGAAATACAGCTCAACTCACAAACACCTATCGTTGCCCCTCCTATAAATTATACAAATACTACGACAGCTACGCTTAATCCTAATATACCTATTATTAGTAAAACGGAACGTACAGAGGCTGTTTCTAATTTTTCAATTAAAAGTGTACATCTAAAAACAGAACATCAAAGGAATTTCAAAGAGGTGGTAATAGATCCTAATACGCTACCTCGTGAGAGTTTTTCAGAAGAGACTTTTAATCAGTTTTGGGAACGCTATATAGATGAATTACTTGCTAAGGGCGAACGCATACAGGCTTCTATTCTTAAAATTGCAATATTAAGGTTAGAAGGAACTACTATTCATTTGGAAGTATCAAGTAATACAGCCAAAAATGATATTGTTCAGATGGAGTATAAACTCTTAAATTATTTGCACAAATCTTTGCAGAATTATGATCTTACTATTGAGATAAGTGTAAATGAAGAAATAGCTAAAAAAATAGTGGTAACTCCCGAAGATAAATACGAGAAATTATTAGAGGAAAATCCTATGTTACAAGAGTTTAGAAGAGCTTTTGAATTAAATTTAAAAGGATAGTAATACAGTATTTTTAAAACTCAGCGCTACATAATTTATAGTTGGTAGTGTTTTTTATTTTCTAATTCTTTTGTTTTTTTCAATATAATGCCTAATTTTGCCGAAAATAATCTTAATAAGAAGTTTTGTCTATGGTTAGATAAGTATAGACAAGGTACGTTAAACAGTTGAATATTAATAAAATTAATAAAATATGAAAGTACTTAATGAACGACAATCAAAGATTTTAGAGAGCTTAGAAACTAAAAAGTACGTCAGTGTAAATGAATTGAGTGATAAGCTTAAAGTTTCGGTAGTTACTATACGTAAAGACCTTAATCTCTTGGAACAGGAAGGCTATTTGCATCGTACTCATGGTGGAGCTAGTAAACAAATGCGCTATGTGTTTGAGCAAACAATAACTGAGAAAGAAACTCAAAATGTAGAAGAAAAAACGCGTATTATTACTAAAGCGTTGGACTTTATTAAAGAAAATGAGTTTATCATACTTTCATCAGGAACTACAGCTAATCTTTTAGCTCAAAAAATTTATGGCATACGCAACCTTACAGTACTCACTCCTTCCCTTAGAGTAGCTTTAGAGGTCTGCAAAAATCCTAGTGTAAATACCATTCACTTAGGAGGAGAAGTTCGTAAAAACTCCACCTCCACTATTGGCGTACTTGCTGAAGAAACTCTTAGTAACTTCTCTTGTACTACTTTATTCTTAGGAGTTGAAGGTATTGACCTTGATTATGGATTGAGTTCTACCAATGTAGGAGAAGCTCATCTAAATCGGAAGATGATGGAACGTGTAGACAAAACTATTGTTTTAGCCGACTCCTCTAAGATTCACAAACGAGGCTTTGGTTTTATCTGTTATGTAGAGAAAATAGATATGCTTATCACTGATGCAGGTGCTGACCCTGAGTTTGTAGAAGAACTTGAAAAACGCGGTGTAGAAGTAATTATTTGTTAATTATTAAAATGATTGACACATATAAGAATGATAACTATATATCACAATCCTAAATGCTCCAAATCACGTTGTGGTTTGGAGCTTTTAAAAGATTTGGGGAAAGAATATCAGATAGTAGATTATCTTAAAAAAGGTATTTCTAAAGAAGAACTAAAAAATCTCCTCGCTAAGTTACAGATGTCTCCTATTGAATTAGTGCGTACTAAAGAAAATATTTGGAAAGAGCAGTTCAAAGGAAAAACGCTTACTGATGATGAAGTCATAGAGGCAATGATACAATATCCTCAACTCATTGAGCGACCTATCGTAATAGTTGGTGACAAAGCTTTGATAGGGCGACCTACTGAAAGAATAAAAGAAATTATATAATTCGAAGTAAGAGAATAATGTGGCTTACGCTATAGAAATCTTCTAAAAGGAATTAGTAGGTTATTAGAAACTTTTCTAAAGAAAATAAGACGAAACATATTATAGTGTTTATATGTTTATCATTTCTGAATGTATGTAAGAATCTTCTACTTCATCAACAAGAATAGTGTACTTTTCAAATAGAGATGTTGTAAACTTTAAAAGTATTATACTTCTATCGAAGAGTTCTTTTATATCAAGAAGATTGATAGTTTCTTTATAATCAAAAGAATTGTTGTTATTTCTATCAACAGGGTATCTAAAACTATCCGAGCTTTTATCCAATGAATGAAAAATATTAGTTAGTTTTTCAACATCTTTACAATACATTTCAACATCCTTTATATCTTCTTTATCAATTTCTATTCCATAATTTGTTTTGAAAACTCTTATAGTTTCTCTAACGTGTAGTTTAAAATCGTTAAAAAGACCTTCCAAATGATGTCCCGCTTTTTTCGTAGAATTATCTTTCTGAGAATATTTAGAAAAATAACGAATATTACTTTTGAACCCTAATTCCAAACAATGTCTTGCTATAAATAGAATAGGATAAGCTAAGTGGTCAACATGAAAACCTGTCTTATGAACTTCTTTAATTAATACCTCAAAAGCATTTGAGTAAGATTCTAAATACCCTCCAAAACTTAAATATGTTCCAATATAAGCATTGAATTGTGCTCGAGTTCGATTGTTATCTGGTATACTATTATTCATATTTTTGTTTTTAACAAGACAAAAGTACAATATTTTTCATTTACCGAAAAACACCTTACTTAATTTCTCTTTCTTCATTACTCTTACTCATCTCTATAAGATAGAACAAGTATAGGATAAGTGTATGATGTAATTGACTGTCAAGTCTCTCGACTATTTACTCAAATACATCTTCCTTCTTGTATAAATATCGTAGAAAGCATCGTCCTTGAGGCTATCTATAAACAAGATGCTTTCGCCGGTAGATTTCATTTCAGGTCCGAGTTTCTTATCTACATTCGGAAATTTGTTAAACGAGAACACAGGTTGCTTAATAGCAAAGCCCTCTAAGTGCGGATTGAAATGGAAGTCAGTGAGTTTCTTCTTGCCAAGCATTACCTTGGTGGCGTAGTTTACATACGGCTCTTGGTAAGCTTTGGAGATAAACGGTACCGTACGCGAAGCGCGTGGGTTTGCCTCAATGATATACACTACATCGTCTTTTACAGCAAATTGGACATTGATAAGCCCTACCGTGTTCAGTGCTAAGGCTATTTTATGTGTATGGTCTTTTATTTGTTGGAGTACAAACTCACCCAAGTTGAACGGAGGTAAAGTAGCGTTACTATCGCCTGAGTGAATACCACAAGGCTCTATATGCTCCATAATACCAATGATATACACATTCTCGCCATCGCATATCGCATCGGCTTCAGCTTCTATGGCGCCGTCTAAATAGTGGTCGAGTAGGAGTTTGTTGTTAGGTATCTTGCGCAAGAGGTCTACCACGTGAGCTTCCAATTCTTCTTTGTTGATGACAATCTTCATACCCTGTCCGCCCAATACATACGAAGGACGTACCAATAGCGGGAAATCCAATTCATCAGAGAGTTTTAGCGCCTCATCGGCTGTTTCGGCTACCCCAAAGCGTGGATAAGGAATGTTATTCTCTTTCAGCAGGGTTGAAAAACTACCTCTATCTTCTGCTAAATCCAGCGACTGGAAGCTAGTACCTATAATTTTAATACCGTATTTGTCTAATTTCTCAGCCAATTTGAGTGCTGTTTGTCCGCCGAGCTGTACGATGACTCCCTCTGGTTTTTCGTGCTGAATAATATCATAGATATACTCCCAGAACACAGGTTCAAAATACAGTTTATCAGCTGTATCAAAGTCTGTGGAAACAGTCTCAGGGTTACAGTTTATCATTATAGTTTCATAACCACATTCTTTAGCCGCTAATACCCCGTGTACACAGCAGTAGTCGAACTCAATACCTTGCCCTATGCGATTAGGTCCTGAACCGAGAACTACCACCTTTTTGCGGTCGGTTACTATACTGTCGTTGGCTACATATTCCTTGCCGTCAGCGGTACGGATAGGCGCCTCAAAAGTAGAATAATAATAAGGAGTTTGTGCTTTGAACTCGGCAGCACAAGTGTCTACTAATTTGAATACACGGCGTATATTGAGTTCTTCGCGTTTTTTATGCACCTCACTTTCCCAACAGCCCACCATATAAGCAATTTGTCGGTCGGCAAATCCTTTTTGTTTGGCTTCAAAGAGGAGTTCTTTAGGTAGGGTATTTATTTTGTAACGGGATATTTCTTTTTCGAGCGAACATAGTTCTTCGTATTGTTTGAGGAACCACATATCTATCTTGGTAATTTCGTGTATACGGCTTAGCGGAATACCCATTTGTACCGCATCGTATATCACGAATACCCTATCCCAGCTCGGGTAGGTTAGTTTCTCAATAATCTGTTCGTAATTTTTATAGCCTTTGCCGTCAGCTCCCAAACCATTACGTTTAATTTCAAGCGACTGAGTAGCTTTCTGCAATGCCTCTTGGAAAGAACGTCCTATACCCATTACCTCTCCTACCGACTTCATTTGCAAGCCAATAGTGCGGTCAGAGCCTTCAAACTTGTCAAAGTTCCAACGCGGTATTTTCACAATCACATAATCTAACGTAGGCTCAAAGAAAGCTGAGGTAGATTTGGTGATTTGGTTTTGCAGTTCATCTAAATGATAGCCAATAGCCAACTTGGTGGCTATCTTAGCAATAGGATAACCTGTAGCCTTAGAAGCCAAAGCCGAAGAGCGCGATACACGTGGGTTAATTTCAATAGCGATAATATCTTCCTTTTCATCAGGAGACACGGCAAACTGCACATTGCAACCACCCGCAAAATCGCCTATACTGCGCATCATCTTAATAGCCATATCGCGCATACGTTGGAAAGTGCGGTCAGATAGAGTCATCGCAGGGGCTACCGTAATAGAATCTCCAGTGTGGATACCCATAGGGTCCATATTTTCAATAGTACAGATAATGGCTACATTGTCGTTCTTGTCGCGCAAAAGCTCAAGTTCATACTCCTTCCAGCCTAAAAGAGCCTTATCGATAAGCACCTCGTGGATAGGCGAGGCTTCCAAACCGCGATTAAGGAGCATATCAAAATCTTCTTTTTTATAGACGATAGAAGCTCCGGTGCCGCCCAAAGTAAAAGACGGACGTATTACGAGTGGAAAACCAAAGCGTTGCGCGATTTCTTTTCCTTTAAGGAAAGAAGTAGCCGTTTCAGACGGCGCCATAGGGATACCAATTTCATCGAGCAACACGCGGAACTTTTCGCGGTCTTCAGTGATTTGTATTGCATCAATATCTACCCCTATGATTTCTACCCCAAAGTCTTTCCAGATGCCTTTTTCGTCAGCCTCAATACAGAGGTTGAGTGCTGTTTGTCCGCCCATAGTAGGGAGTACAGCATCTATTTCGGGGTGTGCTTTTAGAATTTCCACTAATGATTTAGTGGTGAGAGGTTTCAGATAGACCATATCCGCCATAGAGGGGTCTGTCATAATCGTAGCAGGGTTAGAGTTAATAAGTATGGTTTTGATACCGTCTTCGCGCAAAGAGCGCAATGATTGTGAGCCTGAGTAGTCAAACTCGCAGGCTTGCCCAATGATGATAGGTCCTGATCCAATCAACAGAACACAATGTAGGTCGTTTCTTTTTGGCATTTTTATATAGATATTGCTGTATTTTATTAAAAAAATAGCTACATTTTTCAAAAGAAAAATATAGCTATTGTACTATTAGAAAAGAATATAGTACTGCTTAAAGGGATACAAGGGAGGGCTTGTGGCGTGATATTCATTTAACAATTAATAATTAAAAAGAGCGAAAAACGGGTCTCGAACCCGCGACCTCAACCTTGGGAAGGTTGCGCTCTACCAACTGAGCTATTTTCGCTTATCTTGTTTTAGTAAATTTGCAACTGATTGGTTTTTCATTTACGGGGGCAAAGGTACAAATTATTTTAAGAAAAGCAAAAAATAGGAGAGAAGAGAATAACAAAAAGGAAACCCTGCTAAGCTATGATGGAATTAATGTTAAATCAAGTGAAGCTATTGTCACTCTCATATATTTCATTTGTTAGGTGTATTTAGGTGTAGAAAGAATTTAGTATAATAAAGTTATTTCTTTAAGAGAAAAAGTCTTTATAACCCCTTGTTCCGTTTCTACAATTAATTTTCCAGAAGGTTCCACACCTCTTATAATGCCTGAAAAGTTCTTTTCTTGGCAAGAACGGAAAACGGATACTCTATTTAGTTGGAATAGGTACTTCTGGTAAATAGTATAAATGCTTTCGAAAGACTGTTGAGGAAGTGTAGAAAGGTTTGATTTTAATTCAGAAAAGATTAGTTTCATCACTTGTTCTACTTGAAAATCTTTGCCAGTTAAAATTTTTAAAGAAGAGGCTTTAGGTAAGCCATCGAAACTTGTTTGGTTAAGATTGAGCCCAATACCAATTACACATTTCTCAATTTTAGTTTTTTGAATAATATTTTCTATTAATATTCCGCCTATTTTGTAACGTTGAGAAAGGATATCATTAGGCCATTTAATATTTATATTAGGAATGTTTAATTTCTCTAATACTTTCATTATTGCAATAGGTACAAGCATATTGAGCAAAAAAGCATCTTTTAAATCTAAATGCTCAGGAAGAAATAAAACACTAAAAGTAAGATTCTGATAGGGTGCACTTGTCCATTTTGTTCCGTATTGTCCTACACCTGCAGTTTGCTGAGGTGTCCAGACCACTAAAAAATTAGGAAGAGAATCCTGAATATGTATTAAATTTTTTAAGTACTGATTAGTAGAATCAATGCTTTTTAAGGTAATGATGTTCATAAAAAGTAAAAAATAGCTATAAAAATTTGTTAGTATAAAAAAATGTAGTACATTTGCACCCGCAAACTCAAAATAAGGCATAACAAAATAGATGGCGAGGTAGCTCAGGTGGTTAGAGCGTTGGATTCATAACCCAAAGGTCACGGGTTCAAATCCCGTCTTCGCTACTAAGATTAAACAAAAGAAAATGAGTGGTTTATATTTATAAATCACTCGTTTTTTTATGTATGAATAATTTAATGAAAATTAAGAAACGAAAATGCTCTGAAAAACAAAAGTCTCTACACTAAGCCCTGAATTTACAATGCTAATAATGATGTTACCACTCGATAGGGGCGGGCTCAAAAATCGTGCCATTCAAGTAGTTACGAAAGAGTATGATGATTAACTTTCTTAATGATATTTTGCAAAGTATGTTTTATATGATGCTATGAAGCAAAAGACAATTAGATTAGTAGTATTTGATAGTGGAATGAGCGCTACTAAAAAAATCCTTTTTTATTTTTTCGTTACAATTATCTTTCGTACTTTTACGCCCTAAATTTAACTAATTATAATATTTGTATGGATAAAATGATGTTATATTTACCGTTAGTCCTTGCTATTCTTGGACTTATCTTTATGATTGCGAAAGCTTCGTGGGTGAACAAACAAACCACAGGCAACGATCGAATGCAAAGTATTTCCAAAAGTATCAAAGAAGGGGCAATGGCATTCCTCAATGCTGAGTACCGCATTTTAGGTATTTTTGTGATTATTGCTTCTATTGCTCTGTTTATTGTTTCTCGTATGGTAGAAACTTCTCATTGGCTTATTGTAGTAGCTTTTGTGTGTGGAGCTTTCTTCTCTGCCTTAGCGGGAAATATCGGAATGCGTATCGCTACCAATGCTAACGTACGCACTACCGAAGCAGCTCGCACTAGCTTGCCAAAAGCTTTGAAAGTATCTTTTGGTGGTGGTACTGTAATGGGATTAGGAGTGGCAGGTTTGGCTGTATTGGGCTTGAGCTTGTTCTTTATCCTCTTTGTAAACACTTTTGTAGGAGGAGGCAAACCTTTCTACGACGAAATGACTCTCGTACTCGAAGCCTTAGCAGGTTTCTCACTCGGTGCTGAGTCTATTGCGCTCTTTGCTCGTGTGGGTGGTGGTATTTACACCAAAGCTGCCGACGTAGGGGCTGACCTCGTAGGGAAAGTAGAAGCTGGTATCCCTGAAGATGACCCTCGTAATCCTGCCACTATTGCCGACAACGTAGGTGATAACGTAGGTGACGTGGCTGGTATGGGTGCTGACTTGTTTGGTTCGTATGTGGCTACTGTACTCGCTTCAATGGTATTGGGTAACTATGTGATTAAAGATATAGCAACTGCCAATGGTGGTGCTTTTACCGATGCTTTCGGTGGTTTAGGCCCTATCTTATTGCCGTTAGTAATTGCTGGTGTAGGTATCATTGCTTCAATTATTGGTACTTTCTGTGTAGGTATCAAAAACGACGATGCTAAAGAAAAACAAGTACAAAGTTCACTAAATATAGGTAACTATGTAGCTTTAGCACTTACTTTAGTAGCTTGCTATTTTCTTATCAAATATATGTTGCCCGAAACTATCCAAATGAGTTTCTTTGGTGAAGGCGTAAAAGAAATCGCAAGTATCAATGTATTCTACGCAACTATCGTAGGTTTGGCAGTAGGCTTGCTCATTTCAGCTATTACTGAACACTTTACCGCTTTGGGTAAAAAACCAGTATTGAATATCGTTCGCAATTCATCTACAGGAGCTGCTACCAATATTATTGCAGGTTTGGCTACTGGTATGAAATCTACCTTTGGTTCTGTATTGCTTTTTGCTGTAGCTATTTGGGGTTCTTACTCTTTAGCTGGTTTCTATGGTGTAGCGATTGCCGCATCAGCAATGATGGCAACTACAGCTATGCAATTGGCTATTGATGCTTTTGGTCCTATTGCCGATAACGCTGGTGGTGTAGCCGAAATGAGTGAATTGCCAAAAGAAGTACGCCAACGTACTGATATTTTAGACTCAGTAGGTAATACTACCGCTGCTGTAGGTAAAGGCTTTGCGATTGCTTCTGCAGCTCTTACTGCCTTAGCATTGTTTGCAGCTTATGTTACCTTTACAGGTATCAATGGTATTAACATCTTCAAAGCAGATGTATTAGCTGCCTTGTTTATTGGAGGTATGATTCCCGTAATCTTCTCAGCTTTAGCTATGCAATCAGTAGGGAAAGCTGCTATGGATATGGTGAATGAAGTACGTCGCCAATTCCGTGAAATCCCTGGTATTATGGAAGGTAAAGGTACTCCAGAGTACGGCAGATGTGTAGATATTTCTACTAAAGCTGCTTTGCGCGAAATGATGTTACCTGGTGCAATTACTATCATCACACCTATTATTATCGGTTTTGTGATGGGTGCTGAAGCTCTTGGCGCTTATATGGCTGGTGTAGCTGTATCAGGGGTTGTATGGGCTATCTTCCAAAACAACGCTGGTGGTGCTTGGGACAATGCTAAGAAATCATTTGAAGCAGGTGTTGAAATCAACGGACAAATGACTTACAAAGGTTCTGACGCTCATAAAGCTGCCATTACTGGTGATACTGTAGGTGACCCATTCAAAGATACTTCAGGCCCTTCAATGAATATCCTTATCAAACTTACTTGCTTGGTAGGTTTGGTAATTGCTCCTATCTTGGGCGGACATACCGCTGATGCTTCAGGTACTCCTATAGAAGCTCAAATCCGTCAAGGTGAAGGTGAAGGAGTGATGCCTGTGGAAGAAGTAGTAGTTATTGAAGAAGGTAAGCTTAACGCCGATGGTGACTTCGAGTACAATGTAGGTGATTTATTCCAATTGAGCCTTTTTGACAATACAATGTTAGAAGTAGGAAAGAACTCATCTGAAGCACACCTCGTGAAATTGATAGAAGATAAAAACCTTACTACTCCAGAACAATTCAAAGATAACTGGATTACTTTGGATAGAACTTACTTCAAAACAGGTAGCGATGAACTTACTGAAGGTTCTGAACAACAATTAAAGAACATTGTAGCTATTTTGAAAGCTTATCCTAAAGCTGCTATTCGTTTAGGAGGTTATACTGATAATACGGGTAGTGTTGAAGGTAACAAAAAACTTTCAGAAAGACGTGCTAATTCAGTGTTAAACAAATTGGTAGCATTGGGTGCTAACAAAGCACAATTGAGCGCTCAAGGTTATGGTGCAGAACACCCTCTTTGTCCTGCTAACGATACTCCTGAGTGCAAAGCTAAAAACAGACGTATCGACATACGTTTGACTGCTAAATAGCAGTATTTTAGTTATTATATAACCTCAAAAGGGGTGTTTGAGGAACTTCTTCCTCGAACACCCTTTTTATAATCACCTAAAAACTATGAAATTACCTTTATTTTCAGCAGCTATATTGCTCACTGCTTTGGTAGCCTGCAACGACTCAAAGACTTCAAAAATGACAGAGAATACAGATAACAATCCGCTATTGGTAGAAAGCACTTTACCTTATGGAGCTCCCGACTTCTCAAAGATTAAAGACGAGCATTATCGTCCTGCCCTGCTCAAAGGAATGGCTTTGCAAAACGAACGTATTGCAGCTATTGCTAATAGCAACGAAGCGCCTACTTTTGAGAATACAATTATCGCTTTAGAAAAAAGTGGAGTAGAGTTAGAGCGTGCTTCAGCGGTATTCAATGCCTTAACTGAGGCAAATACTAATGATACCTTAAAAGTATTGCAAAAAGAACTATCGCCTAAGTTTGCCGAGCACGCCGATGGCATTCACCTGAACGAAAAACTCTTTGCGCGTATCAAAGCCTTATACGATAAACGTGAGAGCTTGAAATTAGATGCTGAATCGCTTAAATTGTTAGAAAATTACTATGAAGATTTTGTAGTAGCAGGTGCTAACCTATCAGCTACTGATAAAGAAACCCTAAAGAAATATAACAGCGAGTTAGCTTCTTTAGAAACTGATTTCAACCAAACGCTTTTAGAAGGCTCGTTGGCAGCTGCTCAAACTATCAATGGTCAGAAAGTAGCAATTGTGAATACGACCCAGCAACCGCTCCTTAGTGAATTAGCCGACCGCAACGCTCGTAAACAATTGTTTGAAGCAAGCTGGAATCGCACCGATGGGGGAGCTCATAATACCAATGATATCCTAAAACGCATTGCTTTACTGCGCGCTAAAAAAGCCGAACTCTTGGGCTTTAAAAACTATGCCGAATGGAGCTTGCAACGCACTATGGCTAAAACTCCTGCTGCTATTGCTCAATTCTTTAAAGATTTAGTGCCTGCTTCAGTAGGTAAAGCCAAAGCTGAAGCTAAAGAAATACAAGCACAAATCGTCAAAACGGGAGGTAATTTTACTTTAGAACCTTACGATTGGAACTTTTATGCCGAACAAGTTCGCAAAGCTAAATACGACCTCGATGAGAACGAAATCAAACCTTATTTTGAATTGAAAAATGCTCTTGAAAATGGTGTATTTTATGCAGCTACCAAACTTTATGGCATTACCTTTAAAGAACGCAAAGATATACCCGTATATCACCCCGATGTATTGGTGTATGAGCTTTTTGAAGAAGATGGTACGCCATTAGGACTTTTCTATGGCGATTTCTTTGCTCGTGAAAGCAAACGTGGTGGTGCGTGGATGAGCAACTTTGTAAACCAATCTAAATTATTAGGCACTAAACCTGTTATTTACAATGTGTGCAACTATGTAAAACCTGCCGAAGGTAAACCTGCTTTGCTTACTTACGATGAACTTACTACGCTCTTCCACGAGTTTGGTCACGCATTGCACGGTTTCTTTGCTAACCAACAGTATGCAAGTTTATCAGGAACAGCAGTAGCACGCGATTTTGTGGAGTTCCCTTCGCAATTCAATGAGCATTGGACTTTGTATCCTGAGGTACTTAAAAACTATGCAGTACATTACGAGACCAAACAACCTATTCCACAAGCACTTATTGATAAGATAAAAAAAACGAGTACCTTCAATGAGGGCTATGCTTTTACCGAAGTTTTGGCTGCTGCCAATTTAGACTTGCAATGGCATACTATTCCTTCGGATACTATCATTAATAATGTAAGTGATTTTGAGAAGAAAGCCCTTGAAAAAACAGGCTTATGGTTGAAAGAAGTACCTCCAAGATACCGTTCGTCTTACTTTGCTCATATTTTTGGTGGAGGCTATGGAGCAGGCTATTACTCTTACCAATGGACAGAAATGCTTTGCCACGATGCCTACCAATGGTTTGAAGAAAACGGCGGACTCACTCGTGCTAATGGACAACGTTTTAGAGATTTGATACTCTCCAAAGGCAATACAATGGATTATGAAAAGATGTATTTAGCCTTCAGAGGGAAAGCTCCTGCTATTGAACCATTACTCAAAGCACGAGGATTGAAGTAATAAAAAAGCAGGTTATTGTAACCTGCTTTTTTGTTTTTTTATAATACTACTTTTATCCTCCAAACCAACCTTCACGGTCTAAACTGCGATATTGAATAGCTTCACCTATATGATGAGGTTGTACTTCTTCTGACTTTTCTAAATCGGCTATTGTACGCGCTACTTTTAAAATACGGTCGTAGGCACGTGCAGAAAGGTTGAGACGCGTCATAGCATCTTTTAGTAGGGTTAAAGAATCTGTATTTACTTTACAGAATTTCTGTATTTGTTTAGTATTCATTTGAGCGTTATAGTGAATATGTTCATATTCTTTAAAACGTTCTGTTTGGATATTTCGAGCATCTATCACCCGTTTACGGATATCACGACTACTTTCACCTTTTCTATCATCTGAAAGTTTTTCAAAGGGTACAGGATTTACTTCTATATGAATATCTATTCTATCTAATAGAGGTCCTGAAATTTTACTTAAATAGCGTTGCATTTCAGCAGGTGTAGAAGTAACAGGAGCATCGGGATCGTTAAAATACCCGCTTGGACTTGGATTCATACTTGCTACTAACATAAATGAAGCGGGATAAGTAACTGAAAACTTTGCTCTAGAAATAGTAACTTCTCTATCTTCTAAAGGTTGTCGCATTACCTCGAGAACAGCTCTTTTGAACTCTGGTAACTCATCAAGAAAAAGTACTCCATTATGTGCGAGAGAAATTTCACCTGGTTGAGGATAAGTACCTCCTCCTACGAGAGCTACGTCAGAAATAGTGTGATGAGGACTACGGAAAGGACGATGGCTCATTAAGCCTGTGTCCCTAATACGTCCTACTACACTGTGTATTTTAGTAGTTTCAAGAGCTTCGTGAAGTGTCATCGGAGGAAGAATGCTGGGTAAACGCTTAGCGAGCATTGTTTTTCCTGAACCAGGAGGGCCTATTAAAATAACATTATGCCCACCAGCAGCAGCTATTTCCATACAACGTTTTACAGTTTCTTGACCTTTTACATCAGCAAAGTCAAATTCAGGAGATTCTAAATCTCTGTAAAACTCTTTGCGCGTATCTATTTCGATAGGTTGTAATTCTTTTTCTCCATTAAAAAAATCTATGACTTCTTTTATATTCTCTACACCATAAACGTCCAAATTATCTACTATAGCAGCTTCTTTAGCATTTTGCTTAGGAAGAATAAATCCTTTGAATCCTTCTTTGCGTGCTTGAATTGCAATAGGTAGCGCTCCTTTAATGGGTTGTAAACCGCCATCTAAGGACAGTTCGCCCATAATGATATATTTTTCTAATTCTTCACTTTGTATTTGCCCGTTAGCTGCTAAAATACCAATTGCAAAACTTAAATCATAGGCAGAACCTTCCTTACGCATATCGGCAGGAGCCATATTGATGGTTATCTTTTTACCTGGAATTTTATATCCATTGTTTTGCAGAGCAGCTGCTATACGATAATTACTTTCTTTAATAGCTATATCGGGTAATCCAACCAAATGATAGCCAATACCTTTATCGATATTTACTTCAATAGTAATTGTGCTGGCTTCTACACCAAATACAGCACTTCCGTAAATCTTTACTAACATTTCTGTGGTTAATTTTTGTACAAAGATAAAACATTCTTTGTAAATGAGCAATTTTATTTCAAAAAATAATCTGCAATATAGTTAACAAAAGTTCAAGATAAGAGAATATAGCTCTTGCACTACAGGAAGCCGTAGCACGGCAAGGAATTACAAGGTAGATTAGAACTTTTACCAAAGATAAGAAAACGAAATTATAAATAACAAAGAAAGATACTTTTTGGTTGAGGGAATCTTATGGTTAGCTTATAGAGAGCTTATAGGAAGCTTATACGAATCTTGGAAGATTGGTACACAAAGACTATGTAAGTGACTAAAAATGAATAGTTAAGAGTGAAGAATTAGGGGTGATTTTAGAGTAATAAAACGAAATAAAAGCAAAGAAGAGATGAAGGAAGATTTCTTAGATGAAAATTGTAGCAACGCAAAGGAGATTGAAAAATAGTATTTTGTTGTTTCGAGCTGATGTTAAGTAAGTATATAAACAAAATAACGCAGGACGTGAATCCTGCGTTATTCCGAACATAAATTTTAATACAAAATGAAACAAATTCTCGTGATCACGACAGGATTCGAACCTGTGACCGTCTGCTTAGAAGGCAGATGCTCTATCCAGCTGAGCTACGTGACCTCTATTCCAAAAAAAATATTTCAAAAATGCCACACAAAAGGAAACATTTATGAAATATCTTATTTTGTCGGGGCGGCAGGATTCGAACCTGCGACCTCCTGGTCCCAAACCAGGCGCGATGACCGGACTACGCTACGCCCCGAATTTATATCTAACAATTTGTATTAGATGCGGAGAGACTGGGACTCGAACCCAGGCGACGGTTACCCGCCGACAGATTAGCAATCTGCTCCGTTACCACTCCGGCACCTCTCCAATTTTGAAAGCTCCTTTGCTTTTGCGGTTGCAAATGTATAACAACTTTTTATTCTGCACAAATATTTTAGATACTTTTTTGTACATTTTTTATCAATCTAATAATTATCAAATACTTAAAAATAGTAAAATCTTCTTTATATCCGCTTATCTAGGAGGAAAAACAATACCATAACCTGTACCGTTATTAAAAGTTGCTCCTGAAGGAAGTTTCATTGAGGTGCCTGTGGTAGACCAATCCCATAGTTTTGTTTCATCATCTGTAATGGTATTAGAAGTTTTATTATATTTCTTACCATTGAGAGGATAATAAAGCAGTAAATCATTTGTGGGTTTAAGAGTTCTCCACAACTGTAATTGTATTTCTTTTTGGGTTAAGGCTCGTTTCCACAAACGCACCTCTCTGAGAAGCTCATTAGCTCCCGCAAACCATAAATCTTTTACATAAATTCTACTATTAGTATTTGCTGTTTTAGAACCTACCTCTTTTCCTTCTACATATACACGCAGGGTATTGCCGTCACAGGTTACTGCAATAGGATACCATTTATTAGTTTGTGCCTTAAATACCTCAGCAGGTATTAATATTGAAATACCCGAAGCTTTTACGTCTAATTGATTGTTTGTAAAGCCTATCTCAACTTGATGAGTATTAGATGTTACTCCTACTATTGGGTTGCTTCCTATGAGATTTGAGCAATTAATTGTAGCTTCAAAAGTCCATTGAGGGAGCTCGTTATTAGATAGAGCTTCTTCTGTAATAGCTTTTGTAGTTGCCATACTTAATACTTTTGTTCTTGCTTCTTTATGTACTACTAATAGCAAACGGTCTTGTCCTGCAATAGCTTCAATATTATTTCTACCTCTTATTTGTATGGGTAGCGCATACACTTCGTTGTTAGGAAACGTTAGTTCACTAATGGTAATATCAATAGGAGTTTCTGTTTCATAAGTATTGAAGATAGCATTTTCATCAATACTATATTTATCAGTAGGTAAGAGTTTGTAATCCGTACCATATTGTGCATTATAGTCAGTTAAGGTTTGAGCATCACCTGTGATAAGTTGAGCTGATACTATCTTACCTGCAGCTCTTATCAGTTTCACCTTTAAGTTTTGAATCTTGTTATCTTGGTATTCTTGTACGTATACCTCAACGACATTATTACCATCGAGAAATACTCCCTGATATACATTGGGAGCCTGAGGCGTTTTGTCGGTAGTTTCGTCTTGACAAGCTATTACACTTAGTAAGCCAAGTATTAAAAGTATCTTTTTCATCTTTGTAGAATTTTAGAATTGCATTTTCACATTAAGTCCATAGCTTCTTACAGAAGGCAACATAAATTTGTCGTATCCACTGCCATAAGTACCTACAGAAGGCACTATTTCGGGGTCAAAAGATGCTTTGTTATAGAGCATTAGCAGGTTGTTGCCTACTAATGATACACTGAGGTCTTTTAAGCCTTTTACAATGAATCCTTCTCTAAAATGATAGGTAAGGGCAGCTTCTTGTAGACGAATATTGGTAGCCGAATATTGATAATCAGAAGCCGTTCTATTAGCTATGAAAGTAGCATAGTTAGCTCGGTTATCGGCAGAGGCTTTAGACACCCCATAGCGATCGAAATAACGTTCTGTTTCTGAAAAAACTATTCCTCCCAAACGCGCTTTAAACAAGAAATTCAAATCGAAATTCTTATAGATCATCTTCCCTTGCCAGCCTAGTAGCCAATCGGGATTGGTAGAGCCTAATTTGTTGCCATTTGCATCGTATATATCACCTATTTCACCACCTTTACGTAAGGTATACATACCGTTGGCTATCTCGTTAGGTAAACTCACAATCTTGTTCTTATTAGTAGAAGCAACAAGCTGAGTTTCCCAATTTACCCCTTTAGAAGTATTAGGATAAGTATACCTTAAAGCAACTTCTACTCCTTGATTTTGCACTTCACCTGCTTGTTGCCATACAATAGGTACTAATTGATTATTAGTACGAGTATGATAGAAAGTAGCGTTAAAAGAAAGATTGTTAAACCATTGGGTATCTAAGCCTACTTCATAAGAAGTGGTACGCTCTAACTGTAAATCAGTAGGATAGTTAGGCAAACTATAAGTATTACCAATCCAAGCGCGAGACGTTTCAGCTACCCCTAAGCCCGCATAACTCATAGGAGCTGCTACTTGACTATAGCCTCCACGCAATTTTGCATAACTTAATATATCTTTATCTATACCTATAAATTGATGTAACAAAGCTGAAACACCTACTGATGGACTGAAGACCATATTTTTATTTGTAGAAGGATAATCGGACGGTTTATCAGCACGACCTGTGAGAGTGAGATAAATCTTAGATTGCCAACCTACTTCAGCCATTGCAAAGAAGGCTGTGTTACTCCGTTTTCCCCACAATGGGTGGGTTATAGCTGTAGGAGTTGTGATATTGCTTTGAGTAAAATTATTTACGTTATGCAGATTACCTTTGTAACCTTCTACTTGAGTATTGTACCATTCATACGAAGCTCCTAAATGAGCATCTAAACTGAAGTCATTCGATAGATTTTTATTGTAATGTAAGAGTACATCGGCATATTGTTGTTTGAAAGTCTCTTTCCAATGAGCATAATAACCATTAATACCTGCATAAGCAGGAAGCGTAGAAGCATACCGCTTATCGTCCATTGTAGAGGCTGTATTATCTATACGGAAGCGTGCTACTACGTCTAAATCTCCTATAATTTTATAGCTTACTTTACCTGAAAACATATAGCGATCTTTAGTAGTAGGACGTAAATTTCTGTACGCTATCCAATAAGGATTTTGGACATTTTCACCTAAGTTAGCTGATGTATCGGGCGTACCTGAACCTGCAATCCAATATTGCTTAGCATAACCTGTGGTAGCATCATAACGTTCAAAATAACGTTCTTGACCAAATTGTTCCCCTCTTGGGTATAAGTACAAGCCCACTATAGGATTGAAAGCGATACCAGAGGCTACTTGATTGCGTTCATACTGACGGATATAGTTCCCCGAAAGGTCTATTTGTAAAGCATCATTTAACAGAGAAGTAGTATTGTGCAAATAAGCATTATAACGGTTATATATGCTGTTGGGCACTATACCACCTGATTGTAAAGAAGCTAATGAAGCGTAAGTTTTATTTTTACCTTCTTTAAAATCTATACCTCCTGAAATGCTTACTGCATTCTGGTACACGTGTCCAGTTTTATAAAAATCATTTATATTAAAAGAAGTACCCTTAGGTAAAGCACGAGTGGACAGTGAAGTGTATTGTCCTAACTCATTGCCATATGTTTCTTGAAACTCAGGCTTTGTGAGTTTATTTACAAACTCTATTGAAGAAGAAAGGTTAATTTTAAATTGGTTACTTTCAGCTTTTTTAGTGCGAATGAGTACCACACCATTGGCAGCTGAAGCTCCATAGAGTGCCGTTGCTTGTGCTCCTTGTAATACAACTACTTCTTCAATATCCTCAGGATTGAGGTCAGAAATACCTTCGCTGGTATCTCTACCATCGCCTCCAATATCTCTTTCAGCTTGGTTAGCGATGGGCATTCCATCTATCACGTACAGTACATTATTATCACCAAAGAGTGAGCGAACTCCACGCATAGTAGCTTTTGTAGCCCCACCAATACCTGTAGCACTTCGCTGGATATGCAAACCTGCAACTCTACCATCAAGGCTATTCACAAAATTTGCTTGC
This sequence comes from Capnocytophaga sp. G1920, assembly GCF_051417515.1. NCBI lineage: Bacteria > Pseudomonadati > Bacteroidota > Flavobacteriia > Flavobacteriales > Flavobacteriaceae > Capnocytophaga > Capnocytophaga sp. G1920. Next base: position 35,201 of record NZ_JBPRKH010000019.1, read on the forward strand.
TTGACTTGAGTGAGGTCCTTGTCTGAAACTTTTTGTTGTTGATAGGGTAAAACTTCCCCTTCTTGATAAATTCCTAGAGCAGTAGAATATTTTCGCTTACCTATTAGGATATGATCAATATGCTCTATCATTTGAGGCTTTAAGACTACCTTAAAGTTAATATTCTTATTTTTACCCTCTACTTTTCTTTGCTGGGATTCATATCCTAAAAAACTAAACTCAAGCACATCACCTACTTTGGCTTTGAGTTCAAACTTACCATCAGTATTCGTTGAAACACCTTTAGTAGCTTTTGTTGAACGTGTGTTTTTAATAATTACTGCAACCGATGGCATAGGTTGATTGTTCTCATCGAGAACTTCCCCAGTAATGTTTTTCATCTGGGCGTGAACCACTCCTGCAAATAAGAATAGCAAGACTAACACAAGTTGTATTTTCTGTTTCATAGCGTTTACATATAAATATACCTCGCAAAGGTACAACTTTTATTCACTTATACAAAATTTTTATACATTTTTTTTAAATATAAGTTCTATTACTAAATACGATTTTCAGAAATAGAATAAAGAAAGTAAGAGAGTAAGAAAACTAATCAGATACTCAGCAGTGAAACTCTTCTTGTTTTTAGCTACCTCTTCAGGAGTACCAAAGGCTATTACTTCGCCACCTGCCTTTCCTCCATCGTGCCCTATATCTATGATATGGTCTACTTTTCTGATAACATCGAGGTTGTGCTCTATCACCAGAACAGTATTGCCCTTATCTACCAAACGGTCGAGTACTTCGAGAAGTACCTTCACATCGTCAAAATGTAGTCCTGTAGTAGGTTCATCTAATATATAAAAAGTATTGCCCGTGTCTATTTTAGAAAGCTCTGTGGCTAACTTCACCCGTTGGGCTTCTCCTCCTGAAAGGGTAGTAGATTGTTGCCCTAAAGTGATGTAGCCTAAACCTACCTCTTCAATAGTTTTTAGTTTGCGGTATATTTTAGGGATAGGTTCAAAGAATTTTACTGCCTCACTTATGGTCATATCGAGTACATCAGCAATAGATTTCCCTTTGTATCGCACTTCAAGCGTTTCACGGTTAAAACGTTTTCCCTTACAAGTCTCACAAGGTACATAGACATCGGGTAGGAAGTTCATTTCAATCACCTTTAAGCCTGAGCCTTCACAGGTTTCACATCTACCGCCTTTCACGTTGAAACTAAATCTACCTGGTTTGTAGCCACGTATTTGCGCTTCGGGTACTTGGGTGAAAAGGTTGCGTATTTCACTGAAAACACCTGTGTAGGTAGCAGGATTTGAACGTGGTGTACGCCCAATAGGTGATTGGTCGATGTCGATTACCTTATCAATATATTCTAAGCCCTCAATGCTCTTGTAAGGCATCGGTTTTTTTACGCCATTAAAGAAATGAGCATTCAAGATAGGATACAGTGTCTCGTTAATAAGTGTTGATTTGCCACTTCCCGATACACCTGTTACCCCTATCATTACCCCTAATGGGAATTTTACGGTTATGTTCTTCAAGTTATTGCCCGTACAGCCTTTTAAAATAATTTCTTTGCCGTTACCTTTGCGCCTTTGGGTGGGTATTTCAATCTTCTTTCTCCCACTCATATAGTCGGCGGTGATGGTATTTGCTTTTAGCAATTCTTTAGGTGTTCCTTGAAAGATAATATCCCCTCCATTTACGCCCGCTTTAGGTCCTATATCCACTACATAATCGGCTTCTTGTATCATTTCTTCATCGTGTTCTACCACAATTACTGAGTTGCCAATATCTCTGAGCGATTTCAGCGAGTTGATAAGCCTTTTGTTATCTCGCTGATGCAAACCAATGCTAGGTTCATCGAGTATATAGAGTACCCCTGTGAGTTGAGAACCTATCTGCGTTGCCAGTCTGATACGTTGAGCTTCTCCTCCAGACAACGATTTAGAACTTCTGTTAAGAGCTAAATAAGTAAGCCCTACATCTATGAGGAATTGTAGTCGGGTGGTGATTTCTTTGATAATTTCTTCCGCTATTTTGCGCTGTTTGGTAGAGAGATGCTCAGGTAGAGATTTGAACCACACCAATAAATCTGCAATATCTAAGGCTGATAGTTCAGCTATATTTTTATCAGCTATTTTAAAGTAAAGAGCCTCTTTGCGCAAGCGAGTGCCGTGACATTCCTCGCAAGGAATAGTATCCATAAACTCTTCAGCCCAGCGCTTGATAGCTGCCATATCAGCATTTTCGTGCTGGCTTTTGATGAAGTTGATGATACCTTCAAAATCAATTTCAAAATTGCGTGTAATGCCTAATACATCCGATTTGATAGCGTATTTATCTTTACCACCATAGAGAATAATATCCATCGCTTCTTTAGGAAGTGCCTCAATAGGGTCGGAGAGCTTATGTCCGAACTTCTGTACAATGAGCTCTAATTGTTTGAATATCCAAGTGTTCTTTTGCTCTCCTACTGCTGTAATCCCTCCGTTCTTGATAGAGATAGAAGGGTCGGGGATAATTTTAGAGAGGTTGATTTCTTGTACTTCACCCAACCCATTGCAGTGCGGACACATTCCTTTGGGAGAGTTAAACGAGAAAGTATTAGGTTCAGGAAGAGGATATGAAATGCCCGAAGAAGGACACATCAAGTGTCTGCTGAAATAGTGAGCTTTTTTTTGGTCGTGTTCTAAAACCATTAGCACATCGTCGCCGTAGTTCATTGCAATTTTGATACTTTCTTGTAGGCGTTTTTGGGTATCGTCAGTATCATCAATTAGCATACGGTCGATCACGATTTCAATATCGTGTGTTTTGTAACGGTCGAGCTTCATACCTTTTTCGATATCACGAATTTCGCCATCGGTACGCACCTTTACAAAGCCTTGTTTAGCAATCTGCTCAAAAAGCTCGCGATAATGTCCTTTTCTCGATTGTACCACAGGAGCTAATAGGTTAATGCGTTTGCCTTTGTATTCCTTGGTAATGAGTTCCTGAATTTGGTTATCGGTATAACTTACCATCTTTTCGCCCGTTACGTAGCTATAAGCATCGGAAGCACGGGCAAATAGCAGGCGCAAGAAGTCGTAGATTTCGGTGATAGTACCCACTGTAGAGCGCGGTGATTTGGAGGTAGTTTTCTGTTCGATAGCAATCACAGGCGAGAGTCCGTCGATTTTATCTACATCAGGGCGCTCTAATCCCCCGAGAAACTGGCGAGCATAAGCCGAGAAAGTCTCGATATAACGGCGTTGTCCTTCGGCATAAATAGTATCAAAAGCCAAAGAGGATTTACCACTACCTGAAAGTCCTGTGAAGACTACAAGCTTTTCGCGAGGTATGGAAAGGTCTATATTTTTGAGGTTATGCACCCGTGCGCCTTGAACTTCAAGTACATCAGTGGGAGCTACATTATTCGTTTTCTTTTTCATTTAGTGACTGTTATAGAGGCTACCATAAGTAGCCTATGATTAAATAATTAGACGATACTAATCTTTCTATGCATCTAATAACTGCATTACTTTTAAGGCTTGATACACAGTATTGATTCCTTCAAAAATAAGGAGCAAACGCAACCCGTTACGGGTTTCTTTCTCTTGCATACGACACTTGTTAGGGTAACGTTGTACAAAGAGTAGTACCTTTTGAAAACGCTCACTTTGGTAAAATGGACTGTTTTGGTCGGAGATAAAATAGCCTGTCATCTTACCGTTTTTCATCACGAGCTTTTCAATTCCCATACGAGTAGCTATCCATTTCACTCGCACGCTGTTGAGCAAGTCGATAGCTTGGGGAGGAAGTTTGCCAAAACGGTCGGTAAGATTGCGTTGGTACTGCTGTAAAGCTTCCTCATTGGGTAAATTACTCAGTTCGTTATAAAGATTGAGTCGTTCTGCCACTCTATTGACATAGGTATCAGGAAAGAGCAATTCAAAATCGGTGTCTATTTGAGTATCGGTGAGGTAAGTTTTATCTTCTTCGGCAGTGTGATATAGTTCTGAGAACTCATTTTCTTTGAGCTCTACTATAGCTTCTTGCAATATTTTCTGATAAGTTTCGAAGCCTAACTCATTGATAAATCCACTTTGTTCCCCGCCTAAGAGGTCACCAGCTCCGCGAATTTCTAAATCTTTCATAGCAATATTTAACCCGCTTCCTAAATCGGAGAACTGAGCTATAGCTTCAATACGCTTGCGGGCATCATCACTCATCGCTACCAACGGAGGGGTGATAAAGTAACAGAAAGCTTTTTTGTTGCTTCTACCTACACGTCCACGCATTTGGTGTAAATCGGATAAGCCAAAATTATGTGCATTATTGATGAAGATGGTATTAGCATTGGGTACATCTAAACCATTTTCAATGATAGTAGTAGCTACCAATACATCGTAAGCACCATCCATAAAGGCTAACATTGTTTCTTCTAATTTTTTGCCGTCCATTTGTCCGTGACCAATGGCTATACGTGCATCAGGTAATAGGCGTTGAATCATACCTGCTACTTCCTGAATATTCTCTACACGGTTGTGCATAAAGAACACTTGTCCGCCTCGCTGAATTTCATAACGAATACCATCGCGTATTATCTCTTCGCTGAAAGGTACTACTTGAGAATCGATAGGGTAGCGGTTAGGGGGTGGTGTATTGATTACTGATAGGTCGCGGGCTGCCATTAAGCTGAACTGTAAGGTTCGGGGGATAGGTGTAGCAGTGAGGGTGAGCACATCGAGGTTTTCTTTGAGAGTTTTGAGCTTATCCTTTACGCCTACACCAAACTTTTGCTCTTCGTCTACTATCAGTAGACCTAAATCTTTATAAGCTACTTTTTCGCCTACTATTTGATGAGTTCCGATGATGATATCTAATTGACCATTTGCCAGTTCTTCTAAGATAATTTTCTTTTCCTTAGCTGTGCGGAAACGGTTGAGATAATCGATGCGCACAGGGAAGTCTTTCATACGCTGGCTAAAGGTTTGAAAGTGCTGAAAAGCGAGTACCGTAGTAGGTACCAATACTGCTACCTGCTTGCCGTTGTCTACCGCTTTGAAGGCAGCACGAATAGCTACTTCGGTTTTTCCAAACCCAACATCACCACACACCAACCTGTCCATAGGTTTTGGACTCTCCATATCAGCTTTTACTTCGGCAGTAGCTTTGCTTTGGTCGGGTGTATCTTCATATAGGAAAGAGGCTTCCAGTTCGTTCTGCATATAGCTGTCGTGAGAGTATGCATACCCTTTAGATTCCTTACGTTTAGCATACAACTGAATCAAGTTGAAGGCTATTTCCTTCACTCTTGTTTTTGTCTTCTGCTTGAGCGCCTTCCACGCTCCAGAACCTAATTTGTATATCTTAGGTGGTTTGCCGTCCTTACCGTTGTATTTAGTGATTTTATGCAGGGCGTGAATGCTTACGAATAGGACATCGCGGTCGCCGTAAATCAGTTTGATAGCCTCTTGTTGCTTGCCTTCAACTTCTATCTTCTGTAATCCAGCAAATTTACCAATACCGTGGTCGATGTGGGTTACATAGTCGCCTACTTCTAATTGCATTAACTCTTTGAGCGTAATGGCTTGTTTTTTGGCATAACCGTTCTTCAGCTGGAATTTGTAGTAACGCTCAAATATTTGATGATCAGTAAAGATATTCAGCTTGTGCTCATTATCTATAAAGCCCGCGTGTAGAGAAAGCAGTAGTGTTTGGTAATGCACTTTTTGTTCCATCTCCTCAAAAATGTCGTGGAAGCGTTTGGCTTGTTGCTCAGTGCCACAGAGGATATAGTTTTGGTATCCCTCAGTGTGTTTATCGTTTAAATAACTGATAAGTAGCTCGAATTGCTTGTTGAATGAGGGCTGTGGTGTAGTGCGAAAAATAATCTCTTTTTCGCCTTTGGAGAAAGATGAGGGAAGATTTATATTTATTTGCTGAAATCTTCCCATTTGGCTTAATAAATCTTCTGATTGGCAATATAGTACATCGGGTGTACTGTGTTTTACTTCATTAGGGAGCTTTTCGTAAATGTCAGTAGCTTTAGTGAAAAGCTTGTCGATTTTTGCTCCAAAAGTAGATGTTTCCTTAGATATTAAAAGGGTCTGTTCGCTGATATACTCTAAAAATGATTGACGTACCTCATTACCTTCTTTGTTTTCGACGTTAGGAATAATGGTAATCTTAGAAAGCTGTGTTGTTGAGAGCTGTGTTTCGACATCGAAGGTGCGAATACTCTCTACTTCATTGCCAAAGAATTCAATGCGGTAAGGTTCGTTATTTGAGAAAGAAAAAACATCAACAATCCCCCCGCGTACTGAAAACTCGCCAGGTTCGGTTACAAAATCAGTGCGATTGAAATTATAGGAGAAAAGCACTTCGTTCAAGAGTTCAATGGTTAGTTGGTCTCCTTTGTTAATCTTTAAGGTATTTTGCTCTAATTGCTTACGAGTGATAACTTTCTCGAAGAGCGCTTCGGGGTAGGAGACTACTATGAGAGGTTGCCCACTATTGCTCAGCTGATTGAGCACTTCAGCACGCAGTAACACGTTGGCGTTATCGGTATCTTCAATTTGATACGGGCGGCGATAGCTATCAGGAAAGAAGAGAACTTGTTCGCCTACTAAGGTCTCTAAGTCGTTTAGCAAATAGGCACTTTCTTCTTTGTCGGGCAAGAGCACCAATAGCGGACGCTTGGTATTAGTATAAACATTAGCTATAAGTAAGGACAGAGAAGCCCCTGCCAAACCATTGGCAACGGTATTATGATGTGCTTTAATTTCAGTTAATAAACTTTTATAAGTGCTATTTTCTGCGAATAATTGTAATAACTCTTTCACAAATAGGGATTATGATTACAAAGTGCAAAGGTACGCATAAATTAGGAATTAACAACTAATTCATTACAGTTGTTATAAGCTATTTTTTGCATATACAAAAGTTCTTCCAAAACCTTATTGATATCTTTTGCAGGGAATGGCAATGCGATAAGGAGCTCATTGGGAGTTATAGGTTTAGACTTCAATAAACTCCAAACTGCTTCTTTAACCTCTTTTTTATCAACTTTTGGAGGAGGTAGTTTGGCAATACAATTTGAACATACTCCACAAGGCTTTTCGGATTTTTCACCGAAGTATTCTAAGAGCTGGATGTTCCGACAAGTATCCTCATTTTGAAGATAGCGGAATACTGCTTCTTGCAAGGTTAGCTTGGTGTGATTATACTCTTTTAAGTTCTTAGAAATACTATTAATAGTGCGGTCATCATCACGAGGCACATTAAAGACAATTTGAATATCAGAAGCTTCGTTTTTTAAGATAGCCATTCCATCATTGTGCAAACGTTCTAAATTCTTGATGATATCACGATAGTCGAGCTCTGTGAGTTCAGTGATTTTTTCCATCTCCAAAGCTATAGGCTGACTGTAGATAAGAGGGTAAGATCTTATGAGATAGATAACAAGGTTTTTTAGATAACGATGTGTTTGTAAATAAGTAATAAGTTGAGGGGTAGGTGCTGTAATATGCAAAGTAACCTTCTTGTAAAATTGCTGACTGAGTGAGATAATAGACATTCGGTCTAACACTTGCAAGCCATTATAGGACTTTATGGGTGATAGCTGATAACGCTTCCAGAAGTCGGGGAAGAAGAAACTGAATACCCCTTCTTGTCCTTCACCTATTGCTATTTGAAAATAAGCATTAAGTTTTGCATAAAGTAGCTTGAGGAAAGGAATGTCTACCAAGTAATCTTTTAGCAGTTTATTAGCATTTTCAACGTCGATTTTACCATAGAATAAGATGGCTTCGGCTGGGTTACCATCACGACCTGCGCGTCCAGCCTCTTGAAAATAGTCCTCTAAGGTTTGAGGTATATCCCAATGAATTACGAAGCGCACATCAGGTTTGTCTATTCCCATTCCGAAAGCATTGGTAGCTGCCATTACACGCACATCGTTGAGCAACCACATACTGAGCTTTTGATTCTTTTCTTCGGCAGGAAGACCTCCGTGAAAATAGGCTGCTGAGATACCGTGATTCTCCAAGAGTTCAGCCAATTGTATGCAACCATTTCTGCTTCGTAAGTATACGATAGCACTCCCTTCGGTCTTTCTTAACAGTTGTAGTAACTCGTGCCATTTATCGGAAACCTTATATACTTTGTAAGCGATATTAGGGCGTGCTAAAGAAGTACTGATAATAGTAGCATTTTCTATACCTAAATGATGTAAGATATCTTGCTGTACTTGATGCGTTGCCGAAGCTGTGAGTGCCAATAATGGGACGTTAGGAAATTCTTCTTTCAGCCATTTACACTGTAAATAAGCAGGACGAAAATCTTTACCCCAATGTGATACACAATGTGCTTCGTCTATCACTATTAAGTTAATAGACATTGCTTTGAGATAAGAGCGCACCAATTCCTGTTGCAGACGTTCAGGGGACAGGTATAAGAATTTGTATTGCCCATAGAGAGCATTGTTTAGCAAGCGTTCCAACTCAGGGTAGGGGAGACCTCCCGATAACGATAGTGCACGTATTTCTCTATTTTTAAGCGCCTCTACTTGGTCTGTCATTAGGGCTACTAAGGGAGAAACAACTATACAGATGCCTTCTTTCATCATAGCAGGCACTTGAAAAGTAATAGACTTTCCTCCACCCGTAGGCAATAAGGCTAAGATATCTTTTCCGGATAATACTGAGTTGATAACAGCTTCTTGAGAGTTGCGAAAACCGTCGTACCCCCAATACTTTTTGAGTATGTACAGAGGTTCATTCTCCATAAATACTACTGCTTATAACCTTTGTATGCTGGACGCACCAATTGAGGAAAATCAATAAACGGATTACGGTTACCTTGTGCCTTTTCAATCACATTGTTACGCTGACGTTCAAGGTCAGAAACGGGATCTTCGTCATTCCATTTTAGGAGAACTTGAAGTCCTCCTAATACAATAACATCGTCTATTCTGTCGTGATATCGTAAGTTGATATACATAATCATTCGTGCAACATCTCCTTTCCATTCGTCTCCTGGATACCAAGCGCCTTTTGTACGACCAGCTTTCCCTTTACCATCGGTAAAAGGAATATTTCCTCTACTACCATTTAGTTTACTATCACAAGCTTTTAGATGATGTAAATCACCTTTAGCATCTCCCTTATACTTTGATTGTGGATAGATGTGTTCTGTATTGAATGTTTGGGGTTTATAAGTGTTACTTCCACTATTGTACTCTCTCCAGAAACGTTCTTCTCCTGTATAAACCAGTACAACATTTTGTGGATTTTTAAGGCTTGCATCGGCTTTATAAAGATATTTATGGCGCTCACCATAACCTAATTGATTTTTATGCTTAGCGATAGTAAGAGCTGCCAAATCATCATACAAAGCTGTCCCCGTTTTAGTGAAATCAAACCCTTTATAGTAAGTTTTTAACTCCTCGGGTACTGTAATTTTTACAGGAGGGATGGGCTCCTCAGTAGTGGGAGTAGTGGTGGTAGGAGGGTTAGGAGTAGGAGGTACAACAGGGAGGGGTTGTGCTTGGTCATCATTCTTGCAAGCTAACAAGAACATTACGAATAATAAAACATAAATTCTTTTCATATGTATTTAATTTTTAGTTATTTGTTTACACGAAAAAGCTAACTTTAGCATTAGTAACATTTTTCAATAGTACATTCTCATCTTGATGTGTAATATCAGTACTGAAAACAGACTGTTGCATTATACTTCTTTAATTCTTATTTTCATTAAATGATAGTGCAAAGGTACGAAGTAATTATTAAATAAGCAAATATTGATTAATGGTTAATGGTTAATGGTTAATGATTAATGGTGAAATTAAGAAGACTTATAGGATAAACGAACAACAGGCGAAGGGAGAGTGGGTCTACAGTGGGGCTACAGTGGGTCTACAGTGGGTCTACAGTGGGTCTATAGTGGCTCTACAGTGGCTCTACAGTGGCTCTACAGTGGCTCTACAGTGGCTCTACAGTGGCTCTACAGTGGCTCTACAGTGGCTCTACAGTGGCTCTACAGTGGCTCTACAGTAGCTCTACAGTGGGTCTACAACGAATAAAAGACGAACGATGAACGAAGGAACAACGAACCTAAGTAGAAGGAAAGTTGAAACTAAGGCAGAGATAAAAAGAAGGTTATTAGTGGATTTTAACATTGCCAAAGATTTGAAACTTTGGCAAAGTTTATACAAATAACGGTGCGAGCCACACGGATAGATAGGGAAAAGACGAAGAAAAATTAAGAATAAGAGGGGGACAAAGTGAAAATGAAAGAAAAAAAGAACGCATTTTGCGAATTTAATTCTCAATGGTATGTTGTTAATTGTTAATTAATCATTATCTTTGCCCCCAAAATAAGTACGTATATACGATTTGTTATAAAACAGACTTTTTAGATAAAATACATTTTTCATATATGAAATACAAACGAATTTTACTAAAACTCAGCGGGGAAGCCCTTATGGGAAGTCGCCAGTACGGTATTGACCCCGCGCGTTTAAAAGAATACGCTGCCGAAATTAAGGAGGTAGTGAACCAAGGCGTGCAAGTGGCCATAGTAATTGGCGGGGGGAATATCTTCCGCGGGGTAGCTGGTGCCAGCAATGGTATGGATAGAGTGCAAGGCGACTATATGGGTATGCTGGCTACCGTTATCAACTCGCTTGCCCTACAAAGTGCCTTAGAAGACGAAGGACTTTTTAGCCGTTTGCAAACAGCTATCAAGATGGAAGCTATAGCCGAGCCTTTTATCAAACGTCGTGCAGTACGCCACTTAGAAAAAGGACGCGTAGTGATTTTTGGAGCGGGGACGGGTAATCCTTACTTTACGACCGATTCGGCAGCGGTACTTCGCGCTATCGAAATCAATGCCGATGTAATCCTTAAAGGTACTCGTGTAGATGGTATCTACAATGCCGACCCTGAAAAAGACCCTAATGCGGTGAAGTTTGACCATATCTCTTTTAATGAGTGTATTGATAAAAACCTCAAAGTAATGGATATGACGGCTTTTACCCTTAGCCAAGAAAACCATTTGCCTATCATCGTATTCGATATGAACAAAAAAGGCAACCTCGCTAAAGTAGTAGCAGGCGAAAACGTAGGAACGACGGTTAATGATTAATGGTTAATGATTAATGATTAATGGTTAATGATTAATGATTAATGGTTAATGATTAATGGTTAATGGTTAATGATTAATGGTTAATGGTTATATTGCGACGCTTCTTTAACAATTGAAGACTAACAACTAACAAATAATTAAAAACAATATACAATGAACGAAGAAATTAATATTATCTTAGAAACTACGAGCGAAGCGATGCAAGAGGCATTGCAACACTTAGATAAGGCTTTAGCCAATATCCGCGCTGGCAAGGCGAGTCCGCAAATGGTAAGTAGTGTAATGGTAGACTACTACGGGGTGCAAACACCTCTTAGTCAGGTAGCCAATGTATCAGCTCCCGACTCTCGTACTATCTCTATTCAACCTTGGGAAAAGAAAATGATTCAGCCTATTGAGAAAGCTATCCAAATAGCTAACTTGGGCTTTAACCCAATGAACAATGGTGAAATGGTGATTATCACCGTACCACCACTTACCGAAGAACGCCGTAAAGAGCTCGTGAAACAAGCCAAAGGTGAAGGTGAAGACGCTAAAATAAGTGTGCGCAACGCCCGACAAGACGCTAATAAAGAGATTAAAAAGGTAGAAGCTTCGGACGATGTGAAGAAAGAAGCTGAAGAGCGTGTGCAAAAGCTCACCGACAAATACATCAAGAAAGTAGAAGAAGTATTAGCTGTAAAAGAAGCTGAGATCCTAAAAGTATGACAAACAACGAACAAGTAAAGGATTTAGTGAATCGCCTGGGTGCGTTAAGGAGGTATCTTTGACGTAGATGCCAAACGCATTGAAATAAGCAACGAAGAAGAAAAGACTTTTGCACCTGACTTTTGGGATAATGCCAAAGAAGCTGAGAAAGTGATGCGCGAGCTTCGCACTAAAAAGAAATGGGTGGAAGACTATGAGGAAGCCGAAAATCTTACCTCGGATATAGAAGTACTACTTGACTTTTTTAAAGAAGGTGAAGCTACTGCGGAGGATGTAGACCACCAATACGCCCAAGCCTTACACGCTATTGAAGCATTGGAGTTCCGCAATATGCTTTCGGACGAGGGCGATACGATGAGTGCGGTATTGCAAATTACGGCAGGTGCAGGTGGTACTGAAAGCTGTGACTGGGCATCGATGCTACTACGTATGTACACGATGTGGTGCAATAACCAAAAATATAAGGTAAAAACACTTAACTTCCAAGAAGGCGATGTGGCAGGAGTAAAAACGGTTACCATAGAGATTGAAGGGGAATACGCTTTTGGTTACCTAAAAGGTGAAAATGGCGTACACCGCTTGGTACGCATCTCACCTTTTGATAGTAATGCTAAACGCCATACCTCTTTTGCCTCGGTATACGTGTACCCTTTGGTAGATGATACTATTGAAATAGATATTAATCCCGCTGATATTACCTTTGAGACGATGCGCTCCAGTGGTGCTGGAGGGCAGAATGTAAACAAGGTAGAGACAGCTGTGCGTTTGCGTCACCACCCTACGGGTATCATTATCGAGAATTCCGAGACCCGCAGTCAGTTAGATAATAAGAACAAGGCGTTGCAACTACTCAAATCGCAGTTGTATGAGATAGAGCTCAAAAAGCGTCAAGCCAAGCGCGATGAGATAGAGGCAGGAAAGATGAAGATAGAATGGGGCTCACAAATACGCAACTATGTAATGCACCCCTACAAACTTGTGAAAGACGTACGCACCAATTACGAATCTACTGATGTAGATAGCGTAATGAACGGTGAATTAGATGAGTTTCTCAAAGCCTACCTAATGCTTATGGGTACGAGCCGTACGGGCGATTTGTAATGGTTAACGATTAATGGTTAGTGGTTAATACTTTTGGAATATGAGGGTAATGAATGATAATAAAATAGTAGTATATCAGGTGCTTACAAGGCTTTTTGGCAATACTAATACCACTAATAAACCTTGGGGGACGATAGAAGAGAACGGTGTAGGTAAGTTTGCTGACTTTACTACAAAAGCTCTTGAAGAACTCAAAGCATTAGGAGTAACACATATTTGGTTTACGGGGGTGCTACACCACGCCCTTACTACCGACTATACGGCTTATGGCATCAGCAACGACTTTCCTGCAGTGGTAAAAGGTCGTGCCGGTTCGCCTTATGCTATTAAGGATTACTACACTGTAAACCCCGACCTTGCCGATGACCCTACACAACGCTTGGAGGAATGGGAAGACCTGATTGCCCGTACCCACCAATGCGGATTGAAAGTAATAATGGACATAGTGCCTAACCACGTGGCGCGTCGGTATGAGAGTATAGCCAAGCCGGAAGGCACACGCGGTTTTGGCGAAGACGATGATACCACCGTACAATATGCGGTAAATAACAATTTCTATTACAATCCTAATGAAGCTTTTCAGTTGCCTGAGGGTATTTATGGTGAGTATCATGAGTTTCCTGCCAAATGGACGGGTAATGGCGCACGCGCTTCTAAACCCGACCGCAATGACTGGTATGAAACGGTAAAACTCAACTACGGGGTACGACCTGACGGCACTAAGGATTTTGTTGAACTACCAGCAAGCTTTGAGAATGAAGATAGTGAAGGGCATTACCACTTTTGGGCTGATAAAACAGTACCCGACACTTGGAGAAAATTTAAAGATATAGCCTTGTATTGGCTCGGGAAAGGAGTAGACGGCTTCCGTTATGATATGGCTGAAATGGTACCGGTAGAGTTCTGGAGTTATCTCAATTCGGCTATCAAGCACCAAAATCCAAAGGCATTTTTATTGGCTGAAGTATACAATCCTAATGAATATCGTCCTTATCTGCATTTAGGCAAGATGGACTATCTATACGACAAAGTGCAACTTTACGAGACTTTGCGCAATATTGTGACTCACGGACACAGCACCGATGCCATTGCCCCTATACAGCACAACCTTGCCGATATTGCACATCGTATGTTACACTTCTTGGAAAACCACGACGAACAGCGCATAGCTTCGCCTGAGTTTGCGGGATATGCTGAAAAAGCTAAACCCGCGATGACAGTCTCTACGTTTATTAGCGAGTCGCCAGTGATGCTGTATTTTGGTCAGGAAGTAGGGGAGAAAGCAGCGGAAGTAGCAGGATTTGGTAGTCCGTCGCGCACGTCTATTTTTGATTATATAGGTGTTCCTGCACACCAGCGTTGGGTGAATAACAAACGCTTTGACGGCGGTCAGTTATCAGAAACAGAACGTTCTTTACGCAATTTCTACCAGCGATTGCTCAACTTAAAAGTAAATGGGGCTTATATTGATTTGCACCAATACAATCGACAGCATACTGAGTATTACAACGATAGGGTGTACAGTTTTGCAAGAGGCAATGAGGACGAACAGTGGGTGATTGTGAGCAATTTTAGTGAGCACGACTATTTTGGTTTTGACTTGCAGTTGCCAGATTACTTGTTGGGTAGTTGGTTCTTAAACGATGGTACTTATACGCTTACCGATGCTCTTTACAATGAAAAACACACTACCTTACAGATTGCAAATGGTAAAGGAAGATTGCGAGTAGATATAGCGCCTTTGGAGTCTTTAATATTCAAAATTAGCAAATTAGTAGATTCGTAAATTATGAACATTCATTTTATAGTAGCTCCCAGTACGCATTTGCGTCCGTTAATGGCTGAGTTACACAAAAGACATCATATCACTACACTCCCCGAAGAGATGACGGCTACAATTGATTACGTGGTGGTAGACCCGCATCTTTCGCATACACACCCAGACCTATTACAAGCAGAACACTTAGGACTTAATATTCTATCGCCTACCTCTTTTCTATACGAATACTTTAAACACAAAACTCGTGTAGTGATTACAGGTAACAAAGGAAGAAAAGAAGTATTGGCAAGGGTGCTTCACACTATGGATTTTTGTAATCAACCAGTGAGCTACTACTTTGAAAGTCCTATCGAAGGGAAGCAAGTGCATTTTGCTGATACTGAATTTGTGCTTATAGAAGGCAATGAAGAGGGGGCTATGTTGCACCCCACAGTAGCTCTTATCAGCGATATGATAGAAGAAAATAAAGATATTTATAAACAATTTATAGAAGGAATAACCAAAGGAGGAATACTCATTTACAATGAAGAAGACCTGCTATTAAATGAGTTAGTAGGGAATAATGAGAGTCCTATTCGCAAGATGGAGTATGGTACCCCTGCGTTTGAAACTCATAATGGTGAGACTTACCTCATTACCCCCGAGGGCGAATTGCCCTTGGGTGAAACAAGTGCTGAACAATTGGGCTATATAGAAGCAGCCAAATGGGTATGCCAGAATATGGGCATAGACGAAGCCGACTTTTATGAGGCAATGGCAAGTATTTAATAAGATAATAATTAAAAATTTAGATATATGAAGTTTTATTTTTCACTCATAGTTTTAGCTTTAAGCTTTTTTACAGCTTGTAATTCGAGCAATCAAATAAGTAAAGATGAGGTATCTAACCTTATTGCTGATTATTTAGAAGAGAACCCTTTATTTGAGACAGGGAAATTTAATACCAATAAGCAGAAGTTAGACAGTACTAAAGACAAAGATTTGCTAATTACTATACAGGAATTAGCAGATGAAGGACTTATTGATATTAATAATGAGAAAAGTAGGAAGAGATGGTTTTCAAAGGATAGTGTATATGTAATCTCTCCTACTCTTACTAAAGAAGCACTTCCTTACCTTGTGAAACAGAATAAGAACAGTGCTAATGTTAAAACAATCATTTATAAATTAAATGATAAAGGGATTACTATTGAGAAGAACTCAGAAAAGGTGGTTATTTGTAATGTAGTATTAGATAAAGAGAAAACACCTTTTTATAATTTTGGTAAAGACCCGTATCCTAATACAACCTTTATTACTCAGAAGTTTAAGTTGAAATACAATGAGAAAAATGGTTGGAAGATTATAAAGAAATAAACTTATGAAAAACGTAACTATACTTGGTTTGGTACAAGCATTATTAAGCCTTATATCTGGGGTTTTAATATCCAAAATGTCGTTTATAGGGAAAATAGGCATAAGTACAATGTACCGTGAGTATACCATTTTCAAAACTTGGTGGAAAACGGCTCTTTTATTATTGGTAATACAGTTAGTACTTATTGCTGTATTACAACTGTTTAGAACAAAAGTAAGCGTATCGTTTAGTAGATTATTAGCCTTTTTACTTATTATTTTAGGGGGAATAGGGGCTTACTTTACCTATATTGACTTCACAACTACTTCACACAAAATGATGAAGTTGAGCTTTCATTTAGGGTTTTATCTCTTTTGGGTAGGGTGGTTTATCACTTGCTTTTATTATTTGTTGTTCAGGAAGAAGAAAAAAGAGGATAATATTCAGCAAGATATCTTATTTGCCAATACAGAAGCGGGAAAAGATGTTTCCTAAGACCTCATCATTGCTTACAGCTCCTGTAATAGTGCCTAAATGATAGAGAGCTTCGCGGATATCAATAGCTAATAGGTCACCTGAAAGTTGTAATTGTAATCCTTGCTCTATTCTTTCAATACTTTGTAAGGTATTGTGTAGAGCTTCGTAGTGGCGGATATTAGTAATAATAGTTGCTTTACCTGTATTATTAAGACTTTGAGCATAGTGAGAGAGAAAATCTTTAAGGGCTAAAATATTGTTTCCTTCTTTAGCTGATATTCTCAGTAGTGTATCAGTATAACCTTTTAAGGATTGTAAAATTTCATTATCAAAAAGAGTTATATTACTTTCTGTTGATAAGTCAGTTTTGTTGTGTAATAGTACAAATTTGGTTCCTTCGCGGTAATTTTCTTTTACAAAAGAAATAATCTCTTGGGTAGAGCTATTTTTTACATCGAATAAGTAGAGCACAATAGAGGCTTTTTCTATCTTTTCTTTAGCTTTTTGTACGCCTATAGCCTCGATTTGGTCTTGAGTATCACGAATTCCTGCGGTATCAATAAAACGAAAAGCAATACCTCCTATATGAAGCATTTCTTCAATAGTATCGCGGGTAGTACCTGCAATATCCGATACAATAGCGCGTTCTTCGTTCAGAAGGGCATTTAATAAAGTAGATTTGCCTGCATTAGGCTTCCCTACAATAGCCACAGGAATACCATTTTTTAGTACATTACCTACTGAAAATGATTGTAAGAGAGATAAAACAGTGGTTTTAATAGTGCTTAAAAGCAATTTAAACTGAGTTCTATCGGCAAACTCTACATCTTCTTCCGAAAAGTCTAATTCAAGTTCTATTAATGAGGTAAAGTTCAATAATTCTTGTCGTAATCCTTCTATCTCAGAAGTAAAACCACCTCGCATTTGCTGTAATGCTACCTGATGAGAAGCCTTACTATCGGAGGCAATCAAATCGGCAACGGCTTCCGCTTGATTGAGTGCTAATTTGCCATTGAGAAAAGCACGTTTGGTGAACTCCCCAGCATCGGCTAAACGAGCTCCTTTTGCCAAGCACAGCTTGATAACTTCTTCTACGATATAATTACTTCCGTGACACGAAAACTCAACTACGGGCTCACCTGTATAAGATTTAGTTCCTTTGAAAATAGTAGCCAAACACTCGTCGATTACTTGGTCTTTACTTTCGAGAGTTCCTAAATGAACTGTATGTGATGGAGCTTCAAGTAAAGATCTTCCACTATGAGGCTTAAACACCGAGTCGGCTATGGCTATGGCTTCTTTTCCCGATAAGCGAATTACAGCAATAGCACCGACCCCTGAAGCAGTTGCCAAAGCTACAATCGTATCATTTATATATAACGAATTATCTCTCTTCATTCTATGTTATTGAAAATTGGTGCAAATGTAGTGATTTTTTCATTACTATCAATCTACTAATTTTCAAAAACCTCAAAGCGATTATCTTCATAAAAGAAAATAATTCGTTTAATATGCTTATTAGTGGGTGATGGTAAAGCTTTTGTCTCTATTTGCTTTTCTTTTATTGCAACAGAAGGTGGAGCAGGAGTAGGGGCTTGCATTTCTATTTCAGGAATATCACTGAAAAGGTCAGGTTGTTGCGTTTTTTTAGCGCTGGCAAGCTCTTTATCTTCCTTACGAGGGAAACTTCCTTTTCCTTGTGTAATCCAATACATATCTACTTCAGGAAATTTTTCGATGAGCTTTAGGATAAAATCCAAGCTCGGTTTGTTGCGTTCTGATAAGAGATGAGAAATCCCTGAACGCTGAATCTCTAAGCTATCAGCAAAGGCTGCAGCATTTAAACCGTAATAATCCATCACTTGTTGTAAGCGAATGGCAAAATCTGATGTGTTTAACATTGTAACATTTGTTTATTTTCCTAAGAATGCACAAATGTAAATCAATATTTTGAGATATACAAGTATAAACAAGGATATTTTTCATCATATTAAAGTGTTTATTTATGATTACAACGTAAATTATTCGTTTATAGTATTATATAAAACTACTATAAAAATAATCTATGGATATAATCATTACGAAAATGGTATTTCAGAATAGAAAGGAAAGTCTTTTTATAGAGCATAATAATCGTTGATTAGTATATTTAGTATTATTGATAGTTTTACAATTGTAAATATTAATTGATACAAATGTAACGCTGAAATATAAGGGAACTTTTACTTTATTACAGGTTGTACTTTAATGAATATTTATTACTTTTGCTTTTAAATATTAATATACAGATGAAAAAACAGCTTTTTGGGCGTTATATCACTTATCCGATGATAGCCCCACTTTTAGATAAATACCCTTTTGAGGAGGTAATACCCTTAGGTACTTCAGTTAAAGGGACACCTATTGACCTGTACAGAGTAGGGAAAGGTCATAAAAAGATACTTATGTGGTCGCAAATGCACGGTAATGAATCAACTACTACCAAAGCGCTTTTCGATGTTTTAAACGAGCTTAAAACAGCTGATTTCTTATCGGAATTAAGTGTTTATTGCATTCCTATGCTTAATCCCGACGGTGCTGAAGTGTTTACACGTGTAAATCACAACGGCGTAGACCTTAACCGTGATGCCGATGAACTTACACAACCTGAGAGCAAGTGTTTACGGAAAGCTTATGAACTTGTACAGCCTGATTATTGCTTTAATCTGCACGACCAGCGCACTATTTTCAGTGTAGGACAGACACCTTTGCCAGCTACAGTTTCTTTCTTAGCACCTGCTTATAATGAAGAGCGCAGTATTAATGAAGTACGGCAGAAGGCAATGGAAGTGATTGTAGTAATGAATAACACTTTACAGCACCATATACCTAATCAGATAGCGCGTTTTGACGATAGTTTTAATATCAATTGTACGGGAGATAAGTATACACAATTAGGTACACCCACTATTCTTTTTGAAGCAGGGCACTTTTCTGATGATTACAATCGTGAACAAACGAGAGTATATATTGCTATGGCGATATTTAGAGCTCTACAATATGTAGCCACTTGCGATGTTACAAATGTGAACTATAAAGATTATTTCAGTATACCTGAAAACGATAAGTTTTTTTACGATATTATTTTAAGAGACGACACTCATTGTGGTAATGATGTAGGTATTCTTTATAAGGAAGTTTTGGAGAATGAACAAATCTCGTTTGTGCCTTATATTGCTGAGATAGGTGATTTATCTAAAAAATACGGACATAAAGAAGATGTTTTATCAAAGTTTATAAGTTCAGCCATTGATAGAGATTATATTAAAAATCACTTGGATTTATCGACATTGAAAATAGATTAATGGTGAATGGTTAATGATTAATGGTTAATTAGATGGAGCTTATAGGAAACTTATAGGATAGACGAACAATGAGTGGGTCTACAGTGGGTCTACAGTGGGTCTACAGTGGGTCTACAGTGGGTCTACAGTGGGTCTACAGTGGGTCTACAGTGGGTCTACAGTGGGTCTACAGTGGGTCTACAGTGGGTCTACAGTGGG